>NZ_JBVJVO010000003.1:0-203785 GCF_055603625.1 Streptomyces sp. NPDC037273
GAGCCCAAGCCGGAACCGAAGCCCGAGCCGAAGCCCGAGCCCAAGCCGGAACCGAAGCCCGAGCCGAAGCCCGAGCCCAAGCCGGAACCGAAGCCGGAACCGAAGCCCGAGCCCAAGCCGGAGCCCAAGCCGGAACCGAAGCCCGAGCCCAAGCCGGAACCGAAGCCCGAGCCGAAGCCGGAACCGAAGCCGGAGCCCAAGCCGGAACCGAAGCCGGAACCGAAGCCCGAGCCCAAGCCGGAACCGAAGCCCGAGCCCGAGCCCAACTGCTGGACCGTGAATCTCGGTTCGTGGGTGGAGAGTTGGATCGGTGGGCCGGTGTGTGTGCCGAAGGACTCGTGGAAGGACGAGGTGGAGCTGGACTGGAAGGACGCGTTGAAGGGGGTGTGGCCCTTCTGAGTGGGGCGCGGGGGGGGGGGGGGGGGGGGGGTGGTGGGGGAGGGGGGGGGGGGGGGGGGGGGGGGAGGGGGGGGGGAAGGGGGGGGGGAGGGGGTAGGGAAGTGGGGTGGGGGGGGGGGGGAGGGGGGTGTGGGGGCTTTTTTTTTCCGTTGGGGGTTCCCCCCCCCCCCCCCCCCCCCCCCCCCCCCCCCCCCCCACGGGGGAGGTGGTCGAGGGCGCGGCGGAGCCAGGCGTGCCGGCGGGCCTGGGCGGCGGCCCAGCGGCGGGCGTCGGCGGCGCCGGCGCGGAGCCAGAGCAGCGGGGCCGTGCCGCGGCCGGTGAGGAGGAGGCGCCGGTTGCGGACGGGCTCGGGGCGCCAGTGCTGTTTGTACGACTCCGAGCCGCGCAGCATGCTGAGCGTGGCGCGGCCGCCGGCGCTGGTCTCGCGGGCGCCGTGCCGCAGCAGCATGGTGGCGACGTCGACCTTGCGGGCGCGCAGGGCCGGGTCGGCGCCGTAGAGGTAGCCGCCGGCGAGCCGGGGTGACATGAGGGTGAGGTCGGCGGCGACCACGTCACCGGCGAGCCGGAACTCGGTGACCATCGCGTCGCCGTGCTCGACCATGGGCCGGACGGCCCGGGTGAGGTGCTGGGCGAACCGGTGGCTGGTGTGCTCGGCGGTGACGCCACGGCCCTGCCACTGGAGCCGGTGGAGGGTGAGGAGCCGGTCGAGGGCGGCCGGGACCTCCTCGCCGGTGACGATGCGGGCGTCGATGCCGAGCGCGTCGAGCTTGCGCAGCTTGGCGCGGACCCGCTGGGCCTTCCCGGAGGGGATGCGTTCGAGGAGGCCCTCCATCGGGACGGCGGGCAGTTCGAGGCAGAGCGAGTCGGGGAGGCGTCGGCGCGGCCCGCGCCAGTGGGCGAAGACGCGTTCGCTGGCCGCCCCGGGCCGCACCTCGCGCAGGTCGAGGACCGCGCCGCGGGCGGCCCGGGAGAGCCCCCGGGCCAGGGCGGGCGCGGCCTCGGGGCAGTCGTCGTCGAGGAGGACGTCGGTGAAGTCGGTGATGGTGCCGCCGAGCTGGGTGAGGACGGGCAGCGGTCCGCGGGCCCGCATCAGGGGCGCGGCGGCGACGAGTTCGCCGTCCTCCCGTCGTACGAGCACCACCCGGAGCGCGCCGGGACGGCCGTACGAGAGCCACCAGGAGTGCAGCCAGGGGTGGGACTGGAACGGCGTCGCGGAGGAACAGCGGGCGTACAGCGCCGTCCACTCGGCCGCCAGGCGTCCGAAGTCCTCCTGGTCACGGCAGATCTCCGTCCGCAGGGTTCTCGGGGTCACACCGCCTCCGGCTGGTGCGTGGCGACCGCCGGGGCGGGCACCGCGGCGGACGCGGCCGGGGCGGAGGCCTGCCGGGAGTGCCGGGCTTCGCCCCGGGGGGTGCCGCGCTTCGGGCGGACCAGGAGGACCAGGCCGCCGAGGAGGCCGCCGGCACAGCCGCCGACGAGCGCGGAGAGCGGCGCGGAGGGGGAGACGGGGGCGACGGGCTTGGTCGCGCGGGAGAACTGGACGACCTTCACGCCGGTGCTGCCCGCGACGTGCGTGCTGTTCAGGACGAGCGCGCGGGCCACGCCGTCGGCCATGGACACGGCCTTGGAGGGCTGTTCGGCGCGGGCCGTGATCGAGATCATCGGGGCGTCCGGGGAGGTCGCCGCCTGCACGCTCTTGCGCAGGGTGTCGGCGGTGACGCCCGCCCACACCTGGGCGTCGCCGGTCACCGCGATGTCGGTGGCGACCCGCCCGTACGCCTGCGCGAAGCCGAGCGCCGCCGCCGGGTCCGACTTCTCGGCCGGTACGACGATGACGTAACTGACGGCCGCGTACTGCGGGGTCTTCAGGGCTCCGTAGCCGCCGCCGAGCGCGGCCCCGGCGAGGACGGCGGCGGGCAGGACGGCCCAGCGGCCGGGGGACCGCAGGGCGGCGGGCAGGAAGGCGCGGGGTGGGGTGCTGTTCATGGGCGCGGGCTCTCTCACTTCGCGGGGGACGGGGTGCCGTGGACGGACTGGTCGTAGAGGGACATCAACTTCCGGGCGCTGTGCGCGATGTCGTAGTGACGGGCGGCCGCGGGCGCGGGCAGCCTGGCGAGCCGGGCGTCCCGGATGCCGCGCAGCGCGGAGATCAGCTCGGGCACGGATTTGCCGATCCGGCGGGCGCCCGGTGCCGCGTCCGGTGGCAGGTCGTCGATCGCCGGGCAGGCCACGTACAGCACGGGCAGTCCGGCGGCGAGGGCCTCGACGACGGCGAGCCCGAAGGTCTCGTCGGGCGAGGTGGACACGAAGACGTCCATCGCGGCGAGCAGTCCGGGCAGTGACGGGCCTTCCCCCGCGGTGGTCGGCGGGTCCTCGCAGGCCCCGGCGAGCAGCACCCGGTCGGCGGCCCCGCATTCGCGGGCCACCCGGAGCAGGTCCTCGCGGTGCCCGCCCTCGCCGACGAGGAGCAGCCGGGTGTCCGGCACCGACGCCACCGCCCGTACCAGCCGGTCGAACCGCTTGCCGGGCGTGAGGCGCCCGACCCCGCCCACCACATGGGCGTCCGCGGGGATGCCGAGGGCTTCCCTGGCCCGGCGGCGGGCGGCCGCGTCGAAGGCGAAGCGGTCGGTCTCGATGCCGTTGGGCACGACGTGGATGCGGTCCTGGGGCACGCCCCAGTCGGCGAGCCGGCGGGCCACGCTGGGCGAGACGGCGACCGTGGAGGTGCCGAGCCGCTCGGAGGCGAGGTACAGGGCGCGGGTGCCCGGGGAGAGCGGGCGGCCCTCGATCTGCGTCTCGCCCAGGGAGTGTTCGGTGGCGATCACCCGGCGGATCCCGGCGAGGCGCGCCGCCGTCCTGCCGTACACGCAGGCCCGGTAGAGGTGGGTGTGGACGAGGTCGTAGCGGCCCTGGCGGACGAACCGGGCGAGTCTGGGCAGGGCGCCGAGGTCGCGGTTGCCGGTCATGCCGAGGTGGGTGACGGGGGTGCCGTCCGCCTCGATGCCCGCGGCGACGGCGCCCGGGTTGGTGAGGGTGACCACCTCGCCGCGGACCGGGAGGTGGCGCAGCAGCAGCCGCAGTTGCTGCTCGGCGCCGCCGATGCCGAGTCCGGTGATCACGTGCAGGACCTTCACGGCGCACCGGCCGCGGGGGCGTGCTGGGCGGGGATCAGATCGGCGGGGTGGCGGCGGCGCAGCGGGTGCAGGGCGCGCTTGGCGGTGAGCCGCCAGGAGGTGTCGTCCTCGCCGATGTGCACGCGGGGCAGGGCGTACGCGCCGGTGTGCTGCCCCGGGTCGATCGCGCAGGCGTAGCGGTAACCGGCCTTCCGTACGGCGTGGATCGCGCGCGGGTCGACCTGCCCGTACGGGTAGCAGAAGCCGTCGACGGGGCCGCCGGTCATCTCCTCGAGGAGTTCGCGGCTCCGCCGGGTCTCGGCGGCGAGCGTCGTGTCGTCGGCGTCGGTGAGCGAGACGTGCGTGAGGCCGTGCGAGCCGATCTCCATGCCGGCGTCGGCGATCCGCAGGATCTGGTCCTCGGTGAGCAGCGGCTTGCGCGGCCCCTCGCTGTCCCAGGAGTTCTCGCCGCCGAGCCGGCCCGGCAGGACGTAGACCGTCGCCGTGAAGCCGTGCCGGCGCAGCAGCGGCAGCGCCGAGTCGAGGAAGTCCGCGTAGCCGTCGTCGAAGGTGAGGCCGACGAGTCCCTTGGCGCGTCCGGCCGCGGTGGCGTCGAGCAGCTCCCGTACGGACACCCCGCGCAGGCCGCGGTCGCCCAGCCAGTGCAGCTGCCGGGCGAAGCGCACGGGGGAGACGGTCACCCGGTACGGGTCGTCAGCGGTGTCCGTGATCGAGTGGTACATCGCCACCCACAGGGGCGGTTTCACCCACAGGGGCGGCTTCGGCAGCAGACGGCGCAGCGCGGTGGCGGCGGGCATGGGGGGTCCTCCGGGAGGCGGAGCGGGGCAGGGGCGGAATCTCCGGCGCCTTGGCGGCGCAGGCGATGAAGAGCAGGAAGACGCCGCAGACGGCCAGGCAGGCGACGGCGACGGCGAGGGCGGCGGGGCCGATCGCCAGCTGGCAGAGCCAGCCGGCTCCGGTGGCCCACGCGCCCGCGGTGGCGAGCCGGAGGAGACCCTCGCCGAGCCGGTCGACCCGGACCGGCACGGACTGCCGGTGGGCGCCGCGCAGCAGCAGGACGGCGGTGAGGGTGATTCCGAGGGCGTTGGCGGCGGCGATGCCGACGGCGCCCCAGTAGTGGGCGCCGGGGACGCCGGCGGCGGCGGTGGTGGCGAGGCCGGCGGCCATGGCGGCGGCCGGGTACCAGAGGGGGCGGGCGGCGGAGAAGTAGCAGCGGACGAGGGCGCCGACCATGGTCTGGCCCAGCAGCCCGAGGGCGTACACCCGCATGACGGCGGCGGTGGACGTGGTGTCGGCGGCGCTGAACTCGCCGCGCTCGAAGAGCAGTTCGACGATCCGTGGGGCGGCCGCGATCACCGTAGAGGCGCCGACGAGCACCACGACGGCGGCGAGCAGCAGGTCTCGCTCGACCCGGCGGCGGGCCGCCTCGGTCTCGCCCGCCGCGAGCGCCCTGGCGACCACCGGGAAGCTGACCGTGCACAGCATCAGGGAGAGGATCATCGGCATCTGCGCGACCTTCTGCGCGTAGTTCAGATGCGAGATGGCGCCGGCGGGCAGCGGGGACGCGAGGAACCGTTCGATCAGCGTCTGTGACTGGCGGCACAGCGAGAACGCGACGACGGGCGCGATCAGCCCCAGGAGCACGATCCGGCCCTCGCCCGACTCACCCGGCGCGAGCGCCTCGGGCTCCCGCGCCGGCACCGGCCGGGTCCGCAGCTCGCGCAGCAGCGACGGCGCCTGCACGAGCACCATCAGGACCCCGCCGACCGCGACCCCGGCGGCGGCGGACCGCACCCCCCACGGCTCGCGGAGCAGCAGGATCGTGCCGATGATGCCGATGTTGTACGCCACGTAGATGGTCGCCGGGGGGACGAAGCAGCCGTGCGCGCGCAGCGCGGCCGAGCAGTATCCGACCAGCGCGAACGACAGCACGCACGTGCCGGTCAGCCGCGTGCAGTCGATCGCGATCCCCGGGTCGGGCAGCCCGGGCGCCAGCGCGGACACGAGCAGCGGCGCGGCGGCCACGAGGAGAGCGGCCGCGCTTCCCACGGCGAGCGTCAGGCGCGGCAGCGTGCCGCGCACCAGCGCCCGTACGGGATCGCCGAACAGGCTTCCCGAACGCCGGGCCAGGGCGCGCGAGAAGGCCGGCACCAGGATCAGCGCCATCGCGTCCTCGATCAGCAGCGTCGACGCGAACTCGGGCACCGTCCACGCCACCAGGAACGCGTCGGTCTCGGCGCCCGCCCCGAAGTAGCCGGCCAGAATCTGGTCCCGTACGAGCCCCAGCAGCGCGCCGAGCGCGGTGAGCGCGGCCGTCACCGCCGCGGCCTTCGCCAGGAACCCCCGCCCCTGCGTCCGGTCGCCGCCGGGGCGCGGCACCCGGACCCGTGCGTGCGCCCGCCGCCCGGCCGGACGCGCCGGCCGCGGAGGAGCCGCCGGACGCGTGGGGCCGGCCGTCGGGCGGCCTCGTACGGCCCCGGTGACCGTGCCGGCCGTGCCGGCCGTGGCGGCGGCGGACCCGGGCAGCAGCGCGGCCTCCGGGCCCCACGGGGAGTCCGTGGGGCCCGGAGGCGCGGTCGGCCAGGGGTCGGTCAGGGGCGCGCCGCAGGGAGGCCGGGGCGCGGGGCGCGGCGTGTCCGTGGGTTCCGGTTCACCCGCCCACGGGTCACGCACGCCTCACCTCCGCCAGCGCCCACCAGGCCGCGAGGCCCAGCACGACCGACATCAGGACGGTCGACGGGCCGCCGATGTCCGCGTAGAAGAAGTCGATGAGCTGCCAGGCGAGCAGGCCCGCGGCGACCAGCGCGCAGTCCGCGCCGAGGTGCCTGCGGCGCAGCGCGCCGACGAGGAGCGCCACCCAGCTGCCGGCCAGCGCGAGGAGCCCCACCAGGCCCTGCTCGCTCAGCACCAGGAGGTACATGTTGTGCGGGGAGAGCAGCGGCTGGCGCGCGAAGGCGGCACCGGCGCCCGCCGTGTCGCTGCCGGAGGAGAGCGCGAGGGAGGCGTTCGAGTCGCGGTACGCGGGGAAGCCCTTCAGGCCGACGCCGGTGACCGGCTCGGCCCGCCACATCCGCCCGGCCGCCGCCCACATCGTGTACCGGTCGGTCACCGACTGGTCGGGCGCGGCCGCCACCTGCGTGATGCTGGTGACCCGCTCCTTCACCATGTCCGAGCCGATCCCCAGACCGCCCACGAGCACCACCCCGAGCGCGCCCGCGGCGAGCGCGACCCGGCCCGCCCGCCGAAGGCCCGAGAGCAGCAGCTGGATCCCGCAGGCGAGCACGGTCGCGATCCACGCGCCCCGGCTGAACGACAGCACCAGCGGCACGAACAGCAGACCGGCACAGACCAGCGCCACCGTGCGCGTCCGGCCCGGCGCGCTGCCGAGCGCGATCCCGGTGACGACCACCAGCCCGTACGCCACCACCGTCGCCATGCCCATCACGTCGGTCGCCCCGAAGGTGCCGACGGCCCGGATGTCCGCACCCTGGTACGAGGCACCCGTACCGGTCAGGTACTGCACGACCCCGACCGCGCCCTGGAGCAGCGCGAAGGCGACCAGGCCCCAGGCGACCACGGCGAAGTCCCGCCGGTCCTTGATCATCAGGAGCACGGCGGCCGGTACGAGGACGAAGACCTGCACGTAACGGGCGACGCCCGGCAGGCTCGCCGCCGGGTCGTTCGAGGTGATCGCGGCCAGACAGATGCCGAGCACCGGCAGGCCGAGGACGACGGCCGCCGCCCGGGTCAGCGGCCGGGCGCCGCCGCGCAGCACCCGCACCAGACAGATCAGCACCAGGAGCCCGGAGGCCGCGTCCGCGACCGTGCCGGTACCGCCGGTGCCGCCCTGCGCCCCGCCGCCGCCCGGGACGAGCAGCAGCGCGATCACGGCGAGGACCGGGGACAGCGCGCCGGCCCGGCGCGCCCACTCCCGTACGTCCGCCGTCTCCCGCATCGCGGGGACCGCGGGCACCGTCGTCACGGCCGTGGCCATCCTCAGCTCCCCGTGGGTCGGACGAGCCCGGCCGCCGTACGCAGCAGGATGCAGACGTCCTGCCAGAGCGACCAGTGGTCGATGTAGTGGTTGTCGAAGCGGCAGCGGTCCTCGATGGAGGTGTCGCCGCGCAGCCCGTGCACCTGCGCCAGGCCCGTCAGCCCCACCGGCATCCGGTGACGGGCCGCGTAACCGGCGTGGATCTTGCTGAACTGGGCGACGAAGTAAGGGCGTTCGGGGCGGGGCCCGACCAGGCTCATGTCGCCGCGGAGCACGTTCCACAGCTGCGGAAGCTCGTCGAGCGAGGACTTCCGCAGGAAGTTGCCGGCCGCGCTCATCCGCCGGTCGCCCGCCACGTTCCAGCGGGTCGCCGACTCGGTGTCGTCGGAGGGGCGCAGCGTGCGGAACTTCAGGAGCGTGAAGTGGCGGCCGTGCTGGCCCACCCGCTCCTGCCGGAAGAGGACCCCGGGGCCGTCCGCGAGCCGCACGGCCAGCGCGCACAGCAGCAGCACCGGCAGGGCCAGCGCGAGAGCGGGCGCGGCGAGCACGATGTCCAGGGCCCGCTTGGCGGTCAGCCCGCGACGCTCGGCGGACGGCGTCACCCGGTGCCAGGCGTGTCCCCACAGGTGCTCGGACATCGGCCCGTCCTGGTGCCGTCCGCCGACCCGCCAGGTGGCGCAGCCGTAGTGCTGGAAGAGCGTCATCAGACCGGGGTCGTCGTCCAGGAACAGCGCGTCGCACACCGCGTTCTGGATGACGGCCCGGTGGATCTCCTCGGTCGTCGTGAGCACCGGAAGCCCGGCCTCGGCCGTCGTCCGGTCCGCACCGCCCTGCTCCGGTACGCCGACGATCCCGACCGCCCGCACCCCGTACTCGGGATGCTGGGCGACCGCCGCCGCGAACCGGCGCGCCGCTCCCGCACTGCCGACGACCAGCGCCGACCGGGGATGGGCGCGCGCGATCCGGCGCCGCCGGGCGAGCAGCAGCGCGCGGACCAGGACCACCACGGCGACGTGCGTGCCGTACGCGGCGCAGAGCCGCAGCGGACCGATCGCGAGCGCCGGGGAGTACGCGGCGACGCCGGCGGCCGCCAGACACCACACGACCCCGGCGCGGGAGGCCAGCGCGGGCAGCTCGTCGAGGGCCCGGACGTGCGCCGACGGCCGGTAGAGCCCCGCCCTGCCGTCGAGGAGCAGGACGAGCGCCGCGATCGGCAGCAGCAGCCGCGGGTCGTGGTGGGCCGCGCCCAGGAGGGACGCCGCCGTCAGGACGGCCAGGGCGTCGACGGCCACGAGCGGCGCCACGCCGGAGCGCTGCCGCACCCGGCGGTGGCGCGGCAGCGCGAGCCGGCCGGTCGTGCCGCGGCGCGGCGCGAGGGAGGCGAGGCCGAAGGCCTGGCCCGCCGTGGGCCAGGGGCCCGGCGAGGAAGGAACGCTGGTACTTTCCGTGGTCACTGCGCAATCGGCTCTCTGTGCTCGGCCCCCCGCACTTCGGCAAGCTCGCGGTAGACGTCCGCGACCGCCGCGCCGGTGCGCCGGACATCGAATCTGCTGAGTACGTGCTCGTGGGCCTCGCGGCCCAGGCGGTGCCGCAGCTCCGGCCGGCCCAGGAGGCGGCCCAGAGCGATGGCGAGCGCGGCCGGGTCCTCGGGCGGGACCAGGCACTCGGGTGCGTGGGCGGGCGGCAGGCTCTCGCGGGCGCCGTCCACATCGCTGACGACGACCGGCCGGCCGCTCGCCATGGCCTCCAGGGGCGCGAGCGCCATCCCCTCCCAGCGCGACGGCAGGACGACCACGTCCGCCGCCCGGTACCAGGGGGCGGTGTCGTCGACGGCCCCGGTGAATCGCACCGAAGGACCGGCGGCGGCCCGCAGCCGTTCGCCGTCCGGGCCGTCGCCGACCAGGACGAGACGGGCCGTCGGCACCTCGGCGAGGACCGCGGGCCAGGCGGCGAGCAGGACGTCCTGTCCCTTCTGGCGGCAGAGCCGGCCCACGCAGACGACGGTGGGCGCCGGGTTCCCGGCCGGGCCGTCGGTCGCGAACCTGGCCACGTCCACACCGTTGTGGACGACCGACCAGCGCGCGGCCACCCCGGCCGCCTCGCCGGTACGCCGTTCCGCCTCGCTCACGCAGACGATCCGGTCCGTCCAGCGGGCGCCGAACCGCTCCCAGCGGCGGGCGAGCGCCGCGGTCGTCCCCTCGACCGCCTCGAACGACCAGGCGTGCGGCTGATACACCGTCGGAATCCGTCCGCGCAGGGCGAGTCGGGCGCACAGACCGGCCTTGGCGCTGTGCGCGTGGACGATGCCGGGGCCGACCGCGCGGATCACCCGGGCCAGCTCCCTCGTCTCGCTGAACAGCCGGGGTCCGGGATCCCGGCCGGCCCGCCAGTCGTGGGTGTCGGCGCCCTCGGCGCGGACGGCGGCGGACAGCGAGGTGCCGGGCGGGCAGACGACCGCGACCCTCAGGCCGGCGGCGCGCTGGGCGCGGACCAGGTCGACGACGACCCGGGCGACCCCGCCGTCACCCGGCTGGACCGCGTGCAGGACGGTGACGGACGCGGGGTCCGTATCAAGTGGTGACAGCACGTCAGCGCCGGACGTCCGCCTGAAGGAAGAGCGCACCGAGCCAGACGGTGTCCTTCTCGCTGCCGAACCGGACCTCGACACGGTCGCCCCCCTCGCGCAGCGCACCCCGCAGATCGAAGACGTCGGAGTCGTACCCCAGAGTGTTCGTACCATCGGGGAAGCGGACTGTACGACCGGCGCCGAATTCGGTGATGCTGGAGTTCATGACGTCTTCCGCGGAATTGGCGGAATCGGAGAGCCGGACGCTCTTCGAGCGACCCGTATCCACCGCCAGGTAATCCCCGGAAGTTCCCCGGTCACCGTCATAGGCGATGACCCCCAACTGTCCGCGGGTGCCTTCGGGAAAACGGTTTCCGTCGACCGGTACACGGAGCTCACGGGTACCACCGCCGACGGTTTCGAAACCGTCCCATACACCGATTCGGCGCAGTGGTTCCGATGCCTTCTCGTACGCGGCGACGAGCGTCCAGCCGCCCCAGCCGCCCACCTCGGAGCGGCCCATGGCGACGTTCACCTGGGCCACCGTCCACTGCCCGCGCTGCGCCGAGCGGACCAGCTCGGTGACGTCGGCGGAGGCCTGGAAGGCGTCGGCGCCGTCCGCCGTCCGGTGTCCGATCAGGGAGTCGGCGAGCAGCGCCTTGTACGAGCCGCCGGGCTCGGCGATCAGCACCCGCCCGTTGTCCTTGGCCGGCTTCTGCTCGCCCACCCGCAGGTTCCCGCCCCAGTAGAGACGGGCCCAGCTGACCCGCGAGCCCGCGGGCACCGGGAGTTCGGCGCGGCTGGAGTTGTACGTGTTGGGGTCGTCGTCCACGTCGACGTACGCGATCGTCGCGCCGTCGTTCACCGTCTCGGTGCCCTTCGCGCCCTTCGCCGAGGAGTTGGCGGCGCGCACGACCCCGCCGTGCTGCACGGCCTCGTAGCGCGCGGCGAAGGGAACGCGGGCCGCCTCCCGGGGCGGCTGGGGGGCGGCGGCGGAGGCGACCGGCAGCGCGGCGGTCAGCGCCGTACACGACAGGGCGCACAGCACGCTGCGACGCACGGCAGGAATCGCAGAATTCCGCATACAGGTTCTCCGCTTTGCTGAGAGAAGACAGGGAAGACCCGAGATGGCCGGGCGGGAGGAAGGTGTCGTCCGCACGAAATGGGTGAACGCGCGGCCGGCCCGGAAGCAACGTTCGGGAACGTTATAACCCCGACGCGGGGCGATAGTAAGCATTAGATGCTCGGAAACGCTAACTCCCGTATCCACGTGGCAGGTTCCTCGTTGTGCGTGTTGCGCCATTCCACGCCCAGTCGCCCCAATGGCCCTCTTATGGCCCAAAGATCGGTTGAACGTCACCCGTTCGGGAGAGCAACCGATGAAAACCCGGAGCGTTGTTGAGAGAGCCGGGCCGAACAGTCCGCGCAGTCCGAGTTGAATTTCGATCGAGGAGAGCTTCTCCATGTCCCGTATCGCCAAGGCCGTTGTTCTGACCGTGGGTGCCGCCGCCGCCGTCGCCGGTGCCGCCGGTGCCGCCGCCGCCGACGCCGGCGCCGAGGGCGCGGCCGTGAAGTCCCCCGGTGTCGGCTCCGGCAACGTCGTCCAGGTTCCGGTCCACGTCCCGGTCAACGTCTGCGGCAACACCGTCAGCGTCATCGGCGCGCTGAACCCGACCTTCGGCAACACCTGCGTCAACGCCTGATCGGCCACGCCTGATCGGTCCTTCCGAAGCCGGTGCGCCCATCTCCCTCGCGGGGGTGGGCGCACCGGCTTTTTCCTTGTGGTCACTGGTCCGGTACTCGTTCGGCCGCATGCTCGTGCGCCGTTCGGTGCAACGGCGTACGCCCCTTCGAGGGGCAGGGTGGCGCGGCGGATTCACTCGAACGGAGACGTGGCGCTCGGTAGTTCTGCGGTTGCGGAGCGCTATGACCGCAGGCACGGTGAGAGGGAAGTTGTCCGACGCATAAGGAAAAGGAACACATATGCGTCCCCTCGCTACACCCCGTCTCAGCGCCCTGGCGATATCCGCCGTACTCACCCTCGGCGCGGCGGGACCCGCCGTCGCCGGCGAGCACCATCCGTCCACCGCGGCCGACCGGGCCGCCCACGCACCCCTCCCCGAAGCCGCCGCCCTGCTGACCCAGGCAGAGGCCCTGGGAGACCTGGGTTCGGTGACCTCCCCGGTGACCGAGCTCGTCACCGCCGCCCTCAAGGCCGACTCCGGCCAGCTCCCCGCGGCCGACGCCGACGCCCTCAAGGCCAAGATCGCGGCCGCCGTCGAGCAGGCCAAGGACGCCGTCCCTGCCCCGCTGCCGGACACGCCCGCACCCGACGTCCCGGTCACCCCGCCGGAGCTCCCCGTCACCCCGCCCGCGCCCGAACTTCCGGTGACGCCGCCCGCGGTGGAGACCCCCGTCGACCTCCCGGTGAAACCGCCGGTGACGCTGCCCGTCGCGGCCGGCGCGAAGGCGGAGGCCGGAAAGGCCGCCCCCGCGGACGTCGTCGACGACGCCCTCGCCACGGTCGAGAAGGCGGTCGCGGGCCTGCTCGCGGCCGTCACCTCCGGCGACGCCGCCGGGGTCGTCCCGCAGGTCACCGCGACCCTGACCTCGCTGGTCAACCTGGCGGTCGCCACCGTGCTGGGCAGCGGACTTCCGGCGCCGGACCTGGCCGGTCTTCCCGCCCTGCCGTCGCTCCCGGTCGGCGTGCCCGAGCTGCCGGTGGACCCGCCGCAGCTGCCCGTCGACCCGCCGGTGAAACCGCCGGTCGCGGTGCCCGACCTGCCGGTGAAGCCGCCGCTGCCGGTCCGGTAGTCACCCGCGCGTCCGCGCCGGTCCGGCCTCCGCCGGACCGGCGCGGACGTGTGCGATCGGCAAATAGCACCGGCCCGCACCGATCGGGTGCAGTGTCGAGAAATCCTTCCTCCCGGAGTTTCCGGGGAGCGCACTCCTCGTTACAGAAGCAGAACGATGTACAGGATTCGGCCAAGAACCCTGTACGGAACGTGACTTGAAAGTACAGAGGAAGGATTCACCTCATGAAGCCCACCAAGGTCGCCGCGGTTGTCGCCGGTTCGCTGATGGCGCTGGGTGCCGCCGCGCCCGCCATGGCCGCGGAGGCGATGACCCCCACCAGCCTGAACGGTGGACTCGACGCGATCGCCGCCAATGGGCTGAAGACGGACGTGCTGAGCAGCACCACGGACGGCTCCCCGGTCAAGGCCGTCACGGACACGGCCGGCCAGCTCAACGAGGCCACCAAGGGTGCTCCGCTGCTCGGCGGCCTCCCGGTCCCCGGTGGTCTCCCGCTCGGCGGCTGACGCCACATCAGTACCACTGCCCCCAAGGGCACTTACGGCGCCCCCCCCGTGCCGCCGCTCCCCACGGTCGGCTGATCGAATGATTTTCTGATCAGCTGCCGTGTGGCCCCCGCTGTGCGCCATGCGCGGGCCCATACCCTCTGGCCATTCCCACGCGACCCATCGACGTGGATCAGGCCGGTCGGAGCGAGGGGGGATCCTCGCCGGTCTCTCCCTTTTTCCAGAGGAAGAGCGGTATGCGGTCGATCATCAGCAGGAAAGTACTCACCGCGGCGGCAGCGACCGGCATCCTGTCGCTGAGCGGCGGATTCGCCCTTGCCGCGGGCTCCCACGCAGGCACGGGCGACGGGCCGAACCCCACCGCCGGTCACGCCCAGGCTCCCCTGCCGGCGGACGTCTGCGGCAAGAGCATGGAACTCGGCGGCTTCGTCGCGACAGCCGTCGGCGACCTCTGCGCCCACGCGGAGGAACCCGGCGGCTACGGCGACGAGCCGGGCGAGCCCTCGGAACCTCCCACGCATCCGTCGACGCCGCCGCCGACGAACCCGGACGAGCCCTCGGAGCCCCCCACCCATCCGTCGACGCCGCCGCCCACCAACCCCGACGAGCCCGGGGAGTGCGAGTATCCCGAGCCCGGCGGGGAGCCGGAGCCCGGTTGCGAACCGTCGACGCCGCCCGCGTCGACCCCGCCGCCCACGAACCCCGACGAGCCCGGGGAGTGCGAGGCGCCCGCGCCCGGTGAGGAGCCCGAGCCCGGCTGCGAGGAGCCGTCCACCCCGCCGGCCTCCACGCCTCCGCCGACCAACCCGGACGAGCCGGGGGAGTGCGAGGCGCCCGCGCCCGGTGAGGAGCCGGAGCCCGGCTGCGAGGAGCCGTCGACGCCGCCCGCGTCGACCCCGCCGGCCTCCACGCCGCCGCCCACCAACCCCGACGAGCCCGGCGACTGCGAGGAGCCCGCGCCCGGCGGGGAGCCCGAGCCCGGCTGTGAACCGTCCACGCCGCCCGCGTCGACCCCGCCGGGATCCACGCCGCCGCCCACCAACCCGGACGAGCCGCCGACCAACCCCGACGAGCCGCCCACCGGGCCGTCGACGCCGCCCGGTCACCCCGAGCTGCCCGACACCGGAAGCGACCCCGCGCTCATGGGCGCGGCCGCGATCAGCGCCGCGCTGATCATCGGCGGAAGCGTGGTCTACCTCCGGGGCGGACGGATCACCCGGCGCCACTGACCCGAAAGCCGAAGGCGTCAACGCGGGCCCTCTCCTTCACCGGTGAGGGCCCGCGCGTTGCTGCACATGGGTTAGTCCCGCCACGTTTCGGCCAAGGGGCTCGTTCACCTCACATGACTCTGCGTTCTCACGCGGGCATGGGACTCCTCATGACCGCATTCGCCTCCGCCGCCCTGGCCTCTCCCGCCGCCGCCGTCGAGGCGCCGGTGATCGTCCCGCTCCAGGGCCTGGAGCCGGTCCTGCCGATGGACGCGCCGACCGTGGCGACCGGCGTTCCCGTCCCGATGCCGGGGGCGCCCACCGGCTTCCAGAAGGGCCTCGGCTCCCTGCCGGACCTCGCGCTGCCCAGCGTGCCGCTGACCAGCACCCTGCCGGGCACGGTCGTCGACGCGCCGCTGCCCGAGCTCCTCAAGGGCAGCGAGCCCGGCCGGGCGCTGCTCAGCAGCCCGCACTCGGAGATGAAGGCGTCCACCCCCGGCGCCGTCGTCGGCAACCCCCTGGAGGCCCCGAGCGGCAACGGGCTCGACGGGCTGCCCGACTTGACGAAGCCTCAGATCGGACTGCTCACCCCGGTGCTCAGCGGAGCCCTCGACCCCCAGCTGGGCCTGGTGCAGGACGCGCACTGAGCACACCGCCCCCCGAGCGGGTGAAGACACGATTCTTCCCCGCCACCCCACGGGCTTTCGCTCGTTGCAACAAGAGGCTTGTCGCATGGCCGCGGCCCGCGGACCGAAGCCGTTCCGTCGTATCCGGCGGCGGACGGAATTTCGGTTCGCGGGCCATTCTTTCGATTTTCTTTCTTCCCGTTCGGCCCAATGGCCGTGACCCGGCCACGAGATGGGCGTTGAACGGGAGTGACGGCCGTGATTCCTGCGGTCGCTTTCCACGTCCAAGGAGTTCTTGATGTCTCGCATCGCGAAGGCTGCCGCAGTTCTCGCCGGCACGGGTGCCGTCGCCCTCAGCGGAGCCGGCCTGGCCGTCGCCGACTCGGGCGCCGAGGCCGTCGCCGCCCACTCGCCCGGTGTCGTCTCCGGCAACGTCGTCCAGGTCCCGGTCCACGTCCCGGTGAACCTCTGCGGCAACACCGTCAACGTGATCGGTCTGCTGAACCCGGCGTTCGGCAACACCTGCATCAACGCCGACGGTGGCCACGGGCACGGTGACGGCGGCTACGGCGGCTGATCCCCCCTCGCACCACTCGTGTCCCCCCGGCCCCAGCGGGCCGGGGGGACACGTGCGTGCGGGGCTCACGCGTACCGGTAGATCCGGCTGTGGTCGAACATCTCCGCCGGGGTCACGCCCCAGGGCGCCATCGGCTGGTGGCGGGAGGCGACCTTCCGGTACTGGGCGTCGCCCAGTGGAGGCGGCTCCGCCGGGAGGTAGGCGGCACCCGGGTTGCGCTGCTGCCAGCGCGACCAGACGAGGTCGACGAAGGAGTGGTGCAGCCAGAACACCGGGTCGTTCACGGAGCCGCCGCCGAGCATCAGCCCGCCGACCCAGCGGTGCACCCGGTTGTGGACGCGGAAGCGCTCGTTGCCCCGGCCCGGCGCCCAGCCCTCCAGACGGTTGCGGAAGCCGGAGGCGCTCGTCGAGTTCCAGGGCGCCACGTCGTACACCCGCTCCCGCATCACCTCGTCGAGCTGGGCCTGGGTCGGCAGTGCGATCGGATCGCGGGGGCGGCCGAAGTCCCTGGTCAGGAAGCGGGTGTCGGTCATGGCGTAGGTGATGTTCCAGCGGCCGGCCGAGTGGGCGAAGGGGCCGGTCATCACCTGGAGGTCGGCGCGGCGGCCGTTGCCGCCCATGAAGTCCTCGCCCCAGATGGACGAGGCCGGGCTGTTGTCCCTGGTCCAGTCCCAGTAGGGGACGGAGACCGTCGGGTCGACGCGGCGCAGGGCCCTCTCGAACTCCAGGAGGAACTTGCGGTGCCAGGGCAGGAAGCTCGGCGTCATGTGGGCGATCCGGAGCTTGCCCTCCCCGTCCGCCGAGTAGTAGTCGATGTGGGTGCGGACGAACTCGTCGTACGCACCCGATCGTTTGAGCTCCAGGACGGCGGCGACGAACTTCCGGCGCTCGGCGCCGGTCAGATCGCGCTGGTTCTTACGCGTGTACACCACGCGGGCTCCCTCCCGTCGGGTCGGTGAGGACGCCGTGGGCGCCGGCGAACCGGGAGAGCCGGGCGGTGCCCAGCTCGTCCACGGCGGCGCGGGTGGCGGCCAGCGGCGTCGGGCAGGACTCGTAGTGGTCGATCGGGGTGACGTATCCGCCGTCGGCGCAGCGCATCAGATGCAGCGGCCGGCCGTCGACGAAGGCGACCGGAGCGCCGTCCGGGCCGGAGAAGCCGAGCAGCCGGCGGCCGCCGTACATCTCGTCGAAGGCGTGCGGGTCGCGCGTGACTCCCGACGGCGGGCGGGTCGCGATACGGCCGAGGGCGCCGCCCGTGAAGGCGGTGACGGCCAGAGCGAAAAGAGACCGCAAGGCGACGCGGCGCGGGACGATCATGAGTGATCTCCTGGTGGTCGGCGGCTGGGGGTCCCCCGCATCGGGCGGGAGGAGCCCTCAGGGCACAACGATGAAAACCCGCGTTCGTTGCGGCGGAAATGCCAGCGGCGTGAATGTCGGCCGTTCGAGTGAATTCGGCGCGGGGAAAGGGTGGTTGGAGCACTAACATCCGGATTCATGACCACTTCCAACGTCGTTTCCTCGGCGCGCAGCGCCTCTCCGCTGGGAACTCTCACGGTGATCCCGTGGTCCAGCGAGCCCTCCGCCGATTCGGCCGGCACGCCGTTCCTCATGGCGTATTCGCTCGGCGACGGCCGGGACGGGCCGGAGGCCGGTCAGCAGGCGATGCGGACGGCCCTGGAGTCCATGGGCCTCTCCGTCGGCGACCGGCTCTTCGACCTGGAGAAGGACGCCGGGATCAACGCCTCGCTGCTCGTCGAGGGCGGCTCGGCCGTCCTCAACCTGCCCTTCCTGAAGGTGCAGTGCCCGGTGCCGGACGAGTGGCAGGACGCCGCCCGCGAGCGCGGGCAGGTCTATCTCATCTGCTCCGTGCGCCCCTGGCCCGAGGCGGTTCCGGGGCAGCCGGTCGACGAGGCACGGCTGCGGGCCTTCGTCTCCGACGAGGAGATGCTCGCGGACAGCGCCCACGTCCTGATGCCGGTCCGCCGCCTCCAGGGCTGAGCGGGAAGGGGCCGGGCCATGGCGACGGTGAACGTACGGGACGGGGTGCCGGGGCAGCGGCGGGAGGAGGCCCCGCGGGAGACCGCGGGGGCGGCGGCGTACGGCGCGAGCCGGGCCTTCGCCTGGATGCTGATGGTCACCGGCGCGGCGGGCGTGCTCGCCGGCTGGGTGATCACGATCGACAAGTTCAAGCTCCTCGAGGACCCCGGCTTCCAGCCCGGGTGCAGCCTGAACCCGGTCGTCTCCTGCGGCAGCGTCATGAAGAGCGAGCAGGCGGCCGTCTTCGGCTTCCCCAACCCGATGCTCGGGCTCGTCACGTACGCCGTCGTCGTCGCCGTCGGGGCCGGGCTGCTCGCCGGGGCCCGCTACCGGGGCTGGTTCTGGCTCGGCCTCAACGCCGGGACGCTGTTCGGCGTGGGCTTCTGCGGCTGGCTGATGTACCAGTCGCTGTACGAGATCAACGCGCTCTGCCTGTGGTGCTGCCTGGCGTGGGTCGCCACCATCGTCATGTTCTGGTACGTCACCGCGCACAACGTCCGCGAGGGCGTGCTGCCCGCGCCGGCCGGGCTGCGGATCTTCTTCGGCGAGTTCGCGTTCGCCCTGCCCGTCCTGCACATCGGGATCATCGGGATGCTGATCCTGACCCGGTGGTGGGACTTCTGGACGAGCTGACGTGAGCCGCTTCCTCTCCTGGCCGCGGGCCGCACTGACCGTGCTGCTCGCGGCCGTTCTCGTACTCCTCCTCGCGCCGGACCGGATCGCGCCGGGGGCGCGGCACACCGGCGGGCGGGCCGTCCCCGAACCGGAGCCCGAGCCGCTGCCCGGCGTGCCTTCGGGGTTCTTCACCGGTTCCGACGAGGCGGGGGTGCGGCGGATCGCCCGGGTGCAGGCCTGGCTCGGCGGGGACGCGCTGAACGTCGGGCACACCTATCTGCCGGGCGACCGGTGGTCGAACATCGAGGGGCATCCGGCGCTCTTCGGGCCGTGGGCCGGGTGGAAGAGGGAGAGGCCCGGGCGGCTCTTCGTGCTGAACGTGCCGATGCTCGACCGCAACGAGGAGGGCCTCGCCGACGCCGAGGTGCGGGCGGGGCTGCGGCGGGGTGCGGCGGGCGCTTTCGACCGGCACTTCCGGGTGCTGGGGGAGCGGCTCGTGGAGCACGGCCTCGGGGACGCGGTCCTCGTCCTCGGCTGGGAGATGAACGGGACCACGTACAGCCATCGCTGCGGCCCGGACCCGACGGCCTGGAAGGCGTACTGGCGGCGGGTGGTGGGGGTGCTGCGGGAGGTGCGGGGGCAGCGGTTCCGGTTCGACTTCACGCCGAGCCGCGGCCTGGACGCCGTGGCGTGGCCGCGCTGCTACCCGGGGGACGACGTCGTCGACATCATCGGGATGGACGCCTACGACCAGCCGGCGGGGGTCTCCTTCGAGGAGCAGGTGACCGAGGAGTACGGGCTGGAGCACCACGTGCGGTTCGCGGCGGCGCACGGGAAGCCCGTCTCGTACCCGGAGTGGGGGCTCTTCAGGAACGGGGACAACCCGGTGTACGTCCGGGGGATGCTCGACTGGTTCGCTGCGCACCGGCCGGTCTACCAGACGGTGACGGACTACTGCCCGCACGGAGTGTGGGGGTGCGCGGACAATCCGGAGTCGGCGCGGATCGTCAGGGGCGCCCTGGGGGCGTCGTCAGGCCGCTCCTGAGGGTGTCGACCGTGCGGTGCAGCAGGGCCGGCAGGTCGTCGGCGCGGTCGCGCTCGGCCCAGTAGACGGCGGCCTCGCGGAGGGCGCCGAGGGCGGCCGCGGTGAAGATCCGCACTTCGAGGTCGTCGGGGGCGCGGCCGGTCCGCTCGGCGATCGCGCGGGCGAGGCGGCGGCCGGTGGCGGCGGTGGTCTCGGTGAGCCGGGCGCGTACGGAGGGGATCTCGACCATCAGCCGGGCGCGCAGCCCGGCCGTCTCGGGTTCCTCGGCGAAGGACGTGCGGACGGCTTCGAGGACGATGGCGCGGAGTGATTCGAGGGGTTCCTCGCCGGCCGGGCGGGCGCGCAGCCTGGCCTCCAGGAGCGCGTCGTTCTCGTCGGTGAGGACGATGTCCTCGCGGACCGGGAAGTACCGCACCACGGTGGAGGGGGAGACGTCGGCCGCCTCGGCGATCCGGTCGATGGTGGCGGCGTCCCAGCCCTGCTCGGCGGCGAGCCGGTAGGTGGCCTTCCGGATCGCCGCGCGGGTCGAGGCCTTCTTGCGTTCGCGCAGGCTCGGGCGGTCGTTCATGCCCTTATCGTCGCAAGGCACCCCCTGGGTCAGGCGTGCTGGTAGGCGACGAGCGAGATGCCGACGTAGTGGACGATGAAGGCCGCGAGGGTCAGTGAGTGGAAGACCTCGTGGAAGCCGAACCAGCGCGGGGAGGGGTTCGGGCGCTTCATGCCGTAGATGACGCCGCCCGCGCTGTAGAGCAGTCCGCCGACGATGACGAGGATGAGGACGGCGATGCCGCCGGCGCGCATGAAGTCGGGCAGGAAGAAGACGGCGGCCCAGCCCATCGCGATGTAGCAGGGCGTGTACAGCCAGCGGGGGGCGCCGACCCAGAAGACGCGGAAGGCGATGCCGGCCAGGGCCGCCGCCCAGACCGCCCACATGAGCGGCTTCGCCGTGGAGTCGGGGAGCAGCAGCAGGGTGAGCGGGGTGTAGGTGCCCGCGATGATCAGGAAGATGTTGGCGTGGTCGAGGCGCCGGAGGACGGCCTCGCCGCGCGGGCCCCAGTTGCCGCGGTGGTAGAGCGCGCTGATGCCGAAGAGCAGGCAGGCGGTGAGGGCGTAGATCCCGCAGGCGACGCGGGCGCGGGGCGAGTCCGAGAAGGCGACGAGGACGAGGCCCGCGACGATCACGGCGGGGAACATGCCCGCGTGCAGCCATCCTCTGAGCCGGGGCTTCGTCGGGAGCGACTGCGGTCGCTCGATCGGGGTCACTTCCGGCGTGGCTGCAGTCATGGAACCGAATCGTACCTACGCCCCCGTAGGTCCCGGATATGAGTGGCGATGCTCACGTGTGCACCCCCCTGGACATATGGGCGGATCCATCGGATGATCAAATGAGTGCGGTCGGCACCGGATGAGCAGCTACGAAGCATCCGGGTCGCGGCCCCCACGGGGCATACATCTAAAAAACCCCTCAACAAGGAGCAATCGTGGCGCGCGACAACGCGGCTCCCACCACCGTCCCCACCCAGCACCAGGAGCTCGTCTCCTGGGTGAACGAGATCGCCGAGATCACCCAGCCGGACGACATCGTCTGGTGCGACGGGTCCGAGGCCGAGTACGAGCGCCTGTGCGAGGAGCTCGTCGCCAAGGGGACCTTCACGAAGCTCGACCCGGTCAAGCGCCCGAACTCGTACTACGCCGCCTCCGACCCGACCGACGTCGCGCGCGTCGAGGACCGGACCTTCATCTGCTCCGAGAAGGAGGAGGACGCGGGCCCGACCAACCACTGGAAGGCCCCGGCCGAGATGAAGGAGCTCTTCGCGGGCTCCGAGGGCATCTTCCGCGGCTCGATGCGCGGCCGCACCATGTACGTCGTGCCCTTCTGTATGGGCCCGGTCGGCTCCCCGCTCTCCGCCATCGGCGTCGAGATCACCGACTCCGCGTACGTCGCCGTGTCGATGCGCACCATGACCCGCATGGGCCAGGCCGTCCTCGACGAGCTCGGCACCGACGGCTTCTTCGTCAAGGCCGTCCACACCCTCGGCGCCCCCCTGGAGGAGGGCCAGGAGGACGTGCCGTGGCCCTGCAACTCCACCAAGTACATCTCGCACTTCCCCGAGACCCGCGAGATCTGGTCGTATGGCTCCGGCTACGGCGGCAACGCCCTGCTCGGCAAGAAGTGCTACGCGCTCCGCATCGCGTCCGTCATGGCGCGTGACGAGGGCTGGCTCGCCGAGCACATGCTCATCCTGAAGCTGACCCCGCCGCAGGGCGAGGCGAAGTACGTCGCCGCCGCGTTCCCGTCGGCCTGTGGCAAGACCAACCTCGCCATGCTGGAGCCCACGATCTCCGGCTGGACGGTCGAGACCATCGGCGACGACATCGCCTGGATGCGCTTCGGCGAGGACGGCCGCCTCTACGCGATCAACCCCGAGGCCGGCTTCTTCGGCGTCGCGCCCGGCACCGGCGAGCACACCAACGCCAACGCCATGAAGACCATGTGGGGCAACTCCGTCTTCACCAACGTCGCCCTCACGGACGACGGCGACGTGTGGTGGGAGGGGATGACCGAGACGGCCCCCGCGCACCTCACGGACTGGAAGGGCAACGACTGGACGCCCGCGTCCGAGACGCCGGCCGCCCACCCCAACGCCCGCTTCACCGTGCCGGCCGGGCAGTGCCCGATCATCGCGCCGGAGTGGGAGGACCCGAAGGGCGTGCCGATCTCGGCGATCCTCTTCGGCGGCCGCCGCGCCACCGCCGTCCCGCTGGTCACCGAGTCCTTCGACTGGAACCACGGCGTCTTCCTCGGCGCGAACGTCGCCTCCGAGAAGACCGCCGCCGCCGAGGGCAAGGTCGGCGAACTCCGCCGCGACCCCTTCGCCATGCTGCCGTTCTGCGGCTACAACATGGGCGACTACATGGCCCACTGGGTCAAGGTGGGCGCCGAGGCCGACGCGACGAAGCTGCCGAAGATCTACTACGTGAACTGGTTCCGCAAGAACGACGCGGGCAAGTTCGTGTGGCCCGGCTTCGGCGAGAACAGCCGCGTCCTGAAGTGGATCGTCGAGCGCCTCGACGGCAAGGCCGAGGGCGTCGAGACCCCGATCGGCATCCTGCCGACCCCGGAGTCCCTGGACACCGAGGGCCTGGATCTGCCGGCCGAGGACCTGGAGTTCCTCCTCAAGGTCGACCGTGACGTGTGGCGCGAAGAGGCCGCCCTCGTCCCGGACCACCTGAACACCTTCGGCGACCACACGCCGAAGGAGCTGTGGGACCAGTACAACGCGCTCGTGGAGCGCCTCGGCTAGTCCCCTCCGAGACTCGTGGTGGGTTGCCCCGAAACACCGCCCTGACCAGTGGGGTCACGACGGCCCACCACGACGCATCCGGCCCCCGGAGCCCCCTCAGGCTCCGGGGGCCGGCGCACGTCCGGCCCCCGGAGGACCCGGAGGACCCGGAGGACCCGGAGGACCTAGAGGATCGGCTGGCCCGACTCGACGGTCGCGATCGCGCGGCGGCAGGCGTTGCGGAAGGACTCGAAGCGGCCCTCCGACTCGTCCCAGGTGCGCGCGCGGGCGCCGCGCGAGGAGGGGTCGCCGAAGAGGCTCTCGCGCAGCTCCGTGGTCATCTCGATCTGCGCGCCCATGGAGAGCATCGTGAGGTTGCACGGGTTGGTGACGTGGCTGCCGTTGAACTCGCCCAGGGTGCCCGAGTACTTGGGGTCGTAGGCGTCGACCGCCTGGAAGCCCGCGTTCTTGATCTCGATCACCAGGGCCTCGCGGAACGCCTTGTTGAGGCCGCCGACGACGGCGACGGAGCGGTTGCCGTTCGTCGGGAACTCGCCGGTGGGCAGCTTGATCTGGTCGAAGGTGCAGCCGTGCAGCGACAGCACGTTGAGGTGGCTGCGGACGAGCGAGAGCGCCACGTGGTCGTCACAGTTCTTCGAGGTGACGTGCAGCGCCTTGTTGCCCGAGGGGAGCAGGCCCTCGAACAGGAAGTAGTCGTACACGGGATCGACGATCCGGGGCGCGGTGATGTTCCCCGGGTCGTAGCCGGCGATGCCCAGGGCGAGCTCGCTCGTGCCGATCTCGATGCCGCCGCCGTGCAGGGCGAGGATCGCGGTGCGCGGGTAACCGCCCTTCACTATCAGGTCGGGGTCGAAGGACTCGTGTCTGCGGAAGCGGCGGCTGTACGAGGTGCCCTCGGTCAGGCTCGGGTCCTGGTAGAGCGCGGTGTTGGAGGGGTACTCCTGGGGGCCGACCGGGTCCGCCGGGTCCACCCCCGCGGTGGCCCCGGCGGCCGGAGAGGCGGCGGCGAGCTGGCCGAGGACCGGGCCGCCGGCGGTGGCGGCCGCGGCGAAGGCGGTCAGGACCGATCGGCGGGATGCTTTGCGCTGTGAGAATGTCATGCGCGGAACTTAATTGATCTTGGGGCCTCTTGGTCAATGCCCTCTCTCTTCAAGGTAACGCGTATGTGTCTCCTGTCGCAGCGCTTCGGCCTCGTGGAGCTCGTCGGCGATCACCGAGGCCTCGTCGTGCAGCGCCGACAGCTGGCGCTCCAGATGGCGCTCGGGCGGCTCCGCGCCCGGGGTCACCCGGGACCACCAGCGGGTCCGTACGAAGGCGTCCACGGCCTCGGGGACGTCCTGGCGGACCGCGCGGGCCAGGACGTGCAGCTGCTCCGGGTCGCTCACCCAGCCCGGCGCGAGAAGCGCTTCGAGGAGCTCTTCGAGGGCGGTGACCCGGTCGCGTACGGCCTGCGGCAGTTCGACCTCGGCGAGATAGTCGCGCAGGGTCGCGAAGTCGTCCCGCAGGGCGCCGAGTTGCTCGTCCGCGCTGGGGAAGTCCGGGGTGCCGGGGCGTTCGGGCGGGGCGATCAGGGCGCCCGCCGTGTACAGGGCGGCGACCACGAGCGGCCACAGCGCGCCCGCCGCGCCCGTGAGGGCGAGACCGAGGCCGGCCAGGCCGCAGGCGCAGCCGGTCAGGTTCTTGCGGGACTCGGCGTACCGCAGGAGGCGGTCACTGGTAGCCACGGATCTCCTCGAAAGCACCGTCCAGCGGCCCCTTGGTGGCGTCGAAGAGCTTGCCGCCGGTGAGCTCCGCGATGTGGCCGAGCTCGCCGCGGTCGGAGTCGCCGAAGAGGATCGGGAACACCGGGGTGCGCCGCTGCCCGGCGGGCAGCGAACGGTAGAAGGCGTCGAAGGCGGAGGCGGGATCGCCGTCCGTGTTCTCGCCGTCCGTCATGAGGACGACCGACGTGAACGTGTCGCCGGGCGTCTTGCCCAGGTAGCGGTACGCCTCCTGGAGGCTGGAGTAGATCGCGGTGCCGCCGGAGGCGGTGAGGCCCCGGGCGTCGGACCTGATGGCGTCGAGCGCGGCCTTCGGCGCGGCCGGGTCGACCGTGTGCGTACGGACCTCGCCCTGCTTCACGGACGAGCCGAAGGGCATCAGCGTCACCTCCTCGCGGTCCCGGAAGTCGCCGGTCAGCTCGGTGAGCGCGGACTTCAGCCGGGTGAGCCGCTCGCCGCCCATCGAGCCCGAGGTGTCGAGCACGTACACCGTGCGGGACGGCCTGCGCAGGGTGTTGTCGTAGGCGTCGAGCAGGCCGTCGGCGACCGCCCGGCTGCCCGGGAACGGCAGCTCGCGCCGCTGGTCACGGGCGAGCGGGGCGGCCGGCTCCACACCGGCGACGACCGGGCGGCGGCGGGTCGTCTCGGTGATCCGCCGCTGGGCGTCCGGGGTGCGCAGATACGTGGTGAGCCGGCCGGCCGCCTCCTTGGCCTCCGGGCGGGCGGCGGTCAGCAGCGTGAACGGGTAGTCGGCGGTCACGACCCCGTCGGACGGCCGGATCACGGTCAGGTTCCCGGGCGCCGAGAGCAGCACGGACTCGTAGTTGACCAGCGCGTCGACGTCGGTGCGGCGGGCGTACGCGGTGGCCAGCCAGCCCGAGGAGCCCGAGGTCAGCTGCTGGCCCGCGAAGAACTCCTTCAGGCGGGGCGTGGCCTTGGTGACGTCCTGCGCGGTGAGCGCCGACTGGGCGCCGGACAGGCCGGAGGCGACCGAGACCAGCGCGGAGAAACCGGAGTTGGAGCGCTTCGGGTCGGTCATGCCGTACGTCAGCTTCCCGTCGGCCACCGCCCGGTGCAGCTGCGACCAGGTGACCTTCGCCGGATCCCAGCCGAGCCGCGTCACGGCCGCGGGCCGCACGCCGAGGGCCACCGGCGAGGCCATCACCGGCGTCTCGCCGGTGATCTTCCCCGCGGTGTCCGGGCGCAGCCGGAGGTAGTCGTTGGAGGAGAGCCACACCGCGTCGAAGGACTTGTCCGCCTCGCCGGACGCGATCCGCTCCACCGCGTCCAGGGTCCCCGCGTACGTGGGGCGGACGGTGATCCCGGTGGCCTTCCTGGCCTCTTCGAGCACCGGCGCCATGTCGGCCAGCTCCGAGGAAGCCAGGACCCGCAGGGTGCCGGGTGCGAACGCCTGGCCGTGCCGGTCGACGGGGTCGCCCTGGCCGCCGGCCGCGCTGTTGTCGACGGTCGAGCAGGAGCTGCCGGTCGCCGTCACCAGGAGGGTGAGGGCGAGGCCGGCGAGGGCGCGGGAGAGGAAGCGGGGACGGGGACGGGTGCGGGCCTTGGGGCCGGTGGGGGGCGTCATGCGGGGCCACCGCCTTCCAGGGCGCCGGTGCGGCGGCTGCGCGCCAAGTGGGCGCTCGCCTCCTGGAGTTCGGAGGTGAGGGACTCCACGGTGGCCGCCATGGACTCGGTCGCCCGGACCTTGTACGTGTCGATGGCGTCGAGCGTCCGGTAGATCTGCTGGAAGGCGGTGCGGAGGGTCTCGGCGCCCACCGCGGGGTCGGCCGCGATCCGCTGGATCTCGCCGGCCTGGGTCGCGAGCATCTCGGCGTTGCCGCGGATCAGGTCCTCCGTCGTCGAACGCAGCACGTCGATCTGCTCGGTGACCTTCCGCTGGTTCTCCAGCGCCGAGGCGAGCATCACGGCGATCCGCAGCGCCGACAGGGTCGTCGTCGCGGCCCGGTCCACGCCCTTGATCAGCTCTTCGTTGTTGCGGCGGACCACGTCCATCGCCAGGTATCCCTGCGCGCAGACGGCGAGTTGGGTGAGCAGGTCCTGGTGCTTCTGCCGGACCGGGAAGAGGACGTCGGCGCGGAGCGCGTCCGCCTGGGCCGGGTCGGGGGTGAGTGCGATGCGCTCCGCCACGGCCCCGTCGAGGGCCTCGGTGAGCACCGCGTACTCCTGGAGCTTGCCCATGGTCTCCCACAGGCGGCCGCGCTCGGTCTGCAACGCGGCGTTGTCGCGGCGCAGTTCGTCCTGGCCGCCGCGGAGCGAACCGACGATCCGGTTCAACGTGGCCTGCGAGGAGGCGTACTTGGCGACGTGGTCGCGGAACCTGTTGCCGCCGGGCAGCTTGGCGAGGAGGCGGCGGGCGCCCTTGCCGGGGGTGTCCCGGGGGTCCAGGTCCTCGACCGTGCGCCGGAGTTCGACCAGCGAGCCGCCGACCCGGGCCTGGGCGTCGCCGCCGCCCTGGCCGAGCGAGCGGACCGTGCGGTCCAGCATCCGGTTGGACTGCTGGGCGGCGGCGCGCATCTCGCCCGCGCCGAGCGCCGCGATCTCGCCGATGCGGCCGGCGAACTCGGGGGAGCGAGGGTCGAGTCCGGAGAGCGAGCCGACGTACTCGACGGCCCGGCGGGACATCTCCGTACGGACGGACTCGTCGAGCGGTACGAGGCCGGAGGCCTGCTCGGCGCGGACCGCCGGCACGGGCTCGGGCGGGGTGAGGACGAGCGGGGCGTCCTGCTCGGGCGGGGTCAGGGCCATCGTCCTTCTCGGGTCGTCGGGCGTGCTCATGCGGTGTCCCCCTGGTCGCGGGCCCGCAGCGCCATCTCGTGCAGCACCGCGCTGGTGGGCACGGGCGCCTGGCGGACTCCGCTGAGTGTCTGGTTGAGGTAGGCGGTGTGGCCGTTGGTGGCGGCGGTGAACTCGCTCGCCGCACCTTGCGGGCGGAAGCCGTGGCGGACCGCGAGCCTGCGCAACTCGGGGTCGTTCGCGAGGAGTTCGCCGAGCGCCCGGCCGTTCTCGGTGAGCGGTACGAGGGTGTGGTCGCTGTTGACCGTGGTGTCCGGGTAGAGGACGACGAGGTCGCCCATGGGGCGGCCCGCGAGCAGCTGGGCGGCGACCTGGGACTCGTACACGAGGACGAGCGGGTTGCCGACGCCGCTGATGAAGTCCCTGAAGGGGGCGTCGGATCCGGACTGCTGGGCGCCCTGCACCTGGACCAGTTTGTGCAGCAGGGGCGCGGTGCGGGTGACGGCGGCCTTGTCGCCCGCGACCCGTCCGCCGTCGGCGACATAGCTCGCGGCGGCGAGGTAGAGGGCGCCGGAGTTGGAGGCGACCGGATCGGTGGAGGTGATGAAGAGGGTGCCGCTGAGCTCCGCGTGGCCGTTCGCCCCCTTGAGCTGCTGCCAGGTCCGGTCGGCGCGGGCCGCGGCCAGGTAGGCGTCCATCCGCAGGGTGCCGCTCGTGCCCCGCGGGCCGAGCGCGGCCAGGCCGTTGTCGGCGAGGACGCGGGCGGCGGCGCTGTGCGCGACGACCACGAGCGGCGAGTAGAACGGCCGCAGCGGGGCCGTCGCCGCCTTGTCCTTCGCCTGCTTGTCGGCCTTGGCGCGCAGCTCGTCGGCCGGGCCCTTGGAGGACGGGAAGGCGAAGTCGTAGCCGTCGAGCGGCAGTTCCTCCATGTCCCAGGACCCGGAGGTCTCGGTCCCCACGGTGAAGCCCTTCGCGGCCAGGGCCTTCACCACCTGCGGGTCGGCGAAGAACTCCGCCTTCTCCGACCCGATCACTCCTCGCACGGTCTTCGTTGCCGTGCCCGTGTCCTTGTCGCCGCCCGTCATGAGGACGGCGGCCACGCCGCCGAGGAGCAGGACGGCCAGGACGATTCCCAGGATGCGTCTCACGCGGGCAGCGTGCTCGCGGAAACCCACATTCCAGGGGGAGTCGGGTGGACGGCGGGTGAAGTGCCGATCCCGGTACCGAACCGGAGCGATGTGTACCGTGAGCCGCGCCGATAGGGGGGTGGTGGACATGTCGCGCTGGGCGATCGTGACGCTGGTGGTGACAGGGGTGCTCGTGGTGCTGGTGCCGCTCGGCGGCTTCGTCGCCTTCCTCCACGTGTACGGGAAGAACCACGAGGACATGCGGTTCCCGTCCGACGACGTGACGGTGGCGAAATGCGGGCTCGACCCGGTGACGAAGCGACCGTCCGCCGAATTCTCGGTGACGAGTCAGGCGGCCCGCCGGGGCACGTACACCGTGACCGTGGAGTTCCAGGACGAGAAGGAGAAGGCCGTCGGCCAGGCGACCGGCGTCGTCAAGGACCTCGCGGTCGGGGCCACGGGTCGCGGGAAGGCCGTGGGCGCGAAGGCGTACGAGGGGGGTGCGCCGGTGTGTGTGGTCTACGGCGCCGATTTCGCGTCGACCGAGCCCGAGGAGACGGAACCGGAGCCGACGGAGCCCGAGCCGGTGGGGTCCGCGACGCGTTAGGGGGCCCGGTCTGGGTGGCGCCCGGTCCGCGCGGTTCGTGCCGCGCGGACCGGGGCCGTTCAGGGGGCGGTGACCAGGGTGTCCCCGGTCAGCGCCGCGGTGTGCGCGTCCATCCGGCCGGCGGCCAGGATCGCGGCGGCCGTGTCGGCCCGGGAGGCCGCGACGACCAGCGCGCGGCCCGCGAGGGCGTGCGCCTTGCGGTGCAGGTCCTGCGCGGGCGAGCCGCTCAGACCCGCGTGACGTGCGGGCGGTGCGCCGCGCAGCCGCGCCACCTGCCGGGCGATGAGCTCGCCGGCCTCCGTGTCGCCGAGCTCGTCGGTGACGGCGAGCAGGGCGGCGAGGTGTCCGGCGAGCTGGATGTCCAGCTCCTCCTCGCGGGAGCGGTGCGGATACGCGTGTCGGTCGTCGGCCATCCGGTGGACCGACTTGGTGCGGATCGGTTCGTACATGGGATGGCCTCCTGATTGCTCTGGAAGCATCCTAGCTTAGATCCGGTCTAAAGTTGAGCCTTGTCTCGGTGTGGCTTGTCTCGGTGTGGCTTCTCAGGGCTGGCTGTAACCGTCCAGGAACCGGCCGATCCGGGTCACCGCGTCCGCCAGGTCGGCCGCCGCGGGCAGCGTGACGATCCGGAAGTGGTCGGGCTCGTGCCAGTTGAAGCCCGTCCCGTGCACCACCATGATCTTCTCGGCCCGCAGCAGGTCCAGGACCATCTGCCGGTCGTCCTTGATCTTGTAGACGTTCGGGTCGAGCCGCGGGAAGAGGTACAGCGCGCCCTTCGGCTTCACGCACGTCACGCCCGGGATCTGCGTCAGCAGCTCGTACGCCGTGTCCCGCTGCTCCAGGAGCCGCCCGCCCGGCTGCACCAGGTCCTCGATCGACTGCCGGCCCTGGAGGGCGGCGGCCACCGCGTGCTGCGCCGGCATGTTCGCGCAGAGGCGCATGTTGGCGAGGATCGTGAGGCCCTCGATGTACGAGGAGGCGTGGTGCTTCGGGCCGCAGACCGCGAGCCAGCCGGAGCGGAAACCCGCCACCCGGTAGTTCTTGCTCATGCCGTTGAACGTCAGGCAGAGCAGGTCGGGGGCGATCGCGGCGGTCGGCGTGTGCGTCGTGCCGTCGTAGAGGATCTTGTCGTAGATCTCGTCCGAACAGACGACCAGGCCGTGACGGCGGGCGATCTCGGTGAGCCCGCGGAGCATCTCGTCGTCGTAGACCGCGCCGGTCGGGTTGTTCGGGTTGATGATCACGATCGCCTTCGTGCGGTCGGTGATCTTCCGCTCGATGTCGGCGAGGTCCGGCATCCAGTCCGCCTGCTCGTCACAGCGGTAGTGCACCGCCGTACCGCCCGCCAGCGACACCGAGGCCGTCCACAGCGGGTAGTCCGGCGCCGGGACGAGGACCTCGTCGCCGTCGTCGAGCAGCGCCTGCATCGCCATCTGGATCAGCTCGGAGACGCCGTTGCCGAGGTAGATGTCCTCGACGGAGAGCGGGATGCCCTTGGTCTCGTAGTGGCTCATCACCGCGCGGCGGGCCGACAGCAGGCCCTTCGCGTCCCCGTACCCGTGCGCCTCGGAGAGGTTCCGGAGGACGTCCTCCAGGATGGCGGGCGGACACTCGAAGCCGAACGCCGCCGGGTTGCCCGTGTTCAGCTTGAGGATGCGATGACCCGCGGCTTCGAGCCGCATCGCCTCTTCGAGCACCGGACCCCGGATTTCGTAACAGACGTTGGCGAGCTTCGTGGACTGGATCACCTGCATGACGAGAGCTTACGGCGGGGTGCGGCGGGACGCCTCGTGTTTTGGGACACGTCGGACACCCGGCCCCCGCCCCGTGTGACCCGGATCGCATGCGCGGTGTCGTGCTCCCTACAATTCGGGCCCATGAGCCAGCAGGACCCCGCAGCCGCCCGCTCCCGGCGCGGCCGCCGCCGCCATGCCCCCGCACGCCGGGGGCCCAGGCCCGCGTGGTTGATCGCCGCGGGCGCGGTCGGCCTGCTCGGCACCGCCGCCGTCCTGCTCACCGGCGGGTCCCGCCCCGGCTCGGGCGCCCCTTCCCAGGGCGAGCCCGGTGGACCGCCCGCGCTGATCCAGGCGGACCCGTCCGGTGCGACTGATCCGTCCGGGCCCTCCGCCTCCTCCGGGCCCTCGGATCCGGCAAGCGGCGCGCCGACCCGGCCGGCCTCACCGGGCGCGACCCCCTCGGCCTCGGCGACCCCCGACGACGCGGCACCGACCGCTGCTCCGACCGGGGGCGCGTCGGACGCCACCCCGGAGAGCACCGCCGGCGGCGGCTCGACGGACCACCCGGGACGCGGCCGGGGCCTGACCAAGCGCCCGCGGTAGGCCCCCGGTCCGGGGAGCGACCGGCATGGGGGGATCGGGCCCGGCGGGATAGGTTGGCACGTCATGTGGGTTCTGAGTGCCTCCGGATGCCGGTGGCTGGGTGCGGGCGGGTCGCTCGCGATCGCCGTCGGCGGCTACGCGGCCGGGAGTCTGCCGGTGCTCGGCGGGGGGCCGCTGTGGCAGCCGCGCGGTTCCGCGGTGGCCGTCGCCGGGGCCGTCCTCGCCTACCTCGGGCTGACCCTGCTCGTCGCCGCCTGGTGGCGTTACGGCGTCCTGCTCGCCCGCGGCCCCGTGCACGGCGTGCTCGCCACGCTCGTCTGCTGGGCCGCCCCCCTGCTCCTCGCGCCGCCGCTGCACAGCGCGGACGTGTACAGCTACATCGCCCAGGGCGGGATGGTCCTCGAAGGCCACGACGTCTACGGCGCGGGCCCCTCCGTCCTCGTCCCCGGCGAACTCGGCGCGGACGCCGCCGCGAGCGTCGGCGGTAACTGGACCGACACCCCGGCGCCGTACGGGCCCGTGTTCCTGCTGCTCGCCGAGGCCGTGGTGAAGCTGACCGGCGGGGCGATCGTGCCCGCCGTTTTCGGCATGCGGCTGATCGCCGTCGGCGCGCTCGCCCTGATCGTGTGGGCGGTACGGGGGCTGGGCGGTGGGCCGGGCGGTCCGGGCGGCGCGCTCTGGCTCGCCGCGCTCAACCCGCTGCTGCTCGTGCACGTCGTCGGAGGTGCGCACAACGACGGCCTGATGATCGGCCTGATGCTCGGCGGCGTGCTGCTCGCCGTCCGGGGGCGCTGGGTGCTCGGGTGCGTGCTGGTCGGGCTCGCGATGATGGTCAAGTCGCCGGCCGCGGTCGCGCTGCTGTTCATCGGGGTGATGATCGCGCGGCGGAGCGGCGGCGGCCGGGGGGACGTGAAGGGGGTCGTGAAGGGGCTCGTGCTGCCCGGGGCCGTCGCCGGCGCGGTGGCGGTCGGGGCGAGCGTGCTGGCCGGGACCGGGTTCGGATGGCTGGGGACGCAGAGCGTGGCGGGGGCGATCCACACGCCGTTGTCCCTTAGCAGTGACCTCGGGCTGGCGCTGGGGACGCTGTTCGGCGACGGCCCCGAGCCGGTCAAGGGCGTCGTGCAGAAGCTCGGGCTGCTCGTGGCGCTCGCGGTCATCGCGGTGCTCGCCTGGCGGGCGTGGCGGGGGCGGATCGATCCCGTCCTCGGGCTGGGGCTCTCGCTGGTCGCCCTGGTCGTCCTCTCGCCGATGGTGCAGCCCTGGTACCTGCTGTGGGGGACCGTGGTCGTCGCCGCCGTCGCCTGGCGGGGGCGGGCGGGGCAGGTGCTGGCGGTGGTGTCGGCGGCGCTCGTCTACGAGACGGCGCCGTCGGGGCACACACCGTGGTACGGCTTCGTGCTGGCGGCCGGGGCGCTGGCGCTCGGGGTCCTGTGGGTGCGGCGGGAGCCGTGGGGTGCGGGGCCCGCGGTGGGGCCCCGCGAGGGTTCAGCCGGTCGGGGTACGGCGGACGGCGCGGCCCGGTAGGGCGTCGGTGCGCTTGCCGTCCTCGATGGTGAAGGTGCCGTCGACGAGGACGTGGGGGATGCCGGTGGGGAGGGTGCGGGGGGAGGCGTAGGTGGCGCCGGAGGCGACGGTGGCCGGGTCGAAGAGGACGAGGTCGGCCCGATAGCCCTCGCGGACGAGACCGCGGTCGGGGAGCCGGAGGCGGGCTGCGGGGCGGCCGGTGAGGTGGGCGACGCACTCTTCGAGGGTGAGGACGCCGAGCTCGCGGACGTAGCGGCCGAGGTATTCGGGGAAGGTGCCGTAGGCGCGGGGGTGGGGCTTGAGGCCCTGGAGGATGCCGTCGGAGCCGCCGGTGTGGACGCGGTGGCGCATGATCGCGCGGACGTTCTCCTCGTGGCCGACGTGCTGGAGGATGGTCGTGCCGAGCCTGTCGTCGACGAGGAGGCGGCGGGCGGTGGGCCAGCCGTCGACGCGCCGGCCGACGAGGTGGGCGAGGGCGGGGTCGGAGACGCCGGAGATCTCGACGGTGTGCCATTCGACGGGGACGCCGTGGCAGCCGTCGGAGCCGAGCTCTTCCAGGTGGTGCCGGATCCGCTCCGCCGTGGCGTCGTCGCGGAGGCGCGCCAGGACCGCTTCGGGGCCGCCTTCGCTCGCCCAGCCGGGGAGGAGGGCGACGAGGGTGGTGCAGCCGGGGGTGTACGGGTACGTGTCGAGGGTGATGTCCGCGCCCGCGTCGAGGGCCTCGTCGAGGAGGGCGAGGAGCTCGGACGCCCGGCCCCGGTTGACGCCGAAGTTCATGGTGGCGTGGGCCAGGTGGAGCGGGCAGCCGGCCTCGCGGGTGAGGGTGACCATCTCCTGGTAGGCGCGGAGGGCGCCGGCGCCGTACGAACGGTGGTGCGGGCAGTAGTAGCCGCCGTAGCGGGCCACGACCCGGCAGAGTTCGGTGAGCTCGGCGTCGGGGGCGTACATGCCGGGGGTGTAGGTGAGACCGGACGACATGCCGACCGCGCCCTGTTCGAGGCCCTCGGCGACGAGCCGGCGCATGTGGTCGAGCTCGGCCGCGGTGGCGGGGCGGTCCTCCCAGCCCATGGCGTACATCCGGACCGTGCCCTGGGGGACCAGGTAGGCGGCGTTGACCGCGATGCCCCGGCCCCCGTGGGCGCCGTCGAGGCGGTCCAGGTACTCGCCGACCGTGCGCCAGTCGAGGTCGAGGTCGGAACCGTCGCCGTTCCAGCCGGTGATGGCCCGGCGTACCTCCTCGCGGGTGCGGTCGTCGACGGGGGCGTACGACAGGCCGTCCTGGCCCAGGACTTCGAGGGTGACGCCCTGGGCGGCCTTCGCGCTGTGGTCCGGGTCGCGGAGCAGCGCGAGGTCGCTGTGGGCGTGCATGTCGATGAAGCCGGGGGAGAGGACGAGGCCCTCGGCGTCCATGACGCGGCGGGCGGTGGGGCGCTGGCAGCCGGCCGCCGCGCCCTCCTTGACGATCGCGGCGATCCGGCCGCGGTCGACCGCCACGTCGGCCCGGTAGGAGGGGCCGCCGCCGCCGTCGACGACCTCCGCGTCACGGAAGACGAGTTCCATGGGTGCTCCCGGCTCCTAGAAGTAGGTGCGGATGTAGTCGACGACCGTGCCGTCCGCCTCGACGAGCGGGATGAGCTGCCACTTGTCGAAGGAGGTGCAGGGGTGCGAGAGGCCCATGCCCACCCAGTCGCCGACCTCCACGTCCGCCCCGGGTCCGGTGTGGAGCCAGGCGTGCTGGTCGGAGAGCTTGGTGACGGTGATGTCCTCGGCGGGGCGGATCGCGCCGGTGCGGGCGTCGCGGACCACCTGCGCCTCGGGGAGGTGGAGGTCGTGGGCGGCGTCGCGCTTGCCCGCGTTGGTGAAGGCCTGCTCGTCGGTGGGGCGGGACACGACCTGCGACCAGAGGCGGAACGCGGGCTGCAGCGCGCCCTCTTCGGGGACCCGGTTGAAGGGGGTCAGGTTGCGGTACTGGCCGTCGTCGTGCGAGACGTACGCCCCCGAGCGCAGCAACTTCAGGGTCGGCAGGGAGAGTTCGGGGATCTCGGCGAACACCTCGGCGACCGCGTCGAACCAGGCGCTGCCGCCCGCGCTCACGATGATCTCGTCCGCGTCCGCGAACCGGCCCGCCTTGTCGAACTCGACGGCCAGCGCGGTCAGTCGGCGCAGCCACGCGTCGACCCGCCCGGGGGTGGCGTCCGGCACCTCGCCCTCGTAGCCGGCGACGCCGACGAGCCGGAGCGTGCGGGTCGCGGCGACCGCGTCGGCGACGGCGGCGCACTCGGCCTCCGTGCGGACGCCGGTACGGGCTCCCTCGCCGGCGCCCAGCTCGACGACGACGTCCACCGGGCGGCCGGCGCCGGCCGCGCGCAGGGCCTCGTCCATCAGCTCGACGCCGCGCGCGGAGTCGACGTAGCAGACGAAGCGGAGGTCCGGGTCGGCGTCGAGCTCGGCGGCGAGCCAGCGCAGGGCGACGGCGTCGACGAGCTCGTTGGCGAGGAAGATCCGGGAGATCCCGTGGGCGCGGTAGACGCGGGCCTGGTGGGGCACGGCGGCGGTGATGCCCCAGGCGCCGTGCTCGATCTGCCGGTCGAAGAGCTGCGGGGCCATGGACGTCTTGCCGTGCGGTGCGAAGGCGAGGCCGTGGCGCTCCGCGTACACCTCCAGGAGGCGCAGGTTGTGCTCGACGGACTCGGCGGAGAGGGCGAGGACCGGGGTGGTGAAGCCGCCGGTGAAGAGGGAGCGGCGCTGGGCGGCGAGCTCGCCGACGGTGAGGCCCTCGGCGTCCGGGGGCAGGCCCTTGAAGCGGTCGTCGACGCGCTCGCTCGCGAGGTCGGGCTTGTCCGTGGCCGCTGTCGGGCCGGTGTGCTTCGCCGGGTCGCGCGAGTCGTTCACCGCGTCGGGCATGAGGCCTCCTCATCGTGGCGTTGCGTTCTGTGCAACACTCATTGCGCATATTGCTCATGGCTGTCTAACATCCGGGCCAAGGCCGGGTCAATGGACCCGTAGGAGTCCCAGGGAGCCCGAGAGTGAGCGGACACGCGCCCCCGGAGGTCGTCTGCCTTGGCGAGTCCATGGTCACCTTCCTGCCCTCCCGGCCGGGCCGCCTCGCCGATGTCCCCTCCTTCGCGCGCGCGATCGGCGGCGCCGAGTCCAACGTCGCCTGCGCCCTCGCCGCCGCCGGGCACCGCGTGCGGTGGGTCGGCCGCGTCGGCCGCGACGGCTTCGGCGACCACCTCGTCGAGACCATCGGCGGACACGGCGTCGACGTCACCTCCGTCACCCGCGATCCACACCGGCCGACCGGCGTCTACTTCCGCACCGACGACGACCGGGCCACCGACGCCCACGAGGTCGTCTACTACCGCGCCGGCTCGGCCGCCTCCGCCATGTCGCCCGCCACCGTCCCGTACGACACCGTCGCCGGCGCCCGCGTCCTCCACCTCACCGGCATCACCGCCGCCCTCTCCGCCGACTGCCTCGCCCTGGTCAGGGAACTCACCGCGCCCCGCCCCGGCCGCCCGCTCGTCTCCTTCGACGTCAACCACCGGCCGGGCCTGTGGCGCGACGGCAGCGCACCCGAGGTCCTCCTCGAACTGGCCCGCCGCGCCGACCTGGTGTTCGTCGGCGCCGACGAGGCGAAGGCCCTGTGGGGCCTGAAGGGCATCGGGGCCGTCACCGAACTCATCGACGGACCCGAGACCGTCGTCCTCAAACTCGGCAAGGGCGGCGCGCACGTCACCGACCGCCGCCCCGCGTCCTTCGCGGACATCGAGGACGCCGACGGCGTGGCACACCTCCAGCGCCCGCCCCGCGTCGACGTCGTCTCCACCGTCGGCGCCGGCGACGCCTTCGCCGCCGGATTCCTCTCCGCCACCCTCCGCGACCTCGACATGCCGACCCGGCTCCGGCACGGCCACCTCATGGCCGCCGCCGCCCTCACCGTCCCCGGCGACCTGGCGCCACCGCCCCGCCGCGCCCACGCCGACCGGCTGGCCGCGCTCGACGCCGCCGCCTGGGGGACACTGCACCTCGGCCCCGGCTGGACGGAGGCCGACCAGAAGGGCCCCGGCCGGACGGGGGACGACCAGGAGGTACGTACGCCATGAGCCAGACCGTCGACCGGGCGCTCAGCATCCTGCCGCTGCTCGCCCAGGGCCCCGCCGACCTCGGGCAGGTCGCCGAGCGGCTCGGCGTCCACAAGTCCACGGCCCTGCGCCTGCTCCGCACCCTTCACGAGCACGGCCTCGTGCACCGGCAGCAGGACCAGCGCTACCGCCTCGGCGCCCGCCTCTTCGCCCTCGCGCAGGAGGCCGTCGAGAACCTCGACGTCCGCGACATCGCCCACCCCTACCTCCTCGCCCTCAACGAGCGGATCGGGCACACCGTCCACCTCGCCGTGTACGAGGAGGGCGAGGTCCTCTACATCGACAAGGTCGAGAGCCGCTACCCGGTCCGCATGTACTCGCGCATCGGCAAGCCGGTCGCGATCACCGTCGCCGCCGTCGCCAAGCTGCTCCTCGCCGACCTGCCCGAGCCCGAGCGCCGCGCCGTCGCCGCCAGGCTCGACTACCCGCCGTACACCCCCCGTTCGACGCCGAACGCCGCCGCCTTCCTCAAGGAGCTGGCGACCGTACGCGAACAGGGCTGGGCCACCGACCTCGGCGGCCACGAGGAGTCCATCAACTGCGTCGGCGCGCCCATCCGCGGCGCCGACGGCCGGGTCGTCGCCGCCATGTCGGTCTCGGCGCCCAACGTGGTGGTCACGGCCGAGGAACTGCTCTCCCTGCTCCCGCAGGTGCGCCGCACCGCGGACGCCATCAGCCGCGAGTACTCCGGCACCGCCCCGACGAAGGAAACCGAGGAACCGACCGCATGACCGAGAAGACCGCGCTCACCCCCGCCACCCACACCGCGCCGCCCGCGAAGTTCTCGCACGGCGTGAAGAAGGGCAACATCCTGCAGGTCGCCGGCCAGGTCGGCTTCCTCCCCGCCGTCGAGGGCCAGGCCCCGACCGTCGCGGGCCCCACGCTGCGCGAGCAGACCCTCCAGACCTTCGCCAACGTCAAGGCGATCCTGGAGGAGGGCGGCGCGAGCTGGGACGACGTCATGATGATGCGCGTCTACCTGACCGACGTCGACCACTTCGCCGAGATGAACGCGATCTACAACCAGTACTTCGAGGAGCAGGGCCTCAAGGCCCCCGCCTCCGCCCGCACCACCGTCTACGTCGGCCTCCCCGCCGGCCTGCTGATCGAGATCGACGCGCTGGCCGTCCTCGGCTGATCCCGCGCACGACGGGGCGCCCCGGCGGTGGATCCGCCGGGGCGCCCGTGTGTATGTCAGGCAGCGCAGTACTGGGCCTGCTTGCCGATCGAGCGGTACATGCAGTCGGCGTTCTCCAGGAGCTGGAGGACGGCGTCGCGGTTGCGGGAGGTCTCGCGCTCGATCACCTCGTCGGGCGGGTAGAAGCCGCCGCCGGAGGACGAGGTCGGGTACATCTCGAAGGTGTAGGCGAAGATCCGCTGGGCGCCCCAGAGGTAGTCGTCGATGGAACCGTCGGTGATGTAGAGGTCGCTCGACTGCTCCGGCGTGTAGCGGTTGCTCGCGGCCATCTTGCCGCCGACGGCCGCGAAGGCGTCCCGGTCGTCCTTCGTCATGCCGGTGGCGGTGTCGGCCGTGGTCCAGCCGAAGGGCCACAGGACCAGTTCGCTGTAGGTGTGGAAGTCGATGGCCGCGGTGATCTGCTGCTTGCCGCCGACCACCCGGGAGCGGACGAAGTCCGCCACGACCTTCACCTCGGGGGCGGACTCGGGGGCCGCGCCGCGGTAGGTCTCGGAGCTCTTGGAGCCGGAGGAGCCGCCGCAGCAGCCCCACTTGTAGTCCCAGTTCCGGTTCATGTCGGTGCCGATGTACGAGGAACCGGAGTTGGGCTGGCGGTTCTTGCGCCAGCTGCGGTACGAGCCGGAGGCGATGTCGTACTCGCCGCCGTCCGGGTTGAGGTCCGGGACGATCCAGATCTCGCGGCCGTTCACCGCGTTGGTGATCCGGGCGTCGGTGCCGTAGCCCGCGCCGAGCTCGCGGAGCAGGTAGAGCGCCATCTCGACGGTCAGGTGCTCGCGGGCGTGCTGGTGGTGGGTGAAGAGGACCTCGGGCTCGTTCTCGTCGGTGGCGACGTTGTCGCTGATCTTGATGGCGACGATGTCCCGGCCCTGGTACGACTTGCCGATGACCTGCTTGCGCATGATCGAGGGGTACGCGGCGAGGCGCTGGTCGATCTCCGCGTTCGCCTCCGCGTAGTTGTGGTACTTCGCGTCGGCGGAGGGGAAGTCGAGCGGGCCGGCGGCCTTGCCGCCCTCGGCGGTGCGGTCGGGCGGTCCGGGCAGCGCCACCGGCTTGTAGCCGAGTGCCTTGAGGTTCGCCAACTGCTGGGTGTTGGCGCTGACCACGACCGAGCGGGCGTCGACCTCGTCGATCGAGACGCCGGTGGCGGTGAGCGCGGTGCGGGCGGCCGGGGTGGACGGTCCGGCGACCTCGTACTGCCGGATCACCTCCTCGGCGCCCGACGCGATACGGGCGGCGGCCGGCGCCGGGTCGGCCCCGGCGGGCGTGGAGAGGGCGGAGAGGGGCGCCGCGAGGGCGAGCGCCACGAGGGCCGCGAGGGTGGCGGACCTTCTGCCGCGGATGGGACGTCGCATGCTGTCTCCTGGGTGGGGAGTGTGGGGGAGTGCGACAAACTCGTGCGGGTGTCCGGGCACATGGTGAGCCCGTGTCATGGACGGGTCAAGATGGCGAGTTCGGCCATACTGTCCCGCGTGGGGACTCTCATCGGCAGATACGTCATCGAGCACAAGCTAGGCGAAGGCGGCATGGGCACCGTCTATCTGGCCCGATCGCGCGGCGGGCGCGCCGTGGCCGTCAAGGTGGCCCGGCCGGAACTCGCCTCCGACCCGTCCTTCCGCGCCCGCTTCCGCGCCGAGGTCGCCGCCGCCCGCCAGGTCGGCGGCTTCCACACCGCGCAGGTCGTCGACGCCGACCCCGACGCCGAGGCGCCCTGGCTCGCCACCGCCTACATCCCCGGCCCCACCCTCTCCGGACTCCTCACCGCCGAGGGCCCGATGGACGAGGCCCGGCTGCGCTCGCTCGGCGCCGCGCTCGCCGAGGCCCTCGAAGCCATCCACGCCTGCGGGCTCGTCCACCGCGACCTCAAGCCCGGCAACATCGTGATGGCCCCCGACGGCCCCCGCGTCCTCGACTTCGGCATCGCCCGCGCCCTGGAGTCCACCCGGCTCACCGCCACCGGCAACGCCTTCGGCACACCCGGCTACCTCGCCCCCGAACAGGCCCTCGGCGAGGAGGTGACGGGAGCCGCCGACGTCTTCGCCCTCGGCGCCGTCCTCGTCGCCGCGACCGGCGGGCGCCCCTTCGGCGAGGGCACCCCGATGGGCCTCATGTACCGGTCCGTGCACGAGGCCCCCGACCTCGCCACCGTCCCCGAGTCCCTCCGCGGCCTCGTGGCCCGCTGCCTCGCCAAGAACCCGTACGAACGCCCCACCCCCGACGAGATCCTCGACGCGCTCGGCACCGACAGCCGGCCCGCCGCGCCCGCACCCGAGACCTGGCCGGCGACGGTCGTCGACGCGCCCGGGACGCCCGTGTCGGTCGCGCCCGTTAGTCCCGTACAGGCGGCGCCCGGGCCGGGCACGCCTGGGCAAGGGACGCCTGGGCAGGGGGCGCCGGGGCAGGGGACGCCGGGGCTGGGCACGCCTGGGCAGGGGATGCCCGGGCCGGGCACGCCTGGGCAGGGCACGCCTGGGCAGGGGGCGCCCGTGCCGGTCGCGCCGGTGCCGGCGACACCCGCGCCCGTGCCCGCGACGCCTGGGCCGGTCGCGCCCGTCGTTCCCGTACAGCCCGCGCCCGGGCCCGTGGCCTATCCGGGGTTCGGGCCCGCGCAGCCGCCCGCGCCGGGGTTCGTGATGCCGCCGCCGCCGCCGGCCGCGCCGCCGTTGCCGGGGCCGGAGTTCGTGGCGGCGGACAAGGCGTCGGGGATCGTGGTGGACGGGGGCGGGGTGCACCTGCAGCTGTTCGGCGAGGAGGCGGAGTTCGCGTGGCCGGAAATCGCGGGGGTGGAGTACTGGCCCACCCGGCGCGGCCGGGGGCTGCGGATCGCGGTGTCGCTCCGGGCCGGTGGCGCGTACGTCTGCGAGCTCGACGGGCGCCGCGCCGTCCGGATCGACGAGTGGGCCGCCCGGCTCGCCCCGGTGCTCGCGCACTACCTGCCGCCGGCCCGCTGACGGGAACGGCGCAGCGCCGCCGGGGGAGCGGCGGCGCTGCGCGTGCGGGTGCCCGCCGTTACGGCAGGTTGTGGACGTGCGGTCCGACCGCGTTCGACCAGGCGTTGCCGGCCGTCGCGTCCCAGTTGGTCGACCAGGTCATGGCACCGCGGAGGGTGGGCCAGGCCTGGGCGGGCTTGTAGGTGCCGCAGCCGGTGAGCTTGGTGAGGCAGTCGAGCGCGTTCTTCACGACCTGCGGGTCGACGTAGCCGCTGCCCGCGCCCCGGGTGGAGGCGGGGACGCCGAGGCCGACCTGCGAGGGGTCGAGGCCGCCCTGGATCTGGATGCAGGCGAGCGCGGTGAGGAAGTCCACCGAGCCCTGGCTGTAGACCTTGCCGTCGCAGCCGAGCATCGAACCGCTGTTGTAGTACTGGGTGTTGACGACCGTGAGGATGTCCTTCACGGCGAGCGCGGTCTTGAAGTACTCGGTGCCGGTGGACTGCATGTCGATGGTCTGCGGGGCCATCGTGATCACCAGGCTCGACCCCGCCTTGGCGGACAGCTGGCGCAGCGCCTTGGAGAGGTAGGTGGAGTTGATGCCGTGTTCGAGGTCGATGTCGACGCCGTTGAAGCCGTACTCCTGCATCAGGGCGTAGGCGCTGTTGGCGAAGGCGGTGGCGCTCGCGTCACTGTTGATCGTGACGTTGCCCTTCTCGCCGCCGACCGAGATGATCACGGACTTGCCGGCGGCCTTCTTGGCCGCGATGTCGGCCTTGAAGTCGGCGGCGGAGGTGTAGCCGACGGCCGGGTCGAGGTTGAAGGTGATCTGGCCCGGCGTGGTCGTCGAGTCGGCGAAGGAGACGGCGATGATGTCGTACTGCGACTGGACGTCGCGGATCTTCTGCTTGGCCGCGCCGTTGTCGAAGTTCTGCCAGTAGCCGGTGACGGCGTGCTTCGGGACGGCCGGGCCGGGGCCCGGGTCCGTGACCTTGGCGGTGCGCGCGCTGACGGCGGCCGACTTCGCGGACTCGCCCGCGCTGTTCGCCGCGGAGACCTGGAACTGGTACGCGGTGTCGGCGGTGAGCCCGGTGACGGTGGCGGACGTGCCGGTCACCGTCTGCGGGTTGGCGCCGTCCCGGTACACCTTGTAGCTGGTGGCGCCGGAGACCGCGCCCCAGCTCAGGGAGACGGAGGAGGTGGTGACGGTGCCCGCGGCGAGGCCGGCGGGCGTGGCCGGGACGACCGGGTCGGGGTCCTGGCCGCCGCCCCCGTCGGGGCCGTACACGCTCACGTCGTCGACGGAGTAGGGCGAGGTGCCGTACCAGCCGTGGGTGTAGATCTCGACGGAGGTGGTGCTCGCGCCGGTGGTGAAGGTGGTCGTGAGCTGCTTCCAGGACGGGCTGTCGGGCGTCCAGGTGGAGACGGAGCCGCTGCCGGTGCCGGTGTTGTTCGCGCCGAGGTAGGCGTAGCCGCCCTGGACCCAGGCGCTCAGCGTGTACGTCGAGTTGGGCTTGACGGCCACGGTCTGCACGCATTTGGCGTTGTCGAGACCGGCGGGGGTGGCCTTGAGGGCGCCGGCCCCGGTGCGGACCGGCGAGGAGACGGCGGCGCCGCTTCCGGCGGAACAGGACCAGTTGGCCAGGCCGTTCTCGAACCCGGCGTTCTTGGCGACGTTGACGTCGGCCGCCTGCGCGGTGCCGGCTCCGTTGACGAGGATGAGCCCGGAGCCGACGGCGAGCGCGAGGGCTCCGCCGAGCCAGCGGCGTCCGTGCGGGCGGGTGGTGGTGCGGTCCACGTGCATCCTCCGGTGGGGGAGTTGGGGATGTGGAGGTGCCGTACGTCGTCGTACGGAGGATCCGCCAGTGACTCGTACGGGGGTACGAGGCTGTGCGGGAGGTTCGACGGTGGCCACCGCTGTCGCAACAAGCTGGTCCAGACCAATCGTGTTGTCAAGACCTCTGGCAGAGCCCGGTGTTCGGCCCCGCCCCCGCCCCGAGGCGCCCGCGAGGGGAAACGCCGGGGTGAGAGCGGTCCACGGCCCCGGGGCCCGCCCCCGAATTCACGGAGACCGCTTGGCGGATTGTGTGTTCACCACCCCGGGGGACGTGGATAGGGTGCAGAGACGGTCGCACCCTGCGGTGACGCCGTGAACGCGGAAAGCGAACCGCGGCCCCCGGTGCTCCGGAGGCCGGAGGGGACGGGGGAGCCTGACGTGCCGACAGCGATCGCGGTCACCGGCGCCGACCTGGTGCTGCCGCCGACCGACCCCGGAACCCCGAACGCCGCCGTCCTGCCACCCCCCGAGACCCGCCCGCTCGACGCCTCCGTCGCCGACATGCAGCAACTCCTCGCCCGCTACGGACACGTGGTCGTCGTCTGCCCCGCCGCCGCGCCCCCCGCCGTCGAGCAGCGCCTGCGGGCCGTCCGCGGCCTCCTCGAAAGCGACCGGATCGCCCTGGTCAGGAGCGAACTGCCACCCCTCGGCACGGCCGTGCTCGTCCGGCAGCTCCGCCAGCTCGCCGGCTGCGACTTCAGCCCCGGAGTCCTCGCCTCCGCCGCCCGGCTCCTCGCCCACTACATCTACGCCGGCGCCGTCCTCGGCTCCGTCGCCCGGCTCGACCGCGTCCCCGTCGGCCTCGGCTCCCACCTCAAGGGCTGGCTCCCCGGCGCCCACTTCGCCGTCCTCGCCGGACCCACCCCGCAGATGGTGCGCGTCGGCAGCGGCGAAACCCCCCTCCCCGGACCCGAGTTCAGCACCACGCTCCTCCTCGCCCGCGGCCACCTCCAGACCGACTGGCCCACCACCACCCTCGCCCCCCAATGGCGGACCGTCGGCCCCGTCCACGAGGCCCCCCTCCCCGACACCTCACCCGCCTGGTGGGGCACCCCCAAACTCGTCGAATTCGCCGCCTACCTCCCCGACCTCCCCGTCCTCCACCAACTCGTCTCCTCCGTCCGCCGCGAGACCTGCCACTGGTGCGCCATGGACCTCATCGGCGACCGCTGCGGCTTCTGCGGCTCCCCCCTCCGCCCCGCTCAGCCCGCCCCGCCCGCCGGCGCCCTCCCCGCCGGTCAGCCCACCCGCCAGCTCCGTCCGTCCGGACCCACGTCAGCGATCGAGGTAGTACGGCCATGAACTCCCGCCAGCGCCGCGGCGTCATCCTGCTGCTGCTGTCCGTCCTGTGCGCGCTCGGCGCGTTCGCCGGTGTGCTCGCGGTCATCAGCGACGTGAACTCGAAGGTCGGGCCGGAGGTCACCGCGTACCGGATCGCGCAGGGGGTGGAGCCGTACACACCCCTGAACGCCGGGCAGTTCGAGAAGATCAGCATGCCGAAGCGCTGGCTCCCCGAGACCGCCGTCACCGATCTGCGGAAGATCCAGGGGAAGATCGCCGTCACCCAGCTGCGGGAAGGCTCCCTGCTCCAGGAGGACATGATCGTCGACCGGCCCGAACTCCGGCCCGGCCAGCAGGAGATCGCCATCATGATCGACGCGGCCACCGGCGTCGCCGGCAAGATCACCGCGGGCGCCACCGTCAACATCTACGCCACCTTCGCGGGCGAGAAGAAGGGCGACCCCGCCCAGTCCCGGATGATCGTCGCCGGCGCCCGCGTCCTCGACGTCGGCAAACTCACCGCCATCCGCGACCAGAACGGCAGCAGCGGCCGCGCCGGCACCGCCGCCGTCCCCATCAGCTTCGCCCTCTCCACCCTCGACACCCAGCGCGTCGCGTACGCCGAGTCGTTCGCCGAGCACGTCCGCCTCGCCCTCGTCGCGCCCGGCACCACCGGCGGCGCCCCCGCCGACGAGCGCGACCGCACCTACACGCTCGACAAGGACAAGTGAGGCCGGTATGACCACCAGGATCCTGCCCGCCGTCGGCGACCCCGACGCGGCCCGGTCCGTCATGACGCTGCTCAGCCAGCTCCCCGACGCCGAACCCGCCCCTCCGGTCACCGACTCCACCCAACTCGTCGACGCCCTCGCCCGCCTCGCCGCCGTCTCCGTCGACGAACTCCCCGAGGTCGTCCTGGTCCACGAGCGGATCGGCCCCGTCCCCGCGCTCGAACTCGTCCGCGACGTCGCCCTCCGCTTCCCCGCCGTCGGCACCGTCCTCATCAGCGCCGACGCCAGCCCCGTCCTCTTCTCCGCCGCCATGGACTCCGGCGCCCGCGGCCTCGTCACCCTGCCCCTCGGATACGAGGAACTCGCCAGCCGCGTCCAAGCCGCCGCCCAGTGGTCCATCGGCGTCCGCCGCCACCTCGGCGCCGGCGCCGACCGCCCCACCGGCCCCGGCGGCACCGTCGTCACCGTCAGCGGCGCCAAGGGCGGCGTCGGCACCACCGTCACCGCCGTCCACCTCGCCCTCGCCGCCCGCGCCGCCGGACGGACCGTCGCCCTCGTCGACATGGACCTCCAGAGCGGCGACATCGCCTCCTACCTCGACGTCCAGTTCCGCCGCTCCGTCGCCGACCTCGCCACCATCGCCGACATCTCCCCCCGCGTCCTCCAGGACGCCGTCTACGTCCACGAGACCGGCCTCTCCCTCCTCCTCGCCCCCGGCGAAGGCGAACGCGGCGAAGAGGTCACCGACCGCGCCGCCCGCCAGATCGTCAGCGCCCTCCGCGGCCGCCACGAGGTCGTCGTCCTCGACTGCGGCTCCCGCCTCGACAGCGCCAACGCCGCCGCCATCGAAATGGCCGACACCGCGCTCCTCGTCACCACCCCCGACGTCGTCGCCGTCCGCGCCGCCAAGCGGACCGTCCGCATGTGGGAACGGCTCCAGGTCCGCAAGGCCGAGGAGACCGTCACCCTCGTCAACCGCCACCACCGCTCCACCGAGATCCAGCCACCCCTCGTCCAGAAGATCACCGGCACCCGCGTCACCGGCGTCTCCGTCCCCGCCAACTTCAAGGAACTCTCCGCCGTCGTCGACGCCGGCCGCCTCCACGAACTCGACGCCAGATCGACCGTCAAACAGGCCCTGTGGACCCTCGCCGGCGAACTCGGCCTCGTCGGCGCCCCCGCGACCGCCACCCCCGGCGCCCCCGGCAAACAGCTCGCCCGCGTCGGCGACCGCGGCTCCCTCGGCCTGCGCCGCCGCACCGGAGGCCGCTGACCCATGCGGACCACCCAGGGCGACGACGGACAGCGGGAACGGGGCGACCGCGGACAGGTGGCCGTCGAGTTCGTCGGCATGGTGCCCCTGATCCTGCTGACCCTCGCCCTCCTCTGGCAGATCGTCCTGGTCGGCTACACCTACACCCTCGCCGGCAACGCCGCCGACGAGGCCGCCCGGGCCGCCGCCGTCGGCGACGACTGCGGGGAGGCCGCCCTGCGGCACCTCGACGGGGCGTGGAAGAGCGGGGCGAGCCCCAGCTGCTCCACGGACGGAAGCCTGGTCACCGCCGTCGTCACGATCGACGTTCCCGTGCTCTTCCCCGGCATCGGCGGACTCTTCCCGGTGAAGGCGAAGGCCGCCGCGGTGGACGAGGAAGGCCTACGGCCATGACGGGCGACCGACGCCGACGCGAACGACGCCCGTCCTGGTGCGAGCGGCCCGGCGCGCGACGCGAACGACGCCCGTCCTGGCGCGAGCGGCCCGGCGCGCGACGCGACCGGGGCCAGGCAGCCGTCGAGTACCTCGGCTTCCTGCCCGTCCTCCTGCTCGTCGGGCTCGCCGGGCTCCAGCTCGGCGTCGCCGCCTACGCCGCCCAGCAGGCGGGCACGGCGGCGCGGGCGGCCGCGCGGGCGGCGAGCAGCGACGCCCAGGACGGCCCCGCCCCCGACGCCGCGGCCCGGGCGGCCGCCGACTGGGTCACCGGAGTCGACGTCGCCGCGTCCGGCGGCCAGGCCGTCGCCACCGTCACCGTACGCATCCCCTCGGTCGTCCCCTTCTGGAGCTTCGACCCGCTCACGAAGACCGCCACCATGCCGATGCCCGAAGAGGAGGACCTGCCATGAGTCTGCGCGCCCGGATCAACGCCCCCGAGGACAAGGGCGGCGGCGCGGCGGCCAGGGAGGACGGCCACCTGGTGGCCGCATTCCGCGCCAAGCTCCTGGAGGAGATCGACCTCACCGAGATGTCGGCGCTCGCGGCGGCCGAGCGGCGGGCCAGGCTCGAACGGGTCCTCGGGCACATCATCAGCCGTGAGGGCCCGGTCCTCTCCACCGCCGAGCGGGCCCAGCTGATCCGCCGGGTCGTCGACGAGGCGCTCGGGCTCGGCGTACTCGAACCGCTCCTCGAAGACGCCTCCATCACCGAGATCATGGTCAACGGGCCCGACCAGATCTTCATCGAGCGCGGCGGACGCGTCGAACTGCTGCCGCTCCGCTTCGCCTCCCACGACCAGCTGATGCAGACCATCGAACGGATCGTGTCGACGGTCAACCGGCGCGTCGACGAGTCGAACCCGATGGTCGACGCCCGGCTCCCCTCCGGCGAGCGCGTGAACGTCATCATCCCGCCGCTCAGCCTCACCGGGGCGACCCTCACCATCCGGCGCTTCCCCCGCGCGTACACGCTCCACGAGATGCTCGGCCTCGGCTCGCTCGACGAGCAGATGCTGCTGCTGCTCTCCGGACTCGTCCAGGCCAGGTTCAACCTGATCGTCTCCGGCGCCACCGGCACCGGGAAGACCACCCTGCTCAACGCCCTCTCCGGACTCGTCCCCGACGGCGAGCGGATCATCACCATCGAGGACTCGGCCGAACTCCAGCTCCAGCAGTCCCACGTCATCCGGCTCGAAGCCCGCCCGCCGAACATCGAGGGCCGCGGCGCCATCACCATCCGCGACCTCGTCCGCAACTCCCTCCGCATGCGGCCCGACCGGATCATCGTCGGCGAGGTCCGCGGCGGCGAGACCCTCGACATGCTCCAGGCGATGTCCACCGGCCACGACGGTTCGCTCGCCACCGTCCACGCCAACTCGGCCGAGGACGCCCTCATGCGCCTCCAGACCCTCGCCTCCATGTCCGAGGTCAAGGTCCCCTTCGAAGCGCTGCGCGACCAGATCAACAGCGCCGTCGACGTCCTCGTCCAGCTCACCCGGCACCCCGACGGCACCCGCAGGATCACCGAGATCTCCGTCCTCGCCTCGCACGGACGCGAACGGTTCCTCCTCGCCACGATCTGCCGCTTCCAGGCCGAGCCGCTCGCCGCCGACGGACGCGTCCACGGACGCTTCACCTACCACCCGCTGCCCCGCCGCGTCGCCGAACGCCTCTACATGGCCGGACAGCCCATCCCGCAAGCCTTCGGCGTCGCCGCCACCGACGCCCACCTGGCCACCCGAGAGGCGGAACGATGACCGACCCCTTCTGGCTGACGACGGGGGTCACCCTGCTCGCCTGCGTCCTGGGCATCACCGGTGTCCAGCTGTACGCGAGCGGGGCCCGCCGGCACGCCGCCCTCGTCGCCCGGCTCGACGACTCCGGCGAACCCGAGGCCACCGGACGCCGCAGGCGCCGCTTCCGGGGCATCGACCGGCGCGTCCGCCGAACCGCCCTCGGACGCAAGCTGGAACTCCGCATCGCGGCCACCGGACTCGACGTCACACCCGGCGAGTTCACCGTCGCCCTCGCCGCCACCGTCGCCATCCTGTGGATTCTCGGACAGGCCGCACTCTCCCCGTTCTTCGGCCCCATCTGCGGCATCCTCGGCATCTGGATCGCCATGGGATTCCTCAACTGGCAGCGTCAGAAGCGCATCGAGAAGTTCATCAACCAACTCCCCGAACTGTCCCGCATCCTGGCCAACGCCACCCAGGCCGGCCTCGCCCTGCGCATGGCCCTCAGCCTCGCCGCCGACGAACTCGAAGCCCCGGCCGGCGACGAACTGGAGAAGGTCGCCCAGCAGCTGGCCGTCGGCACCTCCCTCGACGACGCACTCGGCGAGCTCGCCGAACGCCTCCCCTCCCGCGAACTCGTCGTCCTCGTCACCACCCTCGTCCTCGCCAACCGCGCCGGTGGCACCGTCGTCTCCTCCCTGCGCAACCTCACCGAGACCCTGGAGGAACGCAAGGAGACCCGGCGCGAGGTCCGCACCCAGCTCTCCCAGGTCAGCATGACCGCGTACGCCGTACCCGTCATCGGCGTCGGCTCCCTCCTCCTCATCGACAACATGCAGCCCGGCGCCCTCGACCGCATGACCGGCTCCGGCATGGGACAGGCCGCCGTCGTCGCCGCCTTCGCCCTGTACGTCGTCGGCTTCGCCGTCATCCGCCGCTTCTCGAAGATCGACGTATAGGACCGGCCGCCGTGGACCTCCTCCTCGCCCTCCTCGCCGGCCTCGCCGTCGCCGGCCTCACCTACGGCCTGCGCCTCTACCGCGCCGACGCCCGCCTCCCCGACGACCTCCGGCTCGCCCTCGAAGTCGGCGCCACCCGCACCGGCGCCGTCGACTCCGCCGTCGACCGCCTCGGCATGCGCTGGTCACCCGCCGTGCTCCGGCTCATGGGCCCCAAGCGCGTCAACGCCGTCCGCCGCCGCATCGACCTCGCCGGCAACCCCGGCGGCCTCACCATCGACCGTTACGGTGCCCGCCGGGCCGTCTACGGCTTCCTCGGCGCCCTCGGCGCGCTCGTCATGATCAGCAAGGGCTCGTACGTCGTCGCGCTCCTCCTCCTCGCCTTCGGCGCGTTCTGGACCGAAGTCGGCATCTGGTCCGCCGTCCGCATCCGCAAGGACCAGATCGAACGCACCCTCCCCGACTTCCTCGACGTCCTCGCCGTCGTCGTCTCCGCCGGCCTCGGCTTCCGCCAGGCCCTCGAGCGCGTCGCCGAGAAATACGAAGGCCCCTGGGCCGACGAACTCCGCATCACCCTCCGCCAGATGGACATGGGCGTCAGCCGCCGCCAAGCCTTCGACGAACTCCGCCGCCGCAACGACTCCGAACAGGTCGCCCAGTTCGTCACCGCCCTTCAACAAGGCGAGGAGCTCGGCGCCCCCATCGTCGACACCCTCATACAGATCGCCAACGACATGCGCCGCACCGACGCCCAGAACGCCCGCCGCAAAGCCGCCAAAGCCGTCCCCAAGGCCACCATGGTCATCACCACCCTCATGGTCCCCGCCACCATCCTCCTCCTCGCCGCCGGCCTCTTCCTCGGCACCGGCACCGACTTCGGCTCCGTGACCGGCGAATGACCCCTCCCCCCACTGACATATTCCGCCGAAACCCCTTCGCCCGGACAACCCCATGTGCCACAGTGCGGACTGAGCGTGAGGGAGGTGCTCCCATGACCCACCCCCCCACGCAAGCGTCTCAACGCGGAGGGGACCACGATGCACGACGCGCTTCTCAAAGCCCTGACCATCACCAAACTCCACCTCACCTCCCGCCGTCCACGAACCGACCGCGGCCAGACCGCCGTCGAGTACCTGGGCATCATCGTGGTGGTGGTGGCGATCGTGGTGGCGATCACGGGTACGGACATCGGGACCACGATCATGACGGCGATCACGAACAAGATCGCGGAATTGGCCGACTAGCCGCGCTCGGCAGCCGAGGCGGGGACGCGGGTCAGGCGTTTCCGGTCTACATCGCAACCATCGCGGGACTGCTGTTTCTTGCTTTCGTCTACTTCGCCGTAGGTCAGGCGGCGGCCACGCGTAACGGCGCTCAAACCGCGGCGGATGCTGCGGCCTTGGCGGCGGCTCAGGATGCGCGCGAGCAGCTGCGTACGGGATGGTTGGAGGTGCTTGCTGATCCTGAGCAATGGGACGCCTTCCTTGTGGGAAGGGAGTATGAAGACGCTCCCGCGTGCCAGGCCGCTGCCGTGTTCGCGGGCAGGAATGGTGCGGAACTCTCGGGAGGAGGCTGCCGCCGTCTGCCTCTGGGGGGCGAGGGCTTTGCTGTCACGGTACGTACGATCGGAACGGTGGGGGACTCCATCGTCCCCGGCACGGAGTCGCAACACGTCTCGGCATCCGCGAAGGCCGTGATCGAGCCGAATTGCCGCTTTGCTCCGCCGCAGGAGCCCTCTCCGGATTCCAGCCCGCCGGGGCCTGACGAAGACCAGGGTGAGGAGGACGAGCCGATTCTCGGGCTCACCTGCGATGGCGAACCATGGGAGATCGATCCCGAATCCCCGACGCTACCCAGCGCCATTGACCTCTTCACCGTCCGACTGATCGGCGACAACGAGTAAAGGAATCCCGCTTCATGAACGTTCGGTACGCACGAAAGGGGCTGGCCTCCCTCGCGGTCGTGTCGGTCGCTCTCCTTGCGGTCGGCTGCGGAGCCGAGGAGAAGCCGACCGCAGACAAGGCAGCGGCGACGACTCCCGCTCCCCAGGGAAGCAAGACGACCACGGAGTCGCAGCCGGCTGAGGAGCCGACCTCGACGCTCGCCGTACTCAGAGGTGAGGACGGTTTCGAGCTCACGCTGACCTCGGTCGAGCGAGACGCCGGTGGCTTCCTGACTGTGAAGGGGTCGCTGAAGAACTCCTCCGACAAGAGTCGGGCTGTCCCTCTCCGTATCAGGGGGGATGAGACCGAAGTGCTGGAGCACGGCAACTCGCTGGGTGGTGCCACGCTGCTCGACTCGGTAGGGAAGAAGCGCTACTACGTTCTGCGCGACACGGACGGGCGGCCACTGACCACAACCGGTCTGGGGATTCTCGGCGGAGGGAAGTCGGTCCCGGTCTTCATGCAATTCCCCGCACCCCCCGCCTCCACCACCGAAGTCTCCTTCCAACTGCCCACCTTTGAACCCGCCACCCTCAAACTCTCCTGAGGCGACGTGATGACGACGAGGAAACGAAGGATCGCGGTGGTGGTCGTCGCTTCGGTGGCGCTGTGGCCGGTGGTGGTGTCGACGGCGCGGGCGGAGGATCCGCCGGGGGCGGCGGGGGTGGCGGCGCCGGGGCCGGTGATCGACGGGAAGGCGCCGGGGTTGATGTTGCCGGATGGGGCGACGTTGGCGCCGGCGAAGGTGTTGGACATCAAGCAGATCGTGGAGGAGGAGGGGGGTGAGCAGCGGAGGCAGGACACGAATGTGGATGTGACGTTCGCGCTGCAGGCGGAGGTGCTGTTCCCGAAGAACAGCGCGAAGTTGTCGGCGTCGGCGACGGCGCGGATCGGGGCGATCGCGGCCGAGATCAACAAGATGGGCTCGGGGCGGGTCAGGGTGTTCGGGTTCACGGACAACCTGGGGACGTACGAGCACGGGTTGAAGCTGTCGAAGGAGCGGGCGGTGGCCGTGCAGACGGTGCTGGCGCGGAGCCTGGGGCCGTCGACGACGTTCGACATCCGGGGATACAGCGAGGACTACCCGATCGCGGACAACGGGACCGAGGAGGGGCGGAAGAAGAACCGGCGGGTGGAGGTGTCGTTCCCCCGCGTTACCGGCTGACGCGCCCGGTACTGAGCGGGTCGGACCGGACGTCCAGCGAGGCCTCGTCGGGGGGCGAAGTCCTGGGTGGCCTTGCCCTGGTGGCAGCCGGGTACGGGTACACGGACGGGCCCGGGGCTTGCGGCTCAGGCTTGGGGCCGTCGAGCGCCGGCACGACGGAACCAGCGGCGCCACGTCCGCTTGTCGCGTGAGCGCAGTAGCTCGCGCTGGGCCACGTCGAGGTTTCTGCGGGCGGTGTCTTCGTAGTACTGGTTGCCGAACTCTCGGAAGATGTCGACGGCCTCTGTGAGGTTGGTGACGGCTTCGTCGAAGCGTCGTACTTCGTGGAGGGCGTTGGCGAGGTTGTTGAGTGCCTTGCCTTCGCTGTAGCGGTCACCGAGCTCGCGGTGGATGGCGATGGCGTGGGTTTGGGCGGTGATGGCTTCGTCGAAGCGTCGTACTTCGTGGAGGGTGTTGCCGAGGTTGTTGAGCGCCCTGCCTTCGCTGTGGCGGTCACCGAGTTCGCGGTGGATGGCGATGGCGTGGGTTTGGGCGGTGATGGCTTCGTCGAAGCGTCGTAGTTCGCGGAGGGTGTTGCCGAGGTTGTTGAGGGTCTGAGCTTCGCCGTGGCGGTCGCCTAGTTCGCGGCAGATCGTCAGGTCTTCGGTTTGGGCGGTGAAGGCTTCGTCGAAGCGTCGTACTTCGCGGAGGGCGATGCCGAGGTTGTTGAGTGCCTTGCCTTCGCCGTGGCGGTTGCCGAGTTCGCGGTAGATGGCGATGGCTTGGTTGTTGGTGGTGATGGTTTCGTCGAAGCGTCGCAACTCGCCGAAGACGGCGCCGAGGTTGATGAGTGCGTGGGCTTCGCCGTGGCGGTTGCCGAGTTCGCGGCTGATCGTCAGGTCCTGGGTGTGGGCGGCGATGGCTTCGTCGAAGCGTCGCATTCCGGAGAGGGCGTTGCCGAGGTTGTTGAGTGCTCGGCCTTCGCTGTGGCGGTTGCCGAGTTCGCGGCTGATCGTCAGGTCCTGGGTGTGGGCGGCGATGGCTTCGTCGAAGTGCCGTACCCCGTGGAGGGCGTTTCCGATCCAGCTGAGTGCCCGGCATTGGCCGTCACGGTCGTCGAGTTGGCGTGCTGCGGCGAGTGCGTACTCGTTGATGGTGATCACGTCGTGGAACTGGCGACGTTGGTTCAGATAGGGGTTCAGGCAGTCGACGAGGCGCAGGGTCGTGCGGGGGCGGTCGGTGACGGTGCCGGGGACTGTCGCGAGGAGGTTGACGTGCTCTGCGTCCAGCCAGGCCAGGGCGGCGGCCCCGCCGGTCGAGGTCTCGGGCGCGGGGTGGCCGCGCAGGGTGTGCAGGTGGTCGCCGGCTGCCTCGCAGTGGGTGAGGTAGTACTCCTCGAGTTGTTCCAGGGGTCGGTTCTCGTCCTGTTCCGGGGGGAGTTCGGCGGCGGCGTACAGGCGGATCAGGTCGTGCATGCGCCAGCGGCCTGACCCGACCGGCTGCTCACTGATCAGGCAGGCTCTGGCGAGGGCGGCCAGGCGGGACCGGGTCTCCCGGGCGGACCAGCCGCTCAGGGCGGCGGCGGCCTCGGTGGAGAGGTCGGGGCCCGGGTTGAGGGGGAGCAGCGTGAAGAGGCGGGCGTCGCGCTCCTGCAGGCGCCGATAGGAGAGGTCGAAGGCGGTGCGGACCGCGAGGGTCCGGCCGTCGCCGGCTTCGTACCGGAGGGACTCCAGACGGGTGCGGGTGTCGGCCAGGTCGTCCGCCAGCGTGGCGATGGGAAGGCCGGGGTCGTCCGTGAGGAGGGCGGCGGCGATCGTCAGGGCCAGGGGGAGGCGGCCGCAGTGGCCGGCCACCCGCTCCAGGGCCTCGGGCTCCGCCCCGGCGCGGGGGTCGTCGGGGCGGACCTCGGTGAGAGCGGTGGCGATGAGTGTGGTGGCCGCGGCGGTGTCGAGTTCGTCGAGGTGGACGAGGCGGGGCCGGAAGTCGGGGGCGGTCAGGGCGTCGCGGGAGGTGGCGAGGAGGTGGTGGGAGGGGTGTGCGGGGAGCAGGGGGAGGAGCTGGCCGGCGGCGGAGGCGTCGTCGGCGAGGATCAGGACGGGGCCGTGGTCCCTGGCGCGGCGGGCCAGTTCCGACTGGTACAGGCCGGCCTGCTCCTCGACCGTCGGCGGCAGGTCATCGGTCCGTACGCCCAGCGCCCGCAGCAAGGACTCGAGGGCCTGCTCGGGGCCGACCGCGCCGGTGGGGGCGTAGCCCCGGAGGTGTACGAAGAGCGTGCCGCCGGGGAAGTGGCCGAGGGCGACGGCCTGCTGGGCGGCGTGCAGGGACAGGGCGGTCTTGCCGACGCCCGGGAGTCCCGTCACCACCGTGACGGCTGTCCCCGTCGTGCTCGTCCCGGGTGCCGTCCCGGGCCCTGGCCCGGCCGGAGCCAGCGCCCGCAGGAGCGCGGCTGTCTGTTCCGTGCGGCCGGTCAGGCGTGGGGCGGGTGGCAGGGCGTTCGTGGCTCGGGGTGCGGGGCCGGTGCCGGGGCCCCAGACGTTCTGGGTCTCCACGTGTGAGAAGTGCTGGTCCCGGCCTGCCTGGTAGCTGCGGGCCTGGTCGGAGACTTCGGCGTTCTGGTGGATGCCGTCGGTGGGGGCCTGGCCGCCTGGTTGTTTCGAGGAGCGGGGCCCTGGGAGGCCGGACTTCTCGGAGTCGCGCCGGTTGGTCAACGCCTCAGGACCCCTCGATCCGCTGGTTCCCGCCGGCCTGGGAGATGCGCGCGTTGCCGGACGCGTTGGCGCGCTGCTCTACGTGGGTGGGGGAGCCGGCCGGGGCTCCGTTCTGGTCGCCGCCGGTCTGGGTGACGTGCGCGTCGTCGGTGGCGTCGGCGTGCTGTTCGACGTGGGAAGGGGCGCCGTCGGAAGGGGGCTGGGCGGCCGGCGGGCCGCTGGGGGTCGAGTTGCGGCTGCCTCCGACCTGGTTGACCTCGCTGGTCCCGGAGGCGGTCGCCTCCTGCTTCACCACCCGCTGAGGGGTGGCGGGGGCGGGGGCGGGCTGGGGTCGTTCGCGGGCCGCCCACCAGGCGCCCGCCGCCAGTACGGCGCCGGCCGTCACCGCGCCGAAGGTGAGGGCCGTGTCGAGTCGGGGGCCTTCGCCCTGGGGCAGCCAGCTCCACGGCACCGCGCGGACCACCCACACGCACACCCCGAACGTGGCGGCCGTCGCGACCAGGGCCACCGCCCAGCGCATCGGACGAGACATCCGTCCCCCTCCGTTTCCCTGTGTACTCCTGCGACACGACCCCGCGAAGAGCCGTCGAGCCGTCGAGCCGTCGGCTCTTCGAGCTTGTCATTCTCGTCCGCCGCGGGCGCTCGCAACAGCGCTTTGAGCAGCATGAGTTCATACGTGGCCGCTGCGGGCCCCGTACCCGCTCAGAGGTCGAGGGCCGCCAGGATCGTGGTGGTCATGTGGGTGGGGCGGGTGAAGACGTCGGTGGCGGTGAAGCGGAGGACGCGGCGGATTTGGGGGCAGGTTTGGAGCGCGTTGAAGCGGGCGATGTCGCGTTCGTGGGAGCGGCGGGTGCCGTGGAAGGCGTAGCCCTCGATTTCGACGGCTAGGCCGGCGCGGCGGAAGAGGAAGTCGGGGCGGAGGGGGCGGGCGTCGGCGCTGTGGAGGGTGGGCTGGGATTCGGGGAGGAGACCGGCGTCCCGTATGCGGAGGCGGGCGACGGTTTCGGCGGGGGAGCCTGAGGCGGGTTCGGCCCAGGGGAGCCAGCGGCGCGCGCGGGCGGCACCGGGGCGGGGTGTGGAGAGTTCGGCGGCGAGGTCCTCGTAGCGGACGAGGGGTTCGCGGCGGATGCCGTCGACGGCGCGGTGGGCGAGGGCGGAGTCGGCGACGACGACGGCTTCCTCGCGGCTGCGGGAGCGCCGTATGAGGTCGCCGACCGTGCGGACGGGGGTGGTGGTGCGCAGGCCGCGGCGGATCGTGTGGTCGCGGTCCGTGAGGTGGGCGGTGGTGTGGAGCCGGGTGCGGGGGTGGCGGGCGGAGCGCGTCGGGGGTGCGGCCGTGAAGTCGAGGACGTCCGGCGGGCCTTCGGTGTGCAGTTGTTCGATGCGGTGGAGGTGGGCGGCGGTCCCGTGGCTGCACACGAGGTCGGGGCGGAGGAGTTGGAGGGCGGTCGCCCTGACCCGCCAGTCGACCTCCTTTCCGGGGGCCGCCCACGCGCCCCGGCAGATCCGCTGCCAGCCGTCGCGGCGCAGGCGGCCGGCGAGGCGGCCCGGGGGCCAGCCCGCCGCGACCGCCCAGACCGTCAGGAGGACCCCGCCCCTGGCGAGGATCGCCAACTCGTACATACGCGCAACGATCCACGGAAGAGGGACACTTCGCACCCCCTGTGGAAAACCCGTCGAAAGACGTCGTCAGGAAAGCGCAAAAGTGACGGGACGGACCCGTCGGGGAGGAGCATTCTGGACAGATGACGACGACTCCGAGCGAGACGCCGAGCGCGATGCCGGGCGATACGCCGGGCGCGACTCCGAGTGTGCAGTTGGTCAGTGACCTCGTGACCCGGATCCCCGGGTTCCGGGGTGTGTACGAGGCCCATGTCTTCCATCAGGGCTGTGTGCAGCCGCATGTCTTCTTCTGGGACGTCGTGCAGGACACCGTCCGTTCCTTCCTCGGCGAGTCCCCGACAGCGGCCGACTGGCGCCGCACGCTGGACTTCCTGGAGGAGCAGATCTGCCGCGGGGTCGTCGGCATCGACGAGGTCATCGTCACCTCCTTCCTCGGCGACCTGCCCTCCCCGCAGGAGCCGGGCCATGCCATCGTCGAGCAGCTCGGCCCGGTGATGTCGGCGAGGTTCGTCCGTATAAGGCCGCGTGGCTGATCCCGTTGTCGAGACGCTGATCCCGTCGTCCAGGGGTGTGATTCGGCCCCTGGATAATCGGTCCCATGCCCCGCACCGCCCTCTCGCGCCTCCCGCTGCCCATCCGCACCCCCGTGTCGGCGGCCCTCGGGGGTTACGTCGCCACCCGGCTCGTCGGGCTGCTCGCGCTCGCGGTCGTGGCCGGGGTGACGGGCAAGGACGGGATGCACCGGCTCATGGGGCGGTGGGACGCGGTCTGGTACGTGCGGATCGCGGAGCACGGGTACGGGTACGAGGTGCGGCTGCCGAACGGGGACGTCCACTCCGATCTGGCGTTCTTCCCGCTGTTCCCGGCTCTGGAGCGGGGGCTCGCGGCGGTGACGCCGATGGACGCGGCCATGGCGGGGCTCGTGGTGGCGTGGAGTGCGGGGATCGCGGCCGCGTGGGGCGTCTATCGGTGCGGGGCGTGGGTCGGCGGCGAGCGGGTGGGGGTGCTGCTGGCGGTGCTGTGGGGCGTGTACCCGACGGCGTTCGTGCAGTCGATGGCGTACACGGAGACCCTGTTCACGGCCCTGGCGGCCTGGTCGTTGTACGCGGTGCTGCGGGGGCGGTGGGTGGTGGCCGGGGTGCTGTGCGCGGCGGCCGGGCTGACGCGGCCGACGGCGGCGGCGCTGATCGCCGCCGTCGGGATCACGGCGGTGGTGACGGTCGTACGGGAGCGGCGGGTGTCCGCGCGGATGGTCGCCGGGGTGCTGCTCGCACCGCTGGGGTGGCTGGGGTACGTCGTGTACGTGGGGCTGCGGCAGGGCAGCGCGACCGCGTACTTCGACGTGCAGGCCGCCTGGGGGAACTCGATCGACGGGGGCGTCGCCCTCGCGCGGTTCATCGCGGGGCTGCCGTGGCCGGCGGCTCTGGGGCTGTGCGCGGCGCTCGCGCTGCTGGTGTGGCTGGTGGTCCTGTGTGTGCGGCAGGGGCAGCCGTTGCCGCTGCTCGTGTACACGATCGGCGTCGTGTTCGTCTCGCTCGTCGGGGCCGCGTACTTCGGTTCCCGGCCGCGTCTGATGATGCCCGCGTTCGGCCTGCTGCTGCCGCCGGCCGTGGCCCTCGCGCGCGTGCGGACGCGTCACGCCGTGCCCGTACTGGCGGGCCTCGCGCTGGCCTCCGGGGTGTACGGCGCCTTCACGCTCCTGGGCTCGGGCCCGCCGTGACCCCCGGCGTAGTCGGGGCCGGACCGCCGTCCGTCTCCACGCGTACGCGTACCCCGCGCCGCAGTCCCCATCCGGCCATGGCCCCCGCCTCCGCCTCCAGCACGTGCCGGGCACGCGGGCGGGGCAGGCCGAGCCGGCCCGGGGGCATCGTGACGACGGTGAGGACCCTGAAGGAGCGGTCCAGGTAGGCGACGTCGATCGGGAAGCGCATCCCGAAGCTGTGCACGCTGTTCGTACGGACGATGAGCAGCGCCCCCGCGATCCCGTCCCGGCCGAGCAGCCCCCGACGGCGGGCCCGGTAGGAGGCCGCGATCTCCAGCGGTACGGCGAGTGCCTCGCCGGCCGCCAGCGTCCCGGTTCCGTTCACCCATTTCCCCATGCGCCAGACCGTAGCGGTGCGGTCGTCCTAGGGTCAGGTCCGTGTACGTCACGATGATCGTCGTCGCCGTGTTGTGGGGAGCCGCGGCGGGGTTGCTGGTGCCCCGGGCGGTGTATCGGCTGGCGGTGGAGCCGGAGGAGCCGTGGCGGGACCGGTGTCCTGCGGGGCATGTCCTGGTGGGGCCGGCGCGGGGGTGGCTCGGGGGGCCGGGGCGGCGGGAGTGCGCGACCGGCGGGGGGCCGTGGGTGGCGCCGCTGGTGACGGCGGCGGTGTGTGGCGCGCTGGCCGGGGCGACGGGTGGGCAGCCGAGGCCGGAGCTGGTGGTGTGGCTGTCGGCGGCGCCCTTCGCGGTGCTGCTGGCCTGTGTGGACGCGCGGGTGCGCCGGCTGCCGGACGGGGTGACGCTGCCGCTGGCCGTAGCGGTGCCGGTGCTCCTTGGCGGAGCAGAGCTCCTGCCGTACGAGGCGGGGTCCTGGGTCCACGCGCTGCTGGGGGCGGTGGTCCTCGGCGGGGCCTATCTGGTGCTGTTCCTGATCAACCCGAGCGGTCTCGGGTTCGGGGACGTGAAGCTGGCGGTGCCGCTGGGGGCGGCGCTCGGCTGGTACGGGTGGGGGGTCCTGTTCAGCGGGGCGTTCGCGGGCTTCCTGCTCGGCGCGGTGTACGGGCTGGGTCTGATGGTGCTGCGCCGGGCGGACCGGTCCGCCGCGATCCCCTTCGGCCCCTTCATGCTCGCCGGCGCGCTCCTCGGTCTGCTCCTGGGAGGGTTCACCGCGCTGCCGTGAGGGGTGACACGTGCAGCCTGACGATCCGCGTCCGGGTGGCTGCGCCGCGTCAACAGGACCGCTCGTGGCCGGTCCCTCTTGGGAGGGACGGAACTCCGCCGCCACGCCGGGGCGCAAACCCGCCATGGGGCCTCGCAGCCCTTGTCCCGCTTGGGATCCGGCGAATTCGGCGGCGTTCGTTCGGCGCACGTGGCGCGCAAGACGACTAACGAAGGGTTATGGTGGAAACCCCCCCTCGGGCCGGTCCGTATCCCCCCCACGGACCGGCCCGTTTTCTTTTCCGGGGCGCCCGGGGAGGCGCTTCCGGGGCCTCCGGGTGAGGCGTCAGCCCCGGCCGGCCCAGATGTTGGTGCCCGCGGTGTCGACCGCGAACGAGTCGATCTCCTTGAGCTCCTCGGCGGTGAGCGGCGCCGCCGCGAGCGCGGCCACGTTCTCCTCGAGCTGGGCGACGCTGGAGGCGCCGATCAGGGCGGAGGTCATCCGCTCGTCCCGCAGGACCCAGGACAGCGCCAGCTGCGCGAGGGACTGGCCGCGGCGCTCGGCGATGTCGGCGAGGCCGCGCAGGCGGCGCAGGACCTCGTCGGAGAGCAGGTTCGGGTCGAGGGACTTGCCCTGGGTGGCCCGCGAGCCCTCCGGGATGCCCTTCAGGTACTTGTTGGTGAGCAGCCCCTGGGCGAGCGGCACGAAGGAGATGCAGCCCATGCCGGCCGCCTCCAGGGTGTCGAGGAGGCCGTCGTCCTCGGTCCAGCGGTTGATCATGGAGTACGAGGGCTGGTGGATGAGCGGACGGACGCCCATGTCCCGCAGGATCCGGGCGGCCTCGGCGGTCTGCTCGCTGTTGTACGAGGAGACGCCGACGTACAGCGCCTTGCCCTGCTGGACGGCGGAGGCGAGGGCGCCCATCGTCTCTTCGAGCGGGGTGTGCGGGTCGAAGCGGTGCGAGTAGAAGATGTCGACGTAGTCGAGGCCCATCCGCTGGAGGGAGGCGTCGAGCGAGGACATCAGGTACTTGCGGGAGCCCCACTCGCCGTACGGGCCCGGGTGCATCTCGTAACCGGCCTTGGTCGAGATGATCAGCTCGTCGCGGTAGGGCGCGAAGTCCTGGGCGAAGAGCTTGCCGAAGTTCAGCTCGGCGGAGCCGGGCGGCGGGCCGTAGTTGTTGGCCAGGTCGAAGTGGGTGACGCCGAGGTCGAAGGCGCGGCGGAGGATCGCGCGCTGGTTGTCGAGGGCGCGGTCGTCGCCGAAGTTGTGCCAGAGGCCGAGGGAGACGGCCGGGAGCTTGAGGCCGCTGCGGCCCGAGCGGCGGTACTCCATGGTGTCGTAACGGTCCGCGGAGGCGCGGTACGGGAGGGATTCAGTCACGTATCTCTGCTTATCACGGACTTGTGACAGTCCCGGGCTGGGAGCCTGTCGTCCGTCCGCAGTAGTGTGGCGGCTTGCGGTCTGCCGCTGCCGGGCGGACCGCCGGTGCATGGAGGGGTAAGAACAGTGAACCTGCGCGACCTGGTGTACGGGCTCTACGCACGCCGGGTGGAAGGCCGCCTCGACCACGCCCAGGTGCCCAAGCACATCGGGGTGATCCTCGACGGGAACCGGCGCTGGGCGAAGGCGTCCGGCGGCACCCCCGAGCAGGGGCACAAGGCCGGCGCGGACAAGATCCAGGAGCTGCTCGGCTGGTGTGCCGAGACGGACGTCGAGGTCGTCACGCTCTGGATGCTCTCCACGGACAATCTGAACCGGCCGGAGGAGCAGCTGGTCCCGCTGCTCGGGATCATCGAGAACGCCGTGCGTTCGCTGGCCGCCGACGGCCGCTGGCGGGTCAACCACGTCGGCACGATGGACCTGCTGCCCGCGCGCACCCAGTCGGTGCTGAAGGAGGCCGAGCAGGCCACGCAGGGCAACACGGGGATACTCGTCAACGTGGCGGTGGGCTACGGCGGCCGCCAGGAGATCGCGGACGCGGTCCGCTCGCTGCTCCTGGAGCACGCGGAGCGCGGCACGAGCTTCGAGGAGCTCGCCGAGATCGTCGACGTGGAGCACATCTCGGAGCACCTCTACACGCGCGGCCAGCCCGATCCCGACCTGGTGATCCGGACGAGCGGCGAGCAGCGTCTGTCCGGTTTCATGCTGTGGCAGAGCGCTCATTCCGAGTACTACTTCTGTGAGGTCCACTGGCCGGCCTTCCGCAAGGTCGACTTCCTGCGGGCGCTCCGGGACTACGCGGCCCGGCACCGGCGTTACGGCACCTGATCCCTTCGCGGACATTCCCGGTCGGAACCGATCATCTCGTGTTCATGAACACGTCGTCATATGCCGTGGCATGGCAGCCCCTGTTCGAGGGCATATCCCTGGTGAAGTGAGCGGCACGGAGACCGCCACCCGGGAGGCCCCTTGCACCAGGACGACCGTGCGGGACACGTACGGGAGAAGCGGAGGGCCGTGGTTCGGCCCGCGCATCGCGGCCTGAGCCCGGTCCCATTCCGCAGCGACACCGGTTCCGTCGCACCCCGACCTCACAGGGGTCTTCCGAGGGGGTCTGTCCTTCCGTGGTGACCAGCACGAAGCGCCGCCTTTCCGACCGGCGCACCTATGTTCTCGACACCAGCGTCCTGCTGGCCGACCCCAACGCCGTCTCGCGGTTCGAGGAGCACGAGGTGGTGCTCCCGATCGTGGTGGTGACGGAGCTGGAGGCCAAGCGGCACCATCCCGAACTCGGCTACTTCGCCCGGCAGGCCCTGCGCCTGCTCGACGACTTCCGGGTCCGGTACGGACGCCTCGACGCCCCCCTCCCCGTCGGGGAGCTCGGCGGCACCCTGCGTGTCGAACTCAACCATTCCGACCCCGGCGTCCTGCCCGCCGGCTACCGGTTGGGGGACAACGACTCACGGATCCTCGCCGTCGCGCGCAACCTCCAGGCCGAGGGGTACGACGTCACGGTCGTCTCCAAGGACCTGCCGCTGCGCATCAAGGCCTCCTCGGTGGGTCTGCTCGCCGAGGAGTACCGCGCCGAACTCGCCATCACGGACGCCAACGGCTGGACCGGGATGTCCGAGCTCGCGCTCTCCGGCGAGCAGGTGGACCTGCTCTTCGAGCAGAACACGCTGTACGTGCCGGAGGCCGCCGAGCTCCCGGTGCACACGGGCCTGGTGCTCCAGTCCGAGCGCGGCAAGGCGCTCGGCCGGGTCACCGCCGAGGGGAACGTACGGCTGGTCAGGGGCGACCGGGAGGCCTTCGGGCTGCACGGCCGCAGCGCCGAGCAGCGGATCGCGCTCGATCTGCTCCTCGACCCGGAGGTCGGCATCATCTCGATGGGCGGCCGGGCCGGCACCGGCAAGTCCGCCCTCGCCCTCTGCGCGGGTCTCGAAGCGGTCCTCGAGCGCCGGCAGCACCAGAAGGTGATGGTCTTCCGTCCGCTGTACGCGGTCGGCGGCCAGGAGCTCGGCTACCTGCCGGGCAGCGAGTCCGAGAAGATGAGCCCGTGGGCCCAGGCGGTGTTCGACACGCTGTCCTCGGTCGCGAGCCGCGAGGTCATCGAGGAGGTCCTCGGGCGCGGGATGCTGGAGGTCCTGCCGCTCACCCACATCCGGGGCCGCTCGCTGCACGACGCGTTCGTCATCGTCGACGAGGCCCAGTCCCTGGAGCGGAACGTCCTGTTGACCGTTCTGTCCCGTATCGGGGCGAATTCGCGGGTCGTCCTGACCCATGACGTCGCCCAGCGGGACAACCTCAGGGTCGGCCGGTACGACGGAGTCGTCGCCGTGGTCGAGAAACTGAAGGGGCATCCGCTCTTCGCCCACGTCACCCTCACCCGCTCCGAGCGCTCCCAGATCGCCGCGCTCGTGACGGAGATGCTGGAGGACGGTCAGATCTGACCCGATTCGTAGAGGTTCGTACGCCTCTGTAGACGTACGGCAGTTGGCGCCGCCCGGCAAAGCGCAGGAGCTTAGCCGGGCGGCGCCGCGCTGTCGCCCGTAACTCCGAAAACTCGTGCCCCTGCCGAGGTGTGAGCTTTCACACGCAACACGGAATTGCCTTGCGGTGTCGCCGTCCGGCAAAGTCTTGCTTCCGTCAGGCCCCGCATACGGCACACGTGCACCCCCAGGGGTGCGCAACAGCACCGCACAACTCAACAGCCGTCCGCCGTATGCCGCCCACAGCACCACGGGCCCGTGTCTTCTGTGACCCCGTACGTCGGAGACCAGCGCCAGGGGCAAGATTTCGCCCGCGTGGTCACCTGTGCGGGCGTGCTGGAAGGAAACCGTGTGAGCCGGATCTCGGTCCGGGGATTCGCGGTGGCTTCGGCCACTGCGGTCACCACCGTCGGCGCCGTCGTTGGCGTTGCGTCGGGTAACGCCGTTCAGCCCTCGGACGACAACTTCGAGGCCGCCGCGGCCGACGCCACCCTGCTCGCGGACATCCCCGCGGGCAGCCAGGCCCAGGTACAGGTCGCGTCCCTCTCGGAGCAGGCCGATGTCCAGGCCGCCGCCGCCGATTCGGCTGCGAGGAAGTCCGCCGAGGAATCGGCCCGGCTCCGCGCCGCCAAGGACGCCGAGGCGAAGAAGGAAGCGGCCGACAAGGCAGCCAAGGCCGAGAAGGAGCGCAAGGACGCCGCCGAGCGCGCCAGCCGCGACTCCGTCCGCGACGCCTCCACCTTCTCCGCGCAGGGCTCGTACACCATCGCCGAGGTCAAGGCGATCGCCCGCCAGATGATCCCGGCCTCGCAGTTCCAGTGCTTCAGCAACATCGTGGACCACGAGTCCGGCTGGAACTACCGTGCGACCAACGCCTCTTCGGGCGCCTACGGTCTCGTGCAGGCCCTGCCGGGCTACAAGATGCAGTCCGCCGGCGCCGACTGGCAGACCAACCCGGCCACCCAGATCAAGTGGGGCCTCAACTACATGGACAGCCGTTACGGCAGCCCGTGTGGCGCCTGGTCGTTCTGGCAGGCCAACCGCTGGTACTAGGCACCGCGCTCAACCCCGGGAAGCCCCTCACCGTCCTACGGTGAGGGGCTTCTTGCGTGTAGGTTCGCGAGGAGGACCGAGCGGGCGGGGACGGGACCTACGGGACGGACCGGCGGGGGAAAGAGGAAAGAGATGTCCGGAGTGCCACGCTGGCTGGGCCGGCTGGGCGAGAGCCTGAGCCGCATGGGAGAACGACTCGACGAGCGCCGTGCCGAGGCCGAGCGGGAAGATCCGCTCGGCCCGCCGTACGAGACCCCTCGCGAAGTCCCGCACGACGCACCGCGCGCGGCCGTGCCCGAAGGGCCGGACTCCGACCCGGACACCGCCGCGCCCCTCCCCGACACCGAGGCGGCACCGGCGGCCGAGACCGCGCCCGCCGAGCAGAGCCGCTCCGTGCCCGCGCCGCCCTCCTACGCGCCGGCCGTCGCCGCGCGCCCCGACCCCGTCGCCGCGATCCCCTGGGGGATGCGGGTCGCGGCCGAGGCGGGCTGGCGGCTGCTCGTCCTCGCCGGCACGGTCTGGGTGCTGATGAAGGTGATCAGCTCCGTCCAGCTGGTCGTCCTCGCCTTCGTCGCCGCGCTCCTGGTCACCGCCCTGCTCCAGCCCACCGTGGCCATGCTGCGCAGGAAGGGCCTGCCGCGCGGGCTCGCCACCGCCGTCACGGCCGTCTCGGGGTTCGTCGTGATGGGCCTGGTCGGCTGGTTCGTGGTCTGGCAGGTCATGGACAACATCGACAACCTGTCCGACCAGGTCAAGAACGGCATCGAGGAGCTCAAGCGCGGGCTCCTCAACAGCCCCTTCCACGTCACCGAGCAGCAGATCAACGGCATCGCGAAGAACCTCAGCGACTCCGTCGGCGCCAACGCCGAGCAGATCACCCAGGTCGGACTCCAGGGCGTCACCGTCGTCGTCGAGGCGATGACCGGCATCCTGCTCGCCATGTTCTCGACGCTCTTCCTGCTCTACGACGGGAAGAAGGTCTGGGAGTGGACGCTCAAGCTGGTGCCCGCCCAGGCCCGGCCGGGCGTCGCGGGCGCCGGCCCGCGCGCCTGGCGCACCCTCACCGCCTACGTGCGGGGCACGGTCCTCGTCGCGCTGATCGACGCCGTCTTCATCGGCCTCGGACTCTGGTTCCTCGAAGTGCCGATGGCCGTGCCGCTCGCCGTCTTCATCTTCCTGTTCGCCTTCATCCCGCTGGTCGGTGCCGTCGTCTCCGGCGCCCTCGCGGTCGTCGTCGCCCTGGTCACCAACGGGCTCTTCACCGCGCTGATGGTGCTCGTGGTCGTCCTCGCCGTCCAGCAGATCGAGGGACACGTCCTCCAGCCGTTCATCCTGGGCCGCGCGGTGCGGGTCCACCCGCTCGCCGTCGTCCTCGCGGTCGCGGCCGGCGGTCTGACCGCCGGCATCGGCGGCGCGGTCGTCGCCGTCCCGCTCGTGGCCGTCGCCAACACGGTCGTCGGCTACCTCCGCGCGTACACCACCGAGCAGGCCCTGCGCAGTACGCCGGAGCCGCGCGGCGCGACCGCCTTCGAGGTCGCCCCGACGCCGGCGCCCGGCACCCTCGCCACGAAGGGGGACGGCAAGTGATATCGGAACCCGAGTTCGTGGGCGGTACGGAGTTCGACGAGCCCGAGGTGCTCACCGAGACACCGCCGCCCCGGCCGCCGCGCGCCCGGCGGCACTGGGTGTGGGCGCTCGGCGGCGCGGTGCTCGCCTCGGCGGTCTGGGGCGGCGGGCTCCTCGCGTACGGGCTGAAGAAGGAGCCGGGCCCGGACCTCGGCGGGTACAAGCCGGTGGAGAAGCTCTGCGACGCCGCGAAGGTCAAGGCGCTCACCGCCGCCCTCGGCAAGCAGGTCTCGCCGGTGTCCTTCGGTCCGAACCTGGACGAGCCCGCGCTCAGCGAGTCCAGCTGTCAGATCACCTTCGACGACGAGCAGACCGGGCCGAGCGTCTACATCAGGTACACCCTGCACAAGATCATCGACCCGGGGCCCGAGTTCGCGGCGCGGGCGCAGCAGTTCGGCGTGCTCCAGAAGATCGGCGGGGTCGGCGAGCAGGCCTTCTTCGACGACGAGCAGGGCCAGGGCGGCAAGCTCATGGTCCTCGACGGCCAGGCCGAACTCGAACTGCAGATCTACACCCAGACCGGTCTGGAAGTGGACGGGAAGCCGGTCGACACCGGGCCGCCCGTCGACCTGTCCGGCATCGACGTGCCGTTGACGCAGGACGCGCTCGCGCTGCTGAAGGCGCTCAGGAAGTGACGGAAGGGCCCCGGGACGCGATGTCCCGGGGCCCTTCTCGTACGACGTCGGCCTGTTCGCCCTACTCGGCGAGGACGGCCTCGGCGTCCAGCGTGACGCCGACCGCCTGGATGACCGCGGCGATCTTCACGGCCTCCTGGATGGTGGCGCGGTCGACACCGGCCTGGCGCAGGACCTGCTCGTGCGAGTCCAGGCACTGGCCGCAGCCGTTGATCGCGGAGACGGCCAGCGACCACAGCTCGAAGTCGACCTTCTCGACGCCCGGGTTGCCGATGACGTTCATCCGCAGACCGGCGCGCAGCGTCCCGTACTCGGGGTCCGACAGGAGGTGCCGGGTCCGGTAGAAGACGTTGTTCATCGCCATGATCGCGGCGGCGGACTTGGCGGCCTGGTACGCCTCGGGCTTCAGGTTGGCCTGGGCCTCGGGCTCCAGCTCCTTGAGGACCTTCGGCGAGCGCGAGGCGATCGCGCAGGCGAGGACGGTGCCCCACAGCTGCTGCTGCGGAAGGTCGCTGTTGCCGATGACCGAGCCGAGGTTCAGCTTCAGGTCCTTGGCGAAGTCCGGTATGGCGGACTTGAGTTCGTCGAGAGCCATGTTCGGGTCGCCCTTACTCGCCGGAGAGGAGCGCGGCGGCGTCGAGGGTGCCCTCGCCCTTGTTCCAGTTGCAGGGGCAGAGCTCGTCGGTCTGCAGGGCGTCGAGGACCCGCAGGACCTCCTTGGGGTTACGGCCGACGGAGCCCGCGGTCACCATGGTGAACTGGATCTCGTTGTTCGGGTCCACGATGAAGACGGCACGCTGGGCGAAGCCGTCCGCGCCCTCGACGCCGCAGTCGCGCATGAGCTCGTGCTTCGAGTCGGCGAGCATCGGGAAGGGCAGGTCACGCAGGTCGGCGTGGTCCTTGCGCCAGGCGTGGTGGACGAACTCGGAGTCGCCGGAGACGCCGAGGATCTGGGCGTCGCGGTCGGCGAACTCGTCGTTCAGCTTGCCGAAGGCGGCGATCTCGGTGGGGCAGACGAAGGTGAAGTCCTTCGGCCAGAAGAACACCACGCGCCACTTGCCCTCGTAGGCCTTGTGGTCGATCTGCTCGAACTCCTTGCCGCTCTCCAGCGACACGCAGGCGGTCAGGTCGTAGGTGGGGAACTTGTCACCGACAGTGAGCACGCGCTCTCCTTGCACAACGGGAAGGGTCCCTTTTGGGGTCTTCCGTGGGGGTTGGACGAATCACAGCATGGCACGGAGTGCATTGATCAGTGAAATAGCTAGAGTGGTTCGTGTTGATCGAAGGTGGTTATCAGTGGCGTCCCCGTACAGCACCCCGCACACTCCGCACCGAGGCAAGCAGCCGAGCCTCTCGCAGCTCAGAGCCTTCGCCGCGGTCGCCGAGCATCTGCACTTCCGCGACGCGGCGGCGGCCATCGGCATGAGCCAGCCCGCGCTCTCGGGCGCGGTTTCGGCTCTCGAAGAGGCACTCGGTGTCCAGCTCCTTGAGCGTACGACGAGAAAGGTGCTGCTCTCGCCCGCCGGGGAGCGGCTCGCGGTCCGCGCCCGGGCCGTCCTCGACGCGGTCGCGGAGCTGATGGAGGAGGCCGAGGCGGCCCAGGCCCCGTTCACCGGGGTCCTGCGGCTCGGCGTGATCCCCACCGTGGCGCCGTACCTGCTGCCCACCGTGCTCCGCCTGGTCCACCGGCGCTACCCGGACCTCGACCTCCAGGTCCACGAGGAGCAGACCGCCACGCTCCTGGAGGGGCTCGCCGCGGGCCGGCTCGACCTGCTGCTGCTCGCCGTGCCGCTCGGCGTGCCCGGCGTCACCGAACTCCCGCTCTTCGACGAGGACTTCGTCCTGGTCACCCCCGAGGGGCACCCGCTCGCCGGGCGCGACGACATCCCGCGCGAGGCCCTCAAGGAGCTCAGGCTGCTCCTCCTCGACGAGGGCCACTGCCTGCGCGACCAGGCCCTCGACATCTGCCGGGAGGCCGGCCGCACCGACGGCGCCGAGGTCACCACCACGGCTGCCGGGCTCTCCACCCTGGTGCAGCTGGTGGCGGGCGGGCTCGGCGTGACGCTGCTGCCGAGCACCGCCGTCACCGTCGAGACCGCCCGCAACAACGCCCTCTGGACCGGCCTCTTCGCCGAGCCCGCGCCCACCCGCCGGATCGCCCTCGCCATGCGCTCCGGAGCCGCCCGCCACGCCGAGTTCGAGCAGCTGGCGGACGCGCTCAGGGAGGACATGAAGGGGCTTCCCGTACGCGTGGTGGGCACCGGCGACTGACCCCCGGGTCACTCAGGGCGGCCCGGCCGGGTCACTCCGTGCGCAGGCCGTCCGCGCGCATCAGCCGCCACAGGAAGGGCATGCTCAGCAGCGTCACGGCCGCGATGAGCGCGAGGCCGATGCCGACGATGGGCACGAAGCCCCACCAGTCGACGACCGGCAGGCCGCCCATCTTCAGCAGGACCAGGCCGAGGCAGAGGCCGCCCGCCACGGCGAGGACCAGCCCGAGGAGGATCGGGACGGCCGTCTGCCAGAGCACCGACCAGCTGAGGGTGGAGCGCCGGGTACCGAAGGCGATCAGCGAGGAGAGCAGCCGCTTGCGGTCCCTGAGCTGCTCCAGGGTGGTGACCAGGAGCGAGGCCGCGACCAGCAGCATCGTGAGGGTGGAGCCGACGAGGATGCCGGTGCGGACGCTGGAGAACGCGGCGTCGCGCTCGGTGTCCTTCAGGGTGCGGACCCAGGACGTCCGGTCGATGGCGTCCGCCGTGTTCCGTACCCGGTCGGCGGCGTCCGGCACGGCCGGGTCGAGCCGGACCATGGCCAGCGCCTCGGGCGCGTCGAGCACCGCGGCGCCGACCGCCTTCGGGGTGGCGAGGATCCCGAACTGGTACATGCCCGTCGGGTCGGTGCGGGCGTCGACGACCTTGGCGCCGGCGGGGATCCGCCACTGCGGCGGCGGGCCCTTCGGGCGCTTCGGCGCGCTCGGGTGCGGGTGCGGGTCGCGCAGGGCGACCGTGGCGCCCGGCCGTGCCGTCCGGGTGACGTAGGAGTCGTCCGGGTTGCCCTGCTTGCCGTGCGCGAGGAAGACGAAGACGTCGCCGTCCGCGCAGGAGGGCAGCGCGGCGAACTCCCGGAGGGAGGCGCAGTCGCCGACCCGGAGCGAGGCCGTCGGGGAGAACTCCTCGCCGTTCTTCAGGGGGCCGGGCCGCCAGACGCGCGACTCGACGACACCGGTCGCCCCGGCCACGCCCTTCGTGGCGGCGACGCGGTCGATGATCCCGCGGGCCTCCCCGGCGTTGTCGGCGTCGGCGCCGATCACGATCTGGGCGCGGGTGGTGTCCTCGCCGCTGAACCGGGTGAACTCGCGCTCCATCGCGCCGAAGAGCATCTGGAGGGCGATCGCCCCGGTCGCCGCGACGACGATGCCGCTGACCGCGCGGGCCGCCGTGCCGCTGCTCAGCTGGAGCCTGCGGACGGCGAGCTGCCAGGACACGGGGCCCGTGTGCAGCCGCTTCACCACCGCCTCGACGAGCCACGGAAGCACCGTGGTGAGGCCGATGAGGGCGAGCGTGGTGCCGGTCACCACGCCGGCCGAGTCGATGCTGGTCTCGGACATCCGGACGTCGCCGATGAGCGGGACGAGGAAGGCCGTGCCGACGGCGAGCAGCAGCAGCCGCCACCACAGCCTGCGGCGGCGCGGGGTGGAGGTGCGGACGACGCCGAGCGGTTCGATCGCCACCCCGCGCAGCGCGAAGAGGGTGACCACGACGGAGGCGACCGGCACGGCGGCGAGGACGAGCACCGCGAGCGCGGGCATCGGCACGACGTCGGAGGGGTAGGCGTTGACGTCCCAGATGGTGAAGGTCCCGGCGAACTGCCGGGCCGCCACGAAGAAGCCGAGTCCCGCGAGGAGGCCGAGCAGCGCCCCCGCGAGGGACTCGCCGGCCGCGATCCGCCGGGTCATGGCGGTGTCGGCGCCGACCAGGCGCAGCGCGGCCAGCCGCCGGTCGCGCTGTTCGCCGCCGAAGCGGACGGCGGTCGCGATGAACACGAGCACGGGCAGCAGGAGGACGACGCAGGCCACGACGACCAGGAGGATGAGGAACGCGTTCATCGGTTCCTCGGGGACCGACCAGCCGTAGCGGTCGCCGCGCCCGTCGAAGTTGTCCGTGTTCAGGAAGTCGACGTGGGCGACGTACCGCAGTTCGGCGGGGCCGATGAGACCGGCGGGCCCGATCGTCCCGGCGATCTTGTAGGGGAGCCGTTCCTTGAGCAGCGCGCCCTCGGGGGAGCCGAGCAGTTTCCCGAGCGCGGGGGAGACCAGCATCTCGCCGGTCTTGGGGTACGCGGGCGCGCCGGGCGGCAGCGGGGGCGCGTCGCCCTCGGGGCGGAGCAGCAGGCCGCTGATGGTGTCGTCGCGGTAGACGGTGTTCCGGGTGAGGTGGAGAAAGGAGTCGGGGCGCGCTTCGGTGACCTGCGAACTGGCGTCGACGGCGCGGACGGACTCCCGTACTTCCCGCTGGAAGAGCATGTTCGGGAAGGAGGCGGCGAGCAGCAGCAGGGTGACGCCGAAGCCGACGCCGACCGCGGTCAGCACGGTACGGAGCAGTCCGGAGCGGCCGCCGGTGCACGCGAACCGGGCGCCGAGCGTCAGGTCGCGGGCCCAGGTGCGGAGCGTCATGCCACCCACTCCGCGTCCCGGACGGACCCGTCCCGCACGACGACCTCGCGGTCGGAGTAGGCGGCGACCCGGGCCTCGTGGGTGACGAGGACGACGGCGGCGCCGGTGTCCCGGGAGGCGTCGGTGAGCAGGCGCATGACGCGCTCGCCGTTGAGGGAGTCGAGGGCGCCGGTCGGTTCGTCGGCGAAGATCACCCGCGGGGCGGTGACGAGCGCGCGGGCGACGGCCACGCGCTGGCCCTGGCCGCCGGATATCTCGCCGGGGCGCTTGGCCGCGGTGTCGTCGACCTCGAGGCGGGCGAGCCATTCGGCGGCCCTGGCCTCGGCGGTCTTCCGCTTCTCGCCGTTCAGCCGGAGCGGGAGTGCCACGTTCTCGACGCAGGTCAGTTCGGGGACGAGCTGGCCGAACTGGAAGACGAAGCCGAAGTCGGTACGGCGCAGGGCGCTGCGCGCGGTGTCGGAGAGGGCGGTGAGCTCGCGCCCGTCGTAGGTGATGGTGCCGGCGTCGGGGCGCACGATTCCGGCCAGGCAGTGCAGGAGCGTCGACTTGCCGGAGCCGGAGGGGCCCATGACGGCGACGACCTCGCCGGCCCGGAGGGAGAAGTCGGCTCCGGCGAGCGCGGGGGTCGGTCCGTAGGTCTTGGCGAGGCCGGTGGCGCGGAGCAGCGGGGTGGCGGTCATCGGCGGATCTCCTCGGCGAGCCGGTCGAGGCGGGCGGCGGTCAGTTCCAGCCAGCGCAGGTCGGCTTCCAGGTGGAAGAGGGCGTGGTCGCAGATGAGCTGGTCGGCGAGGTCGCCGTCCTTCTTGCGACGGGTGAGCTCGCGCATCAGGCGCAGGTGCTCGGAGCGCTGGGTGTCGAGGAGCTCGGCGGCCCCGCGGCCGGTGAGGAGGGCCAGGACGACCTTGGTGTAGAGCGTCGACTGGAGGTACGGCTCGGGCTTCTCGGGGGTGGCGAGCCACTGGGTGACATCGGTGATGCCGGCCTCGGTGATCGCGTACCGCTTCCGCTCGGGGCCGCCGCCGGCCTCGATGCCGTCGACGACGACGAGGCCGTTCTTCAGGAGCCTGGACATGGTCGAGTAGACCTGGCCGTAGTGGAGCGGCCGGTCGTGGCCGAACGTGTCGTCGAAGGCGCGCTTGAGGTCGTAGCCGTGGCGCGGGCCGGACTCCAGGAGTCCCAGGAGGGTGTGACCGATGGACATGGAGGTCACTGTACACGGGGTGTATACGCACGGTGTATAGCCAGGTTCACGACGGCGGATCACTAAACGGAATCAGTCCCTCACGCAACCGGACGGCCCCCGCGAGCGTCGGTTCCTCTGGGCGTGGGTGCTGATTGTCACGTCATGAAAAGGCGTGATCGGTTGTCCTTTGTCCGCCTCGCCGGTGTTAGCTTGCTGAGCTGATCCGGCGTGGCGCCACACGACACCGGGACGCCGGGACACACGACGAGCGGAGCGACAGGACCCATGGGCCGACCCGACAAGAGCAAGGCGAAGAAGCGCGGCATACGCCGCCTCTTCACCTGGAGGAAGCTGCTGGGCACCTTCTTCGTGTGCTGCCTGCTCGCCATGGGCGCCCTCTACGTCGTCTACCTGCTGGTCCCGGTGCCCTCGGCCAACGCCGAGGCGACGATGCAGAGCAACATCTACAAGTACTCCAACGGCAAGATCCTCGCCCGCACCGGCGAGATCAACCGCGAGATCGTCGGCCTGGAGAAGATCCCCGCCCAGGTCCAGAAGGCGTTCGTCGCCGCCGAGAACAAGTCCTTCTACCGGGACAACGGCGTCGACATCAAGGGCACCACCCGCGCCGCCTGGTCCACCCTCACCGGCAAGGGCAAGCAGGGCGGTTCGACGATCACCCAGCAGTACGTCAAGAACTACTACCTGAGCCAGGACCAGACGGCGACCCGCAAGCTCAAGGAAATGGTCATCGCCATCAAGGTCGACGACGAGATGAGCAAGAGCGACATCCTCGCCGGCTACATGAACACCAGCTACTACGGCCGCAGCGCCTACGGCATCCAGGCCGCCGCCCGCTCGTACTACGGCGTCGACGCCACCCAGCTCACCACCGCCCAGGGCGCCTACCTCGCCTCGCTGCTCCAGGCGCCCAACCAGTACGACTGGAACTCCGCCAGCGCCACCGGCCGCAAGCTCGTCGAACAGCGCTGGAACTACGTCCTCGACAACATGGTCGGCGAGGGCTGGCTCGGCGCCTCCGAGCGCGCCGGCATGAAGTTCCCCGTCCCGCAGAAGCCCAAGCCCGCCCCCGGCATGGAAGGCCAGACCGGCTACCTCGTCGAGGCCGCCAACCAGGAGCTCATGCGCCAGGGCGTCAGCGAGGAGGACATCAAGGCCGGCGGCTGGACGATCACCCTCAACATCGACGAGAAGAAGCAGAAGGACCTCGTCAAGGCGGTCGACAAGCAGCTGGAGGCCAAGCTCGACCGCAAGGGCGACAAGAAGCAGGCCACCGTCCAGGCCGGCGCCACCTCCGTCGACCCGAAGACCGGCGCGGTCGTCGCCCTGTACGGCGGCGTCGGCGCCACCGAGCACTGGATGTCCAACGCCACCCGCCGCGACTACCAGCCCGCCTCCACCTTCAAGCCGATCGTCCTCGCCTCCGCCATCGACAACCACTCGGTGACCCAGGACGGACGCCAGATCGGCCTCGGCACGGTCTACGACGGCAACAGCCGCCGCCCCGTCGTCGGCAGCGACATCCCCTTCGCGCCCGAGAACGAGGACGACGACGACTACGGCCCCGTCAGCGTCCAGAAGGCCACCAACAGCTCGATCAACTCGGTCTACGCCCAGATGATCGTCGATGTCGGCCCGGGCAAGACCAAGAAGACCGCCCTCGCCCTCGGCATGAAGGACGGCCGGGACTTCCCCGAGTCGCCCGCCATGTCCCTCGGCACCATGGGCGCCTCCACCATGGACATGGCCGGCGCCTACGCCACCCTCGACAACCACGGCCGCAAGGTCACCCCGGTCCTGGTGAAGGCCGCCGCCCACCGCGACCGCACGGTCGAACCCACCAAGGGGATCGGCGAGCAGGTCATCACCCGCGAGGCCGCCGACACCGCCACCAAGGCCATGACCGGCGTCGTCCGCAGCGGCTCCGGCACCCGCGCCGCCGGAAACTACGAGGCCGCCGGCAAGACCGGCACCTCCGAGAACAACCGTTCCGCCTGGTTCGTCGGCTACACGCCCGAACTCGTCACCGCCGTCGGCCTCTTCGGCGAGGACGCCAAGGGCAACCAGGTCACCCTGACCGACACCATCAACCCGGGCCGCGCCAACGGTGGCCGTACCCCCGCCCTGATCTGGGGCGACTACACCGAGCGCGCGCTGAACGGCGGCTCGGACGCCTCCTTCGACCTGGAGACCGACAGCTCCTCCGACGACGGCACCTACCCGGACCCGACGGCGACCACCGAGGCCCCCACGCAGGAGCCCACCGAGGAGCCGACCACCGCGTCCCCGGACCCGACGGCCCCGCCGACGAGGGCCACCACGCCGCCGCCGACGAACCCCGTCACCACGCCGCCGACGCCCACCGAGAAGCCGACGACCGAGCCGCCGGCCCCGCCGACGACGATCGAGCCGCCGGACACCGCCGATCCCGGCCAGGGCAGCGACAGCCGCCCGGGGCAGTAGCGACCACACGGCGAAGGCCGGACCCCACGAGGGGTCCGGCCTTCACCGTCGTCCGGGAACGGGCCCGTTCAGCTCCGGGTGGCCAGCTCGAACCAGACCACCTTGCCGCCCGAGAGCCGGGTCGCCCCCCACCGGCGGGCCAGCCGGTTCACCAGGAACAGACCACGCCCGCCCTCGTCGGTGTCCCGCGCCCGCCGCTGCCGCGGCAGCTGCGGGGAGTCGTCGCCGACCTCGCAGCGCAGCACGTCCGTCCGCAGCAGCCGCAGGGTCACCGGACGCTCCGCGTACCGCACGGCGTTCGTCACGACCTCGCTGATCAGCAGCTCGACCGAGTCTGTCAGCTCCTCCAGGTCCCAGCGGGCGAGCGCCCGCCGGGCGAGCCGCCGGGCCCGCCCCGGTGCCGCGTCCTCCGGCTCCAGGAACCAGTACGCCACGTCGCTCGGCGCGATCCCGTCGAACCGGGCCGCCAGCAGCGCGATGTCATCGTCCCGGTCGCCCGGACCCAGCATGTCGAGGACGTCGTCGCAGAGCGCCTCAAGGGGCGGCGAATGGTCCGGGCCGGTCAGCTGCGCGGTCGCCGCCAGGCGCTCCCGCAGCTGCTCGATCCCGGTCCACACGTCCCGAAGCCGGGACTCGACCAGACCGTCCGTGTACAGCAGCAGCGTGGCACCCGCCGGGGCGTCCAGCTCCACCGCCTCGAAGTCGACGCCGCCGACCCCGATCGGGGCGCCGGGCGGCACCCGCAGCACCTCGGCCCGGCCGCCCAGGTGGAGCAGTATCGGCGGCGGATGGCCCGCGTTGGCCACGGTGATCCGGTGCGAGACGGGGTCGTACACCGCGTACATGCAGGTCGCCATCCGGTCCTGGCCGAGCCGCTGCGCCTGCTCGTCCAGGTGGTGCAGGACCTCCTGCGGCGGCAGGTCGAGGCCGGCCAGGGTCTGCGCGGTGGTGCGCAGCTGGCCCATGATGGCGGCCGAGGTCATGGAGTGGCCCATGACGTCGCCGACGACCAGCGCGACCCTGCTGCCGGGAAGCGGGATCGCGTCGTACCAGTCGCCGCCCACCCGGGCCGTCTCGGCGGCCGGCAGATAGCGGGAGGCCAGCTTCACGCCGGTCGGCTGCGGCAGCGAGTCCGGCAGCATCGTCCGCTGGAGCTCGTCCGCGATGTACGCCTCGCGGCCGTAGAGCACGGCCTTGTCGATGCCGAGCGCGGTGTGCGTGGCCAGCTGCGCCGCGACCAGCAGGTCGTTCGGCTCGAAGCCGGCCCGCTCGGCGCGGCGCAGGAAGACGGCCGCGCCGATCACCCGGCGCCGGCCGCGCAGCGGCGCGAGGACCGCCCGCAGCCCGCCCGGCAGCGGATGGTCCGGGCCGAGCAGCTCGCTCAGCGCGGTCTTCGCGGCCGCGGAGTCGCCGAACACCGGCCGCACCCCGCGCAGCACCTCGGCCAGCGCACCCCCGGACCGCACCTCGCAGAGTTCGGCCGCGGGGGTCGGGTCGGGATCGGGTACGAGGACCAGCTCCTCGCCCTCCAGATCGCTTAACCGGAGCCGGTCGGTACGGCGCAGCCGCAGCACGAACGGCGCCACCGGCCGCTCGTCGCCCACCGGCAGCGGATCGCGCAGGTACACCAGGATCTCGTCGGAGAAGGTCGGCACGGTGGCCCGGCACAGGCCGAGCACGATCTCGTCCAGGTCGATGCCGCGCGCGATCCGCCGGGTCGCGGCGCCGACGAACCGCAGCCGGTCGCCCTCGCGCCGGGCCGCGGTGTCCCCGCTCCGCGCTCCGCCGGGCGGCTGCGGCGCCACGGCGACGGCGACCGCCCCAGGACCGCCGGGGGTACCCGTCCCGCCCGGGGGGCCGGGGTTCTGCGGGACGCCGGGAGAGCCGGGGCCCGTACCGCTCGCACTCGTGGGGCCGCCGGAGGCGGCGGGGGGCGCCGCGGCGGGGCCGGGCACCGTCGGGCGGCCGGGCGCCGCCGGCGCGTCCGGGCCGGGGGAGGGGGCCGTCCGGCCCGCCGGGCCGCCCGGCTGGGCGGGCACGTCGGAGGGCAGGCCGGCCGCCGCCTCCTGGCGAGGGCGCGCGCGTTCCTGCGGCCGGGCAGCCAGGGGCTGCCGGCCTTCGTGGGAGGTGGGATGCTCCGTCACGCGTGGGGTTCCGTCCGTCCGGGCCGGTGGTGCGATGCACTCGCTCTTCTCGCCGATGCCGCGCCTTCGGCAGGGATAAACCCCTCGTATGCAGCGGATGTGGACGCTCCGCGCGATGCGGCAACGGCAGGGGTCGGAACACCCGGGCACAGGTCCGGCACTGTTCTCCCCCTCGTGGATGACTTGTGGTCAGGTCCTGCGCCGTACTGAGTCGTTGACGTGCTGTCCGGTCGGTCCGACGGGCTGTCCGGTCCGCTTCTGCCGTGCGGAGGACGATCCTACGTTTGAACCCCGGGGGCGCATCAAGGGTCTCACGGTGCCGTGTGCGCCGGAGTGCGGTCCCAGTCGGCCGGCAGCGCCGGAACCTTCCATGCCGGATCCGGCCGCCAGTCCTCCCAGCCGTCCGCGAACGGCGCGCCCCACTCCTGGATCCGCTCCACCGCCCGCTGCCCGGCGGCCCGTACCCGGTCCGCCTGTTCCGGGCTCATCAGGCCGGACCGCTGGGCCTGGGCGAACTCGTCCTCGTCCCGCCACAGCCAGCTGCGGTCCGGGTAGACGGAGATGTCGAGGAAGTGGTCCTCGGAGTCGAGGCCGCCGGACCACCGGACCCGCGGCTCCTCCAGGTTCACGTACCAACTGCGGAAGCGCCAGCCGCGCTCCCAGAACAGCCACACCGACCACGGCTCGCCGGGCCGGGCCAGCTTCAGCACCCCGCTGCCGAACCACCGCGCGCGTTCCGTGGTGCGCGGCGCCGTGTACCGGGTGGCGAGCGGCTCGTCGTGCACCGGGGTGCCGTCGGCGAGCACGGGACGTACGCATTCGGTGCCCGGCGCCATCCAGACCGCGAGCAGCTCAGGCGTGTCCCGCACGACCGTCACCGGCCGGCAGATGTGCACCTCTCCGGTGCCGTTGCCGCGGTAGCGCCAGAGGATGTGATCCCCCGGCGCCCAGTGCTGAGAGCCGCCCGATCCTGTCATGGCCAGATCTTAGGGGCGCGCTCCCACGACCGCTGCGGTACAGGTCACGGATGAGTCAGCGGTGACGACGCCGGGGGCCCGTCCTAGGGGCGGGTCATGCGCAGGACGTCGAGGGCCTCGTCCAGCTGCTCGACGGTGAGGTCGCCGCGCTCGACGTAGCCGGAGTCGAGGACGACCTCGCGGATCGTCCGGCGTTCTGCGAGGGACCTCTTGGCGACCTTGGCGGCCTCCTCGTACCCGATGTACTTGTTCAGCGGGGTGACGACGGAGGGCGAGGACTCGGCGTACTCGCGGGCGCGCTCGACGTTGGCGGTGATGCCGTCGACCGTGCGGTCGGCGAGCAGCCGGGAGGCGTTGGCCAGGAGGCGTACGGACTCCAGGAGGTTCTTGGCCATCACGGGGAGCATCACGTTGAGCTCGAAGTTCCCGGCGGCGCCGGCCACCGCGACCGTGGTGTCGTTTCCGGTCACCTGGGCGGCGACCATGAGGACCGCCTCGGGGATCACCGGGTTGACCTTGCCCGGCATGATCGACGAGCCGGGCTGGAGGTCGGGGAGCTCGATCTCGGCGAGGCCGGTGCGCGGGCCGCTGGCCATCCAGCGCAGGTCGTTGGCGATCTTGGTGAGGGAGACGGCGAGGGTACGGAGCTGGCCGGACGTCTCGACCAGGCCGTCCCGGGCGCCCTGCGCCTCGAAGTGGTCGCGGGCCTCGGTCAGCGGCAGGCCGGTCGCGCGGGCGACCTCGGCGATGACGGCGGCGGAGAAGCCGGCCGGGGTGTTGATGCCGGTGCCCACCGCCGTACCGCCCAGGGGGAGTTCGGCGAGGCGGGGGAGCGCGCCGCGGAGCCGCTCGACGCCGTAGCGGATCTGGGCCGCGTAGCCGCCGAACTCCTGGCCGAGGGTGACCGGGGTGGCGTCCATCAGGTGCGTACGGCCGGACTTCACCACCGTCGCGAATTCGGCCGATTTTCGCTCCAGGGCGGTGGCCAGGTGGTCGAGGGCCGGGATCAGGTCGTGGGTGACGGCGCCGGTGGCCGCGATGTGGATGGAGGACGGGAAGACGTCGTTGGACGACTGGGAGGCGTTCACATGGTCGTTGGGGTGGACCGCGCGGCCCTCGGGGAGGCGCTCGGTGGCGAGGGTGGCGATGACCTCGTTGGTGTTCATGTTGGACGAGGTGCCGGAGCCGGTCTGGAAGACGTCCACCGGGAAGTGCTCGTCCCAGCGGCCCTCGGCGACCTCCTCGGCGGCCGAGACGATGGCCTGCGCGCGGTCCTCGTCGATGACGCCGAGCTCGGCGTTGACCTTGGCCGCTGCGGCCTTGATCCGGGCCAGGGCCTCGATGTGGGCGCGCTCCAGGCGCTGGCCCGAGATCGGGAAGTTCTCCACCGCCCGCTGCGTCTGCGCCCGCCACTTGGCGTGGGCGGGGACCCGCACCTCGCCCATCGAGTCGTGCTCGATCCGGTATCCGTCGTCCTTGCTCATGGTGAGTCAGCCTCCTGTGCTGGTCGGGGGGTCGACTCCCCGAACCCCCCGAAAAAGATGAGCACTTGTCTTGTTCGATGTATTCCCAAGGCGCGTACCGGCCAGTAAAAACCGTGGGTAACCCCACTTCCAGGAGGCGCAATGAAGCGCACCAGGTACAGACTCCGCTGGCCTGTCGCAGCCGTCGCGGCGGCCGCGGCCGCCCTCGGCAGCATGACCGCCGCCGCCCCCGCCGGCGCGGTCGACACGAGCACCACGGCCGGAATCACCTCCACACCGCTCTCCCCCGAGCTGGAGGCGATCCGCGCCGCCGAGGCGACCAGGATCTACGGCGACCCGGCCGAGCGCCCGCTCGCCCAGCGCAAGACCGGACTCATCTCCCTCGGCGACAGCGAGATCTCCGGCGAGGGCGTGGGCAGCTACGAGTCACCCACGAACGGCCCCACCAACTGGTGCCACCGCTCGCCCGACGCCGCGATCCACCGCACCGGGATCCCCGCCGACCTCACCTTCAACGTGGCCTGCTCCGGCGCGTACACCGGCAACATCCGGATCGGCGGCTCCAAGCAGTACGCCGACGAGCTGGTCCAGAGCGACAACCTCGCCATCAAGGCCCGCAACACCCGGATCAAGATGGTCCTGCTCGTCGCCGGCGCCAACGACGACCTCCAGTTCGGCCCGGTCATGACCGACTGCGTCACCCGCTTCGTGCTCAGCCAGGGCACCTGCGAGCCGAAGTACGCCCCCGGCTGGCAGGCCCGCGTCGACGGACTCGTCCCCAAGGTCGAGCAGACCGTGCGCGACCTCAAGACCGTCATGCGCGACGCCGGATACGCCGACGGCGACTACAAGCTCGTCGTCATGGGCTACCCCAGCCCCATCGGCCCCGACTTCTACGACAACCCGAACTTCCCGGGCAAGCTCACCTGCGGCGGCATGGGCTACGACTCCGACACCAAGTGGGGCCGCAACACCGCCGTCCCCGCCTTCGAGCGCGGCATGCGCAAGGCCGCGGCCGACACCGGAGCCGTCTACCTCGACAACTCGCGGCTCTTCCACGGCCACGAGGTCTGCATGGAGGACACCTGGGCCCGGGGCCTCTTCATCGACCTCTCCAAGCCCGGCGGGATCGACGAGAACACCACCCGCCAGTCCTTCCACCCCAACAAGAGCGGCCACGCCGCCTTCGCCTCCTGTCTGACCCAGATCTACAACTCGGGTCTCCGCGAGGCCGGTTGCGCCGACGTCAACTCCTCGGGGACGCCGACCCTCTTCCCGGTCGCCTGGGACGACGCCTACAAGCCGCTGAAGATCGAGGCGACCGGCAACTGCCTCGACGTCAACGCCTCCGAGTCCGCCAACGGCACCGCCGTCCTCGGCTGGGACTGCCACGGCGGCCGCAACCAGAGCTGGTGGTACGACTCCGCCCGGCAGACCCTGCACACCCAGCTCACCCAGGACCGCTGCCTGGACGTGCCCGGCGCCGTCTACCAGGCCGGCAAGGCGCTCATCGTCTGGAACTGCAGCGGCGCAGCCAACCAGAAGTTCGTCCGCGACGGCGCCACGATCCGCCCCGCCGCCGCGACCGGCCTCTGCCTCACCCAGGGCGCGGCCAGGGAGCCGGTCCGGCTCCAGAGCTGCAACGGCTCCGCGAACCAGCGGTTCGTGTAGCCCGGAGCCGTCGTCCGCGCCGCGGCGGCCCCGGGCATCCCGGGACGCCGTCGGGACGTTCCCGTGCTGTGGGAGGCCCGGGAGGCTGCCTAGATTCGAGCCGGTCCTGAGCCATGAGGCTCCGGGCCGGCTCGTCGGCCGTCCGCCCGTGAGCGGGCGCGGCCGGCCTCAGGGAGGGACCTCCATGCACCAGCGCTTCCTCGGCGCCCTCGCGGCCGCCGGACTCGTTCTGATGGCCGGGATCGGCACCGCCGCCCCCGCGTCCGCCGCCATCTCCACGGCCTGCGCCTACACCGGTCAGGAGCCCGTGCTGAGCCAGGGGAGCACCGGTCTCGCGGTGCGGCAGATGCAGTGCGAACTGAACCGGAGCATGACCAAGGTCAAGGTCGACGTGGACGGCGTCTTCGGACCCGCCACCCGGGACGCGGTCTACACCTTCCAGCACTGTGTGGGACTCTCGGTGGACGGTGTCGTCGGTGCCCAGACGTGGGCGCAGCTGAACTACTGGGACAGGAGCTACACCTACCCCGAGGGCTGCTGACCCCGTTCGGAGTTCCCCGCGGCCGAGTCCGCCTCAGCCGAGCCGCAGGGTCGTCCTGGCCAGTTCGTAGGCGGGGAGCATCGCCCGGTGCTCGTCGGTGTCGAGCCCGCCGAGGTGGACGATCACGATGCCCTTGGGGGCGGCGACGGCGAAGGCCCGTTCCTCCTTGGACTCCTCCATCAGCTCGTTGGTGACGGTGTACGTCACCTCGACCGCCGGAAGGGCGCCCGCCCGGGTCTCGTGGTAGGCGACCTTCGAGGTCTTCTTCTCGGCCTTGACGAAGGCTTCGAGCGTGGCCCGCGCGGGGCCCTCGGGCGCCGTCCAGACGCGCAGGTAGCCGATGTGACCGGCCGGCTTGCCGTCGGCCTCGCAGCGGACGACCGCCGGGCCCTGCCGGGTGAGCGCCGCGAACTCCGGGTTCTCCGGGTCGTCGATCGCCTCCGGCTCCCACTTCTCCGCCAGCGCGAACGAGACGGGCAGCGGGCAGACCGTCCCGGGCCCGCCCAGGGTGGCCGCCGCCTTCGCCGCCCCGGGCGTCCGCTCGGTGGCGGTCGCGCCGGGCGTGGCCGCGGACTTCGCCGCCGTCGCCGGGTCCGCGGAGCCCTGGGGCGTACCGCAGCCGGTCAGCAGCAGGCCGGCCGCCGCAAGGGCGACGGGGACCGCCGCGCGTATCGGAAGTGCTCTCTCTCGCATGGCGCCATGATGGCCGACCCGGAGGCGGGGGTTTCGCCCGGACGGGCGAACGCGCGGTGATCGTCGGACAATGTGAAGCGTGCCGAGGGGGGACCCCACAGCCCCACGGGAGGCAGGACATGACCCGCACCTTCAGGAGGATCGGCGCGCTCGGCGCGTGCACGGTCGCGGCCGTCGCCTTCGGCGCCGCCGCTGCCCCGGTCCAGGCCGACAACGGCGACGGGTTCGAGTTCACCCTCTACTCCAAGGAGGTCCCGGGCCCGGACAGCGACGAGAGCGCCCCGGCGCCCAAGGTCGGCCAGACCTTCACGTTCGCCGACGACCTCTACAAGGAGAAGAACGGCGACACGGTCGGCCGGGACGGCGTCACCTGCGCCGTCGTGCGCATCAGCGGGACCCAGGCCGACGTGAACTGCGTCGGCACCTTCATCCTGGACGGGGGACCGGGCGGACAGCTCACCGCCCAGGCCCTCACCACCTTCGACACCACGGAAGCGGCACCCGCCGCGTTCGACGTCGCCATCACCGGCGGCACGGGCGACTTCAAGGACGCCCGCGGTTACGTCCGTACGACTCCCGACGGCGATTTCGAGAAGATGGAGTTCCACATCAACACCCGCTAGCGGGCCGGACGTTCCCTAGGAGAGCTTGCCGCCGTAGTCCGGGAGCTTGAAGGTGCGCTCGGCGTGGCCGCCGACGAGGTCGGTGGTGTTGTTGCCGATGTTCGCGATGATCGTGTAGCCCTTGGCCTCGATCTCGGCGCGCTTCGCGGTCTTGTACGTACTGACCTCCGCGAACAGGTCGGGCAGGCTCCGCACGTACAGGCCGTCGACCGGGTAACCGGACTTCCGCAGGTTCCAGTCCGTCAGGGAGTGGATGATCCCCGGCCGCGCGGTCACGAAGAAGACCGCCACCCCGCGCGCGTGGGCGTCGCGGACGAGCTCGCGCACGTCCGCGATGGCCGGGGTCGGCAGCTCCCAGAACGGGTGGAAGTCCGTCTCCAGGGAGCTGTTGTCGATGTCGAGGACGATCGCCTGCTTCTGGCGGCCGGCGTCCTCGGCGCGCTCCTCGATGTACGGGCGGGCCTCGGCGACGACGGCCGCCACGTCCCGGCGCCAGGTGCCGTAGTCGACGTCCGCGAGGGCGGCGGCCGAGGTCACATGGGTGTCGGGGTCGGCCGCCGAGGCCGTCGGCGCGGTGCCGGCGACGAGCAGGGCGGTCAGGCCGAGGGTGGCGGCGGCGGTGGCTTTGGCGGAGGGCATGGGGGGCTCCCGAGGGGTCGACCGGCTCAGTGGTTGACATGCTCGCGACCCATACTGACCAGTAGGTGGCGAGAGGGCTACCGGTCGGTAGCGACTTTCTGAGCGGAGATCGACGAAGCCCCCCGACCCGAGGGGCCGAGGGGCGTCGCGAGAGCAGCGAGGGGTCAGCCGAGGCCGGGACCCCGCACCGGGATGTGCGTGAACGTCGGCTCAGGCGCCGGGTTCTGGAAGAAGTCGTTGCCCTTGTCGTCCACCACGATGAACGCCGGGAAGTCCTCGACCTCGATCTTCCAGACCGCCTCCATGCCGAGCTCCTCGTACTCGACGACCTCGACCTTCTTGATGCAGTCCTGCGCGAGACGCGCCGCCGGGCCGCCGATCGAGCCGAGGTAGAAGCCGCCGTGCGCGCCGCACGCCGCCGTGACCTGGCCGGAGCGGTTGCCCTTGGCCAGCATCACCTTCGAGCCGCCCGCCGCCTGGAACTGCTCGACGTACGAGTCCATGCGCCCGGCCGTCGTCGGACCGAAGGAACCGGAGGCGTACCCCTCGGGGGTCTTCGCCGGGCCCGCGTAGTAGACCGGGTGGTCCTTCAGGTACTGCGGCATCTCCTCGCCCGCGTCCAGGCGCTCCTTGATCTTGGCATGCGCGATGTCGCGCGCCACGACCAGCGGGCCGTTCAGCGAGAGCCGGGTCTTGACCGGGTACTTGGTCAGCTCGGCGAGGATGTCGTCCATCGGCTGGTTCAGGTCGATGGTGACGACGTCGGACTCCTCGGAGAGGTGCTCGTCCGTGGTCTCCGGCAGGAAGCGCGCCGGGTCGGTCTCCAGCTGCTCCAGGAAGACGCCCTCGGCGGTGATCTTCGCGACGGCCTGGCGGTCGGCCGAGCAGGACACGGCGATCGCGACGGGCAGCGAGGCGCCGTGACGCGGGAGACGGACCACGCGGACGTCGTGGCAGAAGTACTTGCCGCCGAACTGCGCGCCGATGCCGATCTTCTGCGTCAGCTCGAAGACCTTCTCCTCCAGCTCCTTGTCGCGGAAGCCGTGGCCCGTGACGGCGTCGCCCTCGGCGGGCAGCTCGTCCAGGTAGTGCGCGGAGGCGTACTTCGCGGTCTTGAGCGCGAACTCGGCGGACGTGCCGCCGACGACGATCGCCAGGTGGTACGGCGGGCAGGCCGCCGTGCCGAGCGAGCGGATCTTCTCCTCCAGGAACTTCATCATGGAGGCCTCGTTCAGGACGGCCTTCGTCTCCTGGTAGAGGAAGGACTTGTTGGCCGAGCCGCCGCCCTTGGCCATGAAGAGGAACTTGTACGCGCCGCCGTCGGTCGCGTACAGCTCGATCTGCGCGGGCAGGTTCGAGCCGGTGTTCTTCTCCTCCCACATGGTCACCGGGGCCATCTGCGAGTACCGCAGGTTCAGCTTGGTGTACGCGTCGTAGATGCCCTTGGACAGGGCCTCCTCGTCGCGGCCGGAGGTCAGCACGTTCTGGCCGCGCTTGCCCATGACGATCGCGGTGCCGGTGTCCTGGCACATCGGCAGGACGCCGGCGGCGGCGATGTTCGCGTTCTTCAGGAGGTCGAGCGCGACGAACTTGTCGTTGCTCGACGCCTCCGGGTCGTCGATGATCCGGCGCAGCTGGGCCAGGTGGTCCGGGCGCAGGAAGTGCTGGATGTCGTGGATCGCCTCGGCGGCCAGCTGACGCAGGGCCTCGGGCTCCACCTTGAGGAACGTACGGCCGTCGGCCTCGAAGGTGGAGACACCTTCGGAGGTCACCAGGCGGTAGGGCGTGGTGTCCTCTCCCAGGGGGAGCAGATCGGAGTACGCAAACTCTGGCATGACGGCGGCCATTCCTTCTTCGGCAGACAGCAGCGCGCCGCCTCCGTTGGCGGGCGCGCCCTCCAGCGTATGACGCGGGCGCCGCCCCGATCCTGTGAGGTAAGGCTCACTAGCCGGCGCGAACGCGCCTCGATGGAGTGTTCCCGGCGCGGCGCCGGGGTCTCCGGGGGGTGGGGTGACGGGGTGTCGGGCCAGGGTGGCCGGGGTCAGGGTGTCCCCTAGGGGATGGGACCCGGGTCTTTCCCCCTGGTCGCGATCTATCGCGTTTCGCTAGGCTGACTCCGTGGACCTCGAAAAGCAGCCCGAATCCGAGAAGCAGCCGCAGCCGCGGCCGGTCGCCCCCGCCGAGCCCGCGCCCGCGGAGACCGGTTTCGCCGATCCGCAGGGCTCGCTGCGGGCCTCGGACGCGGACCGGGACCGGATCGCTGACATCCTCAGGGACGCCCTGGCCGAGGGGCGGCTCGACCCCGAGGAGCACTCCGACCGGATCGACGCGGTCTACAAGGCCAAGACGGTCGGCGAACTGGAGCCGATCGTCCGCGACCTGCCGTCCGCCCGGACCCGCCAGGAGCCCGAGCCGGCCTACGCCTGGGCCGCCGACGACTCCGAGGGCACCCCGGAGAACCTCGTCGCGATCTTCTCCAGCACCACCCGCAAGGGCCGCTGGCGGGTCAGCCGCCGGACGAACGCCTTCGCCCTCTTCGGGAACATCGAGATCGACCTCACCGAGGCGATCTTCGCCCAGCGGCTCACCACCATCAACGCCACCTCGATCTTCGGCAACGTCGAGGTGCGCGTCCCGGAGAACATCAGCCTCCGCGGCAACGGCAGCGGCGTCTTCGGCAACTTCGAGGTCGTCACCCTGGAAGGCGTCGACCCGCAGGCCCCGGTCGTCGTCATCAACGGCTACTCGGTCTTCGGGAACGTCGAGGCCAGACCCAAGCGCGGCAAGTGGATCACCGACCTCCACGGCAAGCTCCGCAAGCACCTCGGCCACTGAGCCCCGGGGCCGCCCGGGCCGGCGTCCGGGCGTGACCGGAATCCGCCCACGGGTCACCGCAGAGCGGAACCGCGCGGCACGCAGTGCATAGGCGCGCGCACAGCGGGTAGGGCTGCTGCATCGCCGCTCGCTCGCGAAGCCGTCGTCAGGAGTAGACCGTGCTGCAACTGCCGCATCAGCCCCTCCAGGTCGCCGCCGTCCCCCCTCAGCGCACCCCCACGCGGGAGGACGAGGGAGGCCCCTGGCACGCGGAGGCGGTGTGCCGCCGGGACGAAGCCGGACTGTTCTTCGCCCCGTCCAAGGAGCCGACCGCCGCGCGGCTGGCCCGCGAGGAGGCGGCCAAGCGGGTCTGCGCGCGCTGTCCCGTCATGGTCGAGTGCCGCGAGCACGCCCTGCTCCAGCCGGAGCCGTACGGGGTGTGGGGCGGGCTCACCGCGGCCGAGCGCCGTGTCGTGCTGGCCCGGCGCCGGCGCCGCGAGGTGGAGCTGCGCAAGACGGCGGCGGCCGAGCGGATCGCCCAGGCGGGCTGACGGGAACCGCGGACGCGTCTCCGCGGGCCCGTACGGGAAGGGGCGCCCCCACCGCACATGGGGGCGCCCCTCTTCGTACCGTCACCGCGCGGGAGCGTTACTTCGCGCGGTCGAAGTCGATCTTGCTGTACGCGCGCAGCTTCGAGAGCCGGTGCGTGGAGTCGATCTGGCGGATCGTGCCGGACTTCGAGCGCATGACGAGCGACTGCGTGGTCGCCGTCTCGGCCCGGTAGCGCACGCCGCGCAGGATCTCGCCGTCGGTGATGCCGGTGGCGACGAAGAAGACGTTCTCGCCGGAGACCAGGTCGTTGGTGGAGAGCACCCGGTCCAGGTCGTGGCCGGCGTCCAGCGCCTTCTGGCGCTCCGCCTCGTCCTTCGGCCACAGCTTGCCCTGGATGACACCGCCCAGACACTTGATCGCGCAGGCGGAGATGATGCCCTCGGGGGTGCCGCCGATGCCCATCAGCATGTCGACGCCGGTGCCCTCGCGGACGGCCATGATCGAACCGGCGACGTCGCCGTCCGAGATGAACTTGATCCGGGCGCCGGTCTCGCGGATCTCCTTGACGATGCCCTCGTGGCGGGGGCGGTCCAGGATGACGACCGTGATGTCCTCGGGGGAGGAGTTCTTCGCCTTGGCGACCCGGCGGATGTTGACCGAGACGGGGGCGTTGATGTCGACGAAGTCGGCGGCCTCGGGGCCGGTGACCAGCTTGTCCATGTAGAAGACCGCGGACGGGTCGAACATGGTGCCGCGGTCGGCGGCGGCCAGGACGGCGATCGCGTTCGGCATGCCCTTGGCGTTGAGCGTGGTGCCGTCGATCGGGTCCACGGCGATGTCGACCTCGGCGCCGGTGCCGTCGCCGACCCGCTCGCCGTTGAAGAGCATCGGGGCTTCGTCCTTCTCGCCCTCGCCGATGACGACGACGCCGTTCATCGAGACGGTGGAGATCAGGGTCCGCATGGCGTTGACCGCCGCGCCGTCCGCGCCGATCTTGTCACCGCGGCCGACCCAGCGGCCCGCGGCCATGGCGGCGGCCTCGGTGACCCGGACCAGCTCAAGGGCCAGGTTGCGGTCGGGGGCCTCGGGGGAGACCTCGAGCTCGGGCGGCATTTGGTGCTGCTCGGTCATCGGAACGCACCTTTCTGTACGGCGACGGCCGGAAATAAGAGGGTGCTGCGACTCTATCGGTACGTCGACAAAATGAGCAGAGGGGCCCACGTATGAGCACGAGACCATGATGCGACCATGGGGGGCGTGGCAGGTATGCGAGGCAGGCAGACGGTACGCGGGATGATCCAGTCCCTCGGGGTGATCTTGGTCGCCGCGGGCGTGATGTATCTCTTCATCCCGCACGACGAGAAGGCCGAACCGGTCAAGGCGAAGGACTACCGGGTCGAGCTCCTCACGGCCCAGCGGGCGGCGCCCTATCCGGTGCTGGCCCCCGAGGGCCTCGGCGACGGGTGGAAGGCGACGGTCGTCTCGTACAAGCGCGAGAAGGCCAACGCGTGGCAGCTCGGTTTCCTCTCCCCGGACACCCAGTACGTGGCGATCCACCAGTCGACGGCGGCGCCGAACACCTATGTGCCGGACGTCACCCAGCGCGCCAAGAACACCGGGCGCACCGAGACGGTGGCCGGCCAGGTCTGGCAGCGCTGGGAGGGCCCGAAGTACGACGCGCTCGTCCGGACCGAGGGCGGCGCGACGACGGTCGTCACCGGCACCGCCTCCTTCGAGCGGCTGACCGAGATGGCGGGCGCCCTGCGCTCGAACAAGGTCTGAGCCGCACCCCCTCCCGCACGGCAAGCGACACGGCAAGCGAAAAGGCCCCGCACTCGGTGAGTGCGGGGCCTTCGACTGTCTGCGGCGAGGCTCAGACGGTGGTGATGACCTCGTCGTAGGAGAGGCGCGGGGAGCGCGGGAACCAGGCGTCCTCGCCCGGCTTGCCGATGTTGACGACCATCAGCGGGGTGTGGTCGTCGTCCAGGAACTCCTTCTGGACGCCGGCGAAGTCCAGGCCGGTCATCGGGCCGGCGGCCAGGCCGGCGGCACGGATGCCCACGATGAAGTACGCGGCCTGCAGGGCGGCGTTCAGCGTGGCCGAGCCCTCACGGACCGGACGCTCGGCGAAGAACACGTCCTTGGCCTGCGGGAAGTGCGGGAACAGGGCCGGGAGCTCCTCGTGGAACTCGTTGTCGGCCGACAGGATCGCGACGAGCGGGGCCGTGGCCGTCTTGGGCTGGTTGCCCTCGGCCATGTGCTTGACCAGGCGCTCGCGGGCCTCGGGGGAGCGGACCAGGGTGATGCGCAGCGGGGACTGGTTGAAGGCGGTCGGGCCGAACTTCACCAGGTCGTAGATCGCCTGGACCTGCTCGTCGGTCACCGGCTCGTCGGTGAACGTGTTGGCGGTGCGGGCCTCACGGAAGAGGAGGTCCTGGGCGGCGGGGTCAAGGGCGAGAGACATGCTGCGTACCTTCCGGACTGCAAGGGGAGTCGCTCGTGCGGAGTCCAAGCGATGCCTCGACAGTACGCCCAGAATTGGTGAAACTTCAACTAATCCATCCGGATAGTGATCCGCTTCACTTCATCGAGTCTACGGCAGCCCCTGCCCCGGACGGGCCCGTTCCGGACTACTCGTCCTCGTCACCGGCCTCCGCGCCCGCTTCCTCGGCCGCGCGCTCCGCCGCCAGCGAGGCGTCCAGCCGGGCCCGCGCCCCTTCGAGCCGCCGCCGGCACACCTTCGCCAGCTCCTCGCCACGCTCCCAGAGCGCGAGCGACTCCTCCAGGGTCGTTCCGCCCGCCTCAAGGCGCCGAACGACCTCGATCAGCTCGTCCCGCGCCTCCTCGTAGCCGAGCGCCGCCTCTTCCGTACCGGCTGCCATGTGTCCACCCTCCGTGTCGCTTGCCGTACTGGTACTGCTGCTTCTGTGTCGCTGCTTCGGTGCCGGCTCAGGCCGGGTCGGTCACGCGGCGCACCGCGAACTCGCCCTCGGCGACCCGGGCCCGCAGTTCCTCGCCCTCCGCGACCTCACCGGGCGAGCGGACCACCGCTCCGTCGGCGCGCTGGAGGACCGCGTACCCCCGCTCCAGCGTCGCGGCCGGCGACAGCGCCCTGACCCGGGCGCGCGTGTGCGACAGCTCGGAGTCCGCGCGGTCGAGGAGGTGCCCGAGCACCCGCCGGCTGCGGGCGAGGAGGGCGGCGATCTCGTCCTCGCGGACCTCGACCATGCGCTGCGGGTGCTCCATGACGGGCCGCGCGAGCGCGTGCGCGAGGCCGCGCTCCTCCCGGTCGAGCAGTCCCCGTACGGTCCGCAGCGCGCGGTCCCGCAGGCCCCGCACCCGCTCCAGCTCCTCCCCGACGTCCGGTACGACCTTCTTGGCCGCGTCCGTCGGCGTCGAGGCGCGCAGGTCCGCCACCAGGTCGAGCAGCGGGGAGTCCGGCTCGTGGCCGATCGCGGACACCACCGGCGTACGGCAGTCGGCCACCGCCCGCACCAGCCGCTCGTCCGAGAACGGCAGCAGGTCCTCGACGCTGCCGCCGCCCCGGGCGACGATGATCACGTCCACCCGCTCGTCCGCGTCGAGCTCCCGGACCGCCTCGATGACCTGCGGGACCGCCTTCACGCCCTGCACCGCGACGTTCCGCACCTCGAAGCTGACCGCCGGCCAGCGTCGCCGCGCGTTCTCCAGGACGTCCCGCTCCGCCGCCGACGCGCGGCCGCAGACCAGGCCGACGCGGTGCGGCAGGAACGGCAGCGGCCTCTTCCGGTCGAGCGCGAACAGGCCCTCGGCCGCCAGGCTCCGCTTCAGCTGCTCCAGCCGGGCGAGCAGTTCGCCGATCCCGACCGGCTTGATCTCCACGGCCCGCAGCGACAGCTGCCCGCGCGGCGCGTACCACTCGGGCTTCGCGTGCAGCACGACCCTGGCGCCCTCCGACACCACGTCCGCGACCGCGTCGAAGACCTTCCGGTAGCAGGTGACGCCGATCGAGATGTCGTGCGACGGATCGCGCAGCGTCAGGAACACGACCCCGGCGCCGGGCCGCCGCGACAGCTGCGTGATCTGCCCCTCGACCCAGATCGCCCCGAGCCGGTCGATCCACCCCCCGATCAGCCGCGAGACCTCACCGACGGGAAGCGGTGCTTCGGCGGACGTAGTCAGACCCATGGACCGAGCGTAACCGCGCGGTACGACAACGTCAGGACCGCGCGGAGCCCGCGCCCGCCCGGCGTCACGCGCGCGTGGAGGTCCTCGTGGCGCCCTGGACGGCCAGGACGGCGAGGCCGACGGCCAGCCAGACGGCGCCGACGATCTGGGCGGCGGTCGAGGCCTCGACGATGACGGCGATCAGGATCGCGGCGCCGACCAGGGGCACGACGACGTGCTTGAGCCAGTTCGGCGGCCCCTCCGAGCGGCGTACGGCGAACCAGCCCACCACGCTCGCGTGCAGCAGGACGAACGCGGTCAGCGCGCCGACGTCGACCACCGACACCAGGTGGTCGAGGCCGTCGTCCCGCCGGGCCGCCCACAGCGCCGCGATCATCGTCACCGTCGCCGCCACGAGCAGCGCCACCCGCGGCACACCCGAGTCCGTACGGGCGAGCACACCCGGCAGCCGCCGGTCGCGGCCCATCGCGAAGAGCAGCCGCCCGCCCGCCGCCTGCCCCGCCAGCGCCGCGAACGCCGCGCCGATCGCCTTCGAGACCGCCACCAGGTCGTGCAGCCACCCGCCGACGGACACGTCCACGGCGTCGTAGAACGCCGAACCCTGCTTCCCCGGATCGGCGGCGAGCTCCGCGGACGAGACCGGTTCGAGGAGCGCCACCAGCCACGACTGCGCCACGAACAGCAGCCCCGCGAGCGCCAGACAGAACAGCACCGCCCGCGCGACCTTCGCCGAGCCCCCCGTCACCTCCTCCGCGAACGAGGCGATCGCGTCGAAGCCCAGATACGACAGGACGGCCACCGACACCGCGCCGAGCACGGCGGCCGCCGAGAAGCCGGTGTCCCCGGTCAGCGGCGACCACCAGTCGCGCCGCGCCCCGTCCCGTACGAGCACCACGACCGCCGACACGACGAACACGAGCAGGACCGCGATCTCCATGGCGAGCACCGCGAAGCCGACCCGGGCCGCCGCCCGTACGCCCCACAGGTTCAGGAGGGTGGTGACGACCACCGCGATCCCGGTCCACACCCACCGGTCCACCTCCGGGACCAGCGCCTCCATCGCGATGCCCGCGAAGAGATAGGCGACCGCCGGGATCAGCAGGTAGTCCAGCATCGCCATCCACCCGGCGATGAACCCCGGTCCTTCCCCGAGCCCCTTGCGGGCGTAGGTGAAGACCGAACCGGCCTGCGGGGCGACCCGGACCATCTGGGCGTAGCTGAACGCCGTGAACGCCATGGCCACCGTCGCCACGAGGTACACCAGTGCGACCGCGCCCTCCGACTTCGCGTCGAGCGTGCCGAAGACGCCCACCGGGGCCATCGGGGCGATGAAGAGCAACCCGTAGACCACCAGGTCACGGAACCCGAGATTCCGTCGAAGACCGGTGTGTTCCCCGTCCGCCGCCACCTGCGTTTCCTCGGCCATGGCCACAGTTTCGGCCACCACGCCGATCAAAGCGCTCACCGACGCGGCCTTACGATGGGACGCATGACTGCAACGCCCGCGACGAACCGCCCGAAGCGTGTCCTGCTCGCCGCACCCCGTGGCTACTGCGCGGGCGTCGACCGTGCCGTGATCGCCGTGGAGAAGGCCCTGGAGCAGTACGGGGCCCCGATCTACGTGCGCCACGAGATCGTCCACAACAAGTACGTCGTCCAGACCCTGGAGCGTAAGGGCGCGATCTTCGTCGACCAGGCGACCGAGGTCCCGCCGGGCAACATCGTGATGTTCTCCGCGCACGGCGTCGCCCCCACCGTCCACGAGGAGGCCCGCCAGGGCCGCCTCGCGACCATCGACGCGACCTGCCCCCTGGTCACCAAGGTCCACAAGGAAGCCGTCCGCTTCGCCAACGACGACTTCGACATCCTCCTCATCGGCCACGAGGGCCACGAGGAGGTCATCGGCACCTCCGGCGAGGCCCCCGACCACATCCAGCTGGTCGACGGCCCCGGCGACGTCGCCAAGATCGAGGTCCGCGACCCCTCCCGGGTCGTCTGGCTCTCCCAGACCACCCTCTCGGTCGACGAGACCATGGAGACGGTCGACGCGCTCAAGGAGAAGTTCCCGCAGCTGATCTCCCCGCCGTCCGACGACATCTGCTACGCCACCCAGAACCGCCAGACCGCCATCAAGGAGCTCGCCGGCCAGGCCGAGCTCGTGATCGTCGTCGGCTCCAAGAACTCCTCGAACTCGATCCGCATGGTCGAGGTCGCCAAGCAGGCCGGCGTCCCCGCCGCGTACCTCGTCGACTTCGCCAGCGAGATCGACGAGGCCTGGCTCGAAGGCGTCACCAGCGTCGGCCTCTCCTCCGGCGCCTCGGTCCCGGACGTCCTCGTCCAGGAGGTCCTGGAGTGGCTCTCCGAGCGCGGCTACGCGGACGTCGAGATCGTCAAGACCGCCGACGAGTCCCTGACCTTCTCGCTGCCCAAGGAGCTCCGCAACAAGGACCTCCGCGCCGAGGCGGAGAAGCTCGCCGCCGCCGCTCCCGTCAAGGAGTAGCGAAGCCCCCGAGCCCTTACCGTGGGTCCATGAACGTCTTCGGAGTGGACATCGGCGGCTCGGGCATCAAAGGCGCCCCCGTGGATCTGGAGCGCGGCACCCTCGCCGCGGAGCGCCACAAGGTCCTGACCCCACAGCCCGCCACACCCGACGGTGTGGCGGGCTGTGTCGCGGAGGTCGTGGCGAACTTCGGCTGGACCGGCCCGGTGGGCGTCACCTTCCCCGGCGTCGTGACCGGCTCCACCGTCCGCACCGCCGCCAACGTCGACAAGTCCTGGATCGACGTCGACGCCGGCGCCCTCCTCCGCGACCGCCTCGGCGGCCTCCCCGTCACCGTCCTCAACGACGCCGACGCCGCCGGCGTCGCCGAGATGACCTTCGGCGCCGGCCGCGGCCGCAAGGGCACCGTCATCCTCCTCACCCTCGGCACCGGCATCGGCTCCGCCGTCTTCACCGACGGTCACCTCGTCCCCAACACCGAACTCGGCCACCTCGAACTCAAGGGCCACGACGCCGAGACCCGCGCCTCCACCAAGGCCCGCGAGGACGAAGGCCTCAGCTGGGAGCACTGGGCCACCCGCCGCCTCCGCAGGTACCTCGCCCACGTCGAGATGCTCTTCTCCCCCGAGCTCTTCATCATCGGCGGCGGCGTCAGCCGCAAAGCCGACAAGTTCCTCCCGCTCATCGACGGCATCCGCGCCGAGATCCTCCCCGCCGAACTCCAGAACAACGCCGGCATCGTCGGCGCGGCGATGGCGGCGCGGGGGTAGGGAACCGGCCCTCTACGCGAAGGGGCGGGGCGTCACGCGACGGGGCGGCGGCGGGGGCCGCGGGCCGGGTCGGGGGCTCCGGCGCCTCCCGCGGGGGCGCGGGACGGGCGCTGGTGGCGGCGGCCCATCTCGCGGACCTTGCGGAAGCTGGCGATGAGGCCGGCGACGAGGGTGCCGCCGTAGAGCCAGCCCGCGTGGACCGCGAGCGCGGTGACGACGGCCATGGCCTGCCCGCCGAGCCCACCCGTACCGCCCGCGATGGGCACGACGCCGACGGCGAAGGCGATGGGGACGCCGATCGGGGCCGTGACGAGGTCGGCGGTACGGACCCAGAGCGCGGTCAGGGCGCTGACCGGCAGGAACAGCAGCCCGTAGACGACCGGCGAGCCGTCGAGGAGCAGCAGGTCGAGGAAGCCGAGCGTCAGCATGACGGCGGAGGCGAAGAGCCCGGCGCCGAGCCCGGTCAGGCGCGGCGAGGGCAGCCGGCGCAGGGCGAGGACGACGGGCGGCACGGGCCGGGCGCCCGCCGGCCGGCCGGGACCGCGTCCGGGTACGGCGGCGGCGCCCGCCACCCCCGCGGCCATGGCCCGTTCCACCCGGGCGCCGCCGGGGGCCCGCCCGGACCTGCCGGTCACCCGGTAGACGGCCGCGCCCTCGACGAGCGCGGGAGGCGGCGTGACGGGGGTTTGCGGCCGTCGGCGGCCTTGCGGCTGACTTGTCCTGTGCTGCTCCACACCACCAACGTAGGTCGGAAAGGGCCGGGAACCGGGTCCGGGACACGCCCTTTGGGTGACGTTGCGCCCGAGATCGACCGAAGGTCGGCGTCACTGGCCGGTTCTCCCCGCCCGTAAACTGGGGGATCGGCCCCCCGTCCACACTTCAGGAAGTCGCCACCGTGTCGCTCACGATCGGAATCGTCGGTCTGCCGAATGTCGGCAAGTCGACCCTGTTCAACGCCCTGACCAAGAACGACGTGCTGGCGGCCAACTACCCGTTCGCCACGATCGAGCCCAACGTCGGCGTCGTCGGCGTCCCCGACGCCCGCCTGACCAAGCTCGCGGAGATCTTCGGCTCCCAGCGGATCCTCCCGGCCACCGTCGACTTCGTCGACATCGCGGGCATCGTCCGCGGCGCCAGCGAGGGCGAGGGCCTCGGCAACAAGTTCCTCGCGAACATCCGCGAGTCGGACGCGATCTGCCAGGTCATCCGCGCCTTCAAGGACGAGAACGTCGTCCACGTCGACGGCAAGGTCTCGCCGAAGGACGACATCGAGACGATCAACACCGAGCTGATCCTCGCGGACCTCCAGACGATCGAGAAGGTCCTGCCGCGCCTCCAGAAGGAGATGCGGATCAAGAAGGACACCGCGCCGAAGGTCGCCGCCGTCGAGGCCGCCCAGGCGATCCTGGAGAAGGGCGACACCCTCTTCTCGCAGGGCATCGTCCAGGGCTCGGAGAAGGCGGAGCTCCTCCACGACCTCCACCTCCTCACCACCAAGCCCTTCCTCTACGTCTTCAACGTCGACGAGGACGAGCTCACCGACGACGCCTTCAAGGCCGAGCAGAGCGCCCTCGTCGCCCCCGCCGAGGCCATCTTCCTCAACGCCAAGCTGGAGCAGGACCTCGCCGAGCTCGACGAGGAGGACGCCATGGAGCTCCTCCAGTCCGTCGGCGCCGAGGAGCCCGGCCTCGCCACCCTCGCCCGCGTCGGCTTCGCCACCCTCGGCCTCCAGACCTACCTGACGGCCGGCCCCAAGGAATCCCGCGCCTGGACCATCAAGCAGGGCGCCACCGCCCCCGAGGCCGCCGGTGTCATCCACACCGACTTCCAGAAGGGCTTCATCAAGGCCGAGGTCATCTCCTTCGCCGACCTCGTCGCCACCGGCTCCGTCGCCGACGCCCGCTCCGCCGGCAAGGCCCGCATGGAGGGCAAGGAATACGTCATGCAGGACGGCGACGTGGTGGAGTTCCGCTTCAACGTCTAGTCGTGCGCACACTGCACGTGAGGCGTCGAGTCGAACGTGCACGTCAGAAGGGGTCGGGCTCTGTCGAGTCCGACCCCTTCGTCGTCACCGTGCTGGATGGGTGCCGGATGTTCTGATGTGGGGTCAGCGGAGATCAGGTCTCGTAAACGGTGGACCGGTGTTCCACGTGAACGACCCAGATCACCAGCTCTCCGTTGTCGATCGTGTAGACGACGCGGTAGTCGCCGACGCGCAGGCGGCGACGTTCGGGCTGGGACACGAGCGCCGTGGTGTTGAAGCCGAGCGGGTCGGTCTCCAGCTCGGTCAGCTTGGCCAGGATGCGCAGCGCCATGTCACGGGGGATCTTCCGAAGTTCGGCCTGCGCCTCGGGGCGGAAGACGGTTCGGTACTCATTCACCGCGCGCCAGCGTCTCCCTCATGACGTCCTCGATGGGGATACCGGGCGCCGGGTTGGCCATGCGCTCGTCGATGATGCGATTGATCTCGCGCTCTTCCCACTCCTGGTACTTGCGCAACACCTCGATGGAGACGACGGCGGCGACTTCCTTGCCTCGGCGTGTGATCACCGTGGGCACGTCGTCGCGGTCGGCGCGCTCCACGACCTCGGCGAGGTGGGCTCGCACGTCTCGGATGGACTCTACGGGTAGAGGCTGCGTCATGCGCTCAAGAGTACCGAGTGTCGCATGTGTACACAACGCGGCCGCTGACTCGGTGGGGCGGGTCGGGCGGCCTTTGTCGTGGGTGCGCGGTGCGGTCAGGCCGTAGGGGTGGTGCCCTGGGCCTCGGTGGCGAGGTCGTGCCAGTCGGACCAGGTCTTGAGGCGGTCGGCGTAGAGCTGGGGGAGCATGGTGTTGCCCTGGGTGCCGAAGAAGACGCGGAGTGGGGGGTTGTCGGAGTCGACGAGCTTGAGGAGGGCGGCGCCGGCGGCGGAGGGGGTGCCGAGGTCGAGGGTTTGCATGAAGGCGCCGAGGGCTGCGCGGACGTCGTCGTAGACGGGGATCGGGTCGGAGGAGACGGCGGAGGAGCCGGCCCAGTCGGTGGCGTAGGCGCCGGGCTCGACGAGGGTGACCTTGATCCCGAGGGCGGAGACTTCCTGGGCGAGGGACTCGCTCAGGCCCTCGAGGGCCCACTTGGAGGCGTGGTAGCCGCCGACCAGGGGCCAGGAGGCGACGCCGCCGGTGGAGGAGATCTGGACGATGTGGCCGCTGCCCTGCTCGCGGAGGTAGGGGAGGGCGGCCTGGGTGACCCAGAGGGCGCCGAAGAGGTTGGTCTCCAGCTGGTCGCGGAGGGCTTCTTCGGTCAGTTCCTCGACGGCGCCGAACAGGCCGTAGCCGGCGTTGTTCACGATGACGTCGAGGCGGCCGAAGTGGTCGTGGGCCCGCGTGACGCTCTTGTGGACCGCGGCCTTGTCGGTGACGTCCAGGTCGAGGGCGAGGACGGAGTCCCCGTACCGGTCGACCAGGTCGGACAAGGTGTCGGGGTTGCGGGCGGTGGCGGCGACCTTGTCCCCGCGGGACAGGGCGGCCTCGACGAACTGGCGGCCGAAGCCGCGGGAGGAGCCGGTGACGAACCAGACCTTGCTCATGGTGTTCTCCATGGTGGTGGGTGGTGGGTGTGGGGATTCGGTGTGTCGCTCCCTCACGGCATTGACTCTAGGGAGGCCAGATGGGTCACTCCATGGCAAGGACTATCGGAGTTCTTGCTCTTTCCTCTCGATGGGAGAGAGGAAGTGAGGGGGTAGGGTCCTGGGTATGGATGTGCTGGGGGACGTGCTGGCGGCCACCGGGTTCAAAGGGGTGCTGCTCGCGCAGCTCCGTGCCCGTGGCGGGGAGTGGGGCTGTGGCCTGGAGCGGTTGGGTACGGCCGGGTTCCATCTGATCGCTGAGGGGACCTGTTGGCTGCGGGTGGCCGAGGGGCCGCCACGTCAGTTGGTGGCGGGGGATGTCGTCCTGCTCCCGCTGGGCGAGCCGCACCATCTGGCCGGCAGCCCGGAGCAGGCGGCCGTGCCGTACGCGGAGCTGGAGGCCGCGCATCCGGTCGGGCGCGACGGAGTTCTGGACCTCGGCGGTCAGGGTCCTGTCGTACGTATCGTGTGCGGCAAGTTCGACTATGACGATGACGCCTCGCGGCATCCGGTGCTGTCGGCTCTGCCCGCGGTGATCCATGTCCCGGGGATGAGCGCCGATCCCGAACTCCAGGGAATCGTCCGGCTTCTGGCCCTGGAGAGCACGCGGGAGCGGCCCGGGTCGCGGGCCGTCGCGGCTCGTCTGACCGACGTCCTGTTCGTCCAGGTCATCCGCGCCTGGCTCGACAGCGCGGGCACCGAGGCGCACTCCGGACCGCGGTCCTGGCTGACGGCGCTGCGGGATCCGCGTATCGGCGCCGCGCTCTCCCTCATGCACGAGGCGCCGCAGCGGCCTTGGACCGTGGAGTCCCTCGCGCGCGACGTGGCGATGTCCCGCCCGGCCTTCGCCCGGCAGTTCAAGCAGCTGGTGGGCGTCTCGCCGCTGGCCTACCTCTCCCGCGTGCGGATCGCCCTGGCGTCGCGGCTGCTGCGCGACACCGGCCGGCTGGTCTCCGACATCGGCGAGGCGGTCGGCTACACGTCGGAGTTCACGTTCTCCCGGGCCTTCGCGCGCGAGCGCGGCCTGCCTCCCGGTCGCTACCGGAGAGAGGCGCTCGCACAGCCCGAGGGCACCTGATCCGACCGGTCCAGGTGGCCGCGTCGTAGGACGGGAAGCGACCGGATGCGACCGGAAGTGACCGGAAGCGTCCGGCGCTTCAGTGGTTCCTTCCGCCTCGGGGCGTGTCCGGTGCCTTCGGTGTGTCTGGATTTCGATCTTGGTGGGGGGAGTGCGGGGAAAATACAGAACCTGTGCAGGGGGCTCCGCGATGTTGGTCCTTCGACCCCGGACCTGCGGGGGACGGTGGGAGGAGTGGGTGTGGGGGGAGTACGGGGGGCGGTGCTCGGGTACGCGGCGGCGACGTTACGGCTGCTGCCGGGGCAGGGGCCGGTGACGGCGGCGGTGTTCGAGGGGACGCCGGAGGTGCTGTTGGGGCGGGTGCCGGAGTTGGTGCGGGGGTTCGCGGGGGAGCGGACCGATGGTGGGGCGTTGTTCAGGGCGGCGGCCGGGCTGGTGGGGGAGCCGGGTGGCGGCGGGCCCGTGGACGACGGGTGGGGCTGTGCGGTGGTGCAGTCGTTGCCGGGGCTGAGCAGGGAGTCCGCGGGGACGGTGATGGGGGCCCGGGTGGAGCGGCTCGCGGAGGCGGCCGACCGGCTGCACTGGGAGCTGGCCGAGGGTGCGGACGTGCCCGAGGGGCCTGATGCCGGGCGGCTCGTGGCCAGGTACGCGCTGTGTTACGCCGGGGCCGCGCTGGTGTGGCTGTGGCGGGCGGGGGATGAGGAGCGCTCGGGGTGGGCGTGCGAGGCGGTCGACGCCGTGTTGGCGGCGCTTGAGGACGACGGCGCCGGCGGTGTGACGGATGTGGCGGGCGCGCTCGCGCTGCTGCCCGGCTGAGAACGGCAGGACGGGCCGTTCAGCCGGCGAGGTCGCCGGCGAGGGCCAGTTCGAAGGTGCGGGTGAGAAGGGGGCCGGGGGCGACGCCGAGGCGGTCGGCGAGGAGTGCGCGGCCGGAGTGGAATTCGAGGAGGGCCGCGGCGGGCTGGCCGGCGCGGCACTGGGCGGTCATGAGCAGGGAGCGGTAGCGCTCGCGCAGGGGGTGGCGGGCCACGAGGCGGGTCAGTTCGGCGACCAGTCCGTGCGGCAGACCGGTGGCGAGCTCGGCCTCGGCGCGGTCCTCCAGGGCCGTGAGCCGGGCCTCCTCCAGCCAGGGGCGCTCCTCCTGGGCCAGCTCGTCGGTGGTGTCGGCGAGGGCGTCGCCCTGCCAGAGGTCGAGCGCGGAGCGCAGGACGGCGGCGGCGCGTCGCGGGTCCCCCTGGCGCAGCAGCTCCCCGCCGAGCGCGGCGCGCTCCGCGAAGAGGTGGTGGTCGCAGGCGAGCCGGCCCGGGACGGGCGTGAGGCGGTAGCCGCGTCCCACCCGTTCGAGCCGGGCGGCCCCGTCGAGGGGGGCGCGCAGCCGGGAGGCGTAGGTGTGGAGCTGGGCGACGGCTCGGGCCGGGGGGCGCTCGCCCCACAGGGCGCGGATCAGTCGGCCGTCGGGGACGACCCGTCCGTCGGCGAGCAGCAGCGCGGCGAGGACCGTACGGGGCTTCGCGCCGCCGAGGGCGTTCTCCGCGTCCCCGGACGCGGCCCGGATGCGGACCGGTCCGAGCAGGGTCGTCTCCACGAAGGGCGTCATGGGGAGCGACCGTAGGCGGGCCGCCCATCCTCTCGGTATCGGCCTCTTATCGGCGCTCGGGACCGCCTGTCGGGACGGTGCCCCTTCCCTCTGTCGGAGCCGCCCACCAGCGATTATGATCATGACAACTTTCAGGGGGGCTGGATTGGCGACGATGCGGTTTTGCCTGCTCGGGACACTCCGGCTGGCCTGTGAGGACCGGGAGATCCGGCTGGCCGGGGCCCGCCAGCGCGCGGTCCTCGCCCTGCTCCTGCTGCGGCGCGGCCGCACGGTCTCCGTGGACGAGCTCGCCGAGACCGTCTGGGACGGTTCGCCGCCGCCCACCGCCCGCACCCAGATCTCCATCTGCGTCGCCCAGCTGCGCAAGCTGTTCCGGGAGGCCGGCGTCGACGACGAGGTCATCGTCACCTCCCACCCCGGCTACCGGCTCGACACCGACGGCCACGGGCTCGACCTCGTGGACTTCCTCGCCCTGACCGGGCAGGCCTCCGCCCTCGCGGGCTCCGGCCGTGCGGCGGAGGCCGCCGACGCGTACCGGCGGGCCCTCGCCCTGTGGCACGGTCCCGCCCTGGACGGCCTGACCGGCTACGCCCTCGAGCAGGAGGCCTGCTGGCTGGAGGAGCAGCGGCTGACCGCGCTCGACGAGCACGCGGAACTGCGGCTCGCCCTCGGCCGCCACCAGGAGCTCACCGCCGAACTGGCCGCGCTGGTCAGGGAGCACCCGCTGCGGGAGCGCACCCGGCACTCGCTGATGCTCGCCCAGTACCGCTCCGGCCGCCGCGCCGACGCCCTGGAGACCTTCCGCGCCGGCCATCAGCTGTGCGTCGACGAGCTGGGGCTCGAACCCGGCGCCGCGCTGCGCGAGCTGCACAACGCGGTCCTCTGCGAGGACGCGGCGATCGCGGCGCCGCCGACCGTGCCCGAGGCCGTGGTGAACGTCCCGGCGCCGGTCGCGCCGGTCGCGCCCGCCGTGACCGTCCCGGCGACCGCACCCGTGGGACCCGCCGTACCCCTCACGGCCGGTCAGCCGGAGGCCCGGACGTCGGTCGCGCCCGTGGACCCGTCCGGCGAGGCACCCGCTCCCGTGGACCGCCCCACCGCCGTCCCCGCCGTCCCCGCCGTCCCCGCCGTCACCGCCGTCAGCGCCCTCCCCGCCGCGCAGCCCCTCGCCCCTTCCGACCTCCCCCCGAACATCCCGTCGTTCACCGGGCGGACCGCCGAGACCGAGGTGCTCGACGCGCTGCTCGACGGGCGGCCGGACGGCGAGCCGCCTCGGGTCGCGCTGGTCACCGGGGTGGCCGGGATCGGGAAGACCGCGCTGGCCGTGCACTGGTCGCACCGCGCGGCCGGCTCCTTCCCGGACGGCTGCCTCCATGTGGACCTGGGCTCCGCCCCGACCGCTCCCGGTGAGGTGCTCGGCCGGCTGCTGCGTTCGCTCGGCGCGCCCGGCGACCGGCTTCCCGATGACGAGGCGTCCCGGATATCGCTGTACCGCAGGCTGCTGCGCGGCCGTAGGGTCCTCGTCGTCCTCGACGACGCCTCGTCGTTCTCGCAGGTCGCGCCGCTGCTTCCGGCCAACGGAGGCTGCTGTGTGGTCGTCACGAGCCGGGAGAGCATGGAGGAGCTGGTGCTGCGGCACGGCGCCGTCCGGGTGCCGCTCGGGGTGCTCGACCAGGCCGACTCGACGGCGCTGCTCGACCGGATCGTCACCGGAGGCCGTACCGCAGCCTCTCCCGCGCAGACGGCCCGGCTCGCCGAACTCTGCGACGGGCTGCCGCTGGCCCTCTGCATCGCCGCCGCCCGGCTGGCCACCCGCCCGCACTGGACGGTGCGCCGCCTCGCCGACCGGCTGGCCGACGAGCACCGCCGTCTCGACGAGCTGAGCCTGGGCGGCAGCCGGGTGCGGGCCAGCTTCGAACTGAGCCACGGCTGTCTGTCGCCGGTCCTCGCCTCCGTGTACCGGCGGCTGTCGCTCCTCGACGTCCCCGACGTGCCGGCCTGGGCCGTCGCCGCGCTCCTCGACTGCCCGGTGGAGACCGCCGAGCAGTATCTGGACGAGCTCACCGACGCGCACCTCCTGGAGGTCTCGGGCCCGGACGCCACCGGCCAGTACCGCTACCGCTTCCAGAGCCTGCTCCGCCTGTACGCGCGCGAACGCGCCCAGGAGGACCCCGACCGCCCGGCCGCCGAGGCGGCCAGGGACCGGGCGCTGCACAGCTGGCTGACCGTCGCCGAGGCCGCCCATCGCCGCGAGTACGGCGGCGACCACTCGGTGGTGCACGGCCCCGCGCCCCGCCCGCACGTCGACCGGGACCTCCTGGACGACCTGCTGGTGCGCCCGCTGGACTGGTTCGACTCCGAACGCCACTGCCTGGTGGCGGCCGTGACGCAGGCCGCCGGTCTCGGGCTGGCCGCGCTCGCCTGGGACCTGGCCTCGTCGACCGTCGGCTTCTGCGAGATCCGCAGCAACACCGACGACTGGCGCCGCCTCTGCGAGGAGGGCCTCGCGGCCTCACGGGCCGCCGGGGACCGGCAGGGCGAGGGCGTGATGCTCGGCGAGCTGGGTGCCGCCCATCTCTACCGGGGCGAGTCGCAGGCCGCCGTCCGGCTCCTGGAGGAGGCGGACGGTGTGCTGCGGGCCGGCGGCGAGGTCTACGGGGCCGCGCTGAACGCCTGCAAGCTGGCCGTCGTGGTCCGTCAGCGGGGCGACGCGGGCGCCGCGCGCGTACTCCTGGACGGGGCGCTGCCCGCGCTGCGGGCCGCCGGTGACCTCTCCGCGCAGGCCCACGCGCTCAACAACCTCGCGCAGATCGCCCTGGACGCGGGGGATCCGGAGGAGGCGGTGCGCCTCGGCGGGGAGGCGGTCGCGCTGGCCCGGGGGCTGGGCGCGACCCGGGGCGCGGCCCAGGCGTTCCACCGCCTGGGACGGGCCCTCCTGGTGGCCGGCCGGCTGCCGGAGGCGGAGGAGGCGCTGACCGAGGCGGCCGGAATCGTCCGTGCCAAGCACGACCGGCTCGGCATGGCCTACGTCCTGCTCGGTCTGGCCGAGACCCGTCTGCGGGCCGGCCGCGCCGACCGGGCCGACGAGGACCTGGCCGCCGCGCTCGCGCTGGCCGAGGAGACCGGCAGTACGGTCCTCCTCGACCGCCTGCACCTCCTCAGGGTCGAACTGGAGGAGACGCGGGCCTCGGGCGCGGAACTCCCGCAGAAGGCTTGATCCGGGCGGCCGTTCGGGCCGCCGCTCAGTCCCAGGGCTCGGTCTGGACGATCGTCACGGTCTCGCCGGCGGCGGCCGTCGCGGTCGTGCCGCCGGCCACCGCGGTGCCGGCGGCGAGCACGACGCCGGTGATGACCGCGGTGATCGCGACGATGGCCTTGATCAGGTGCTTGTTCCCCATGTCCCCGCTCCTTCTGACTTGTCGCCCACCGGACTCCGGCCCCTTGCCGGTCCGTTCCCCGAGCGACTCGCTCTGACATGGACAGACGTTAGGGGGAGGGGACTTCGAATCCTTATCGGCCCGCTATCCGTTCCCCTTCCCGTCCCTTCTCCGTCGCTCCCGCCTGCGGAAAAGGGCGCGGCCCCCGGTGGGGGAAACCGGGGGCCGCGCTGGGGGGGGGAGTGGTCTGAACTTCAGGGTCCAGTGGTCAGAACTTCAGGGTCCAGTGGTCGAGGGTGCCGGCGGAGCCGGCGGAGATGTCCTCGACCCGGAGCTTCCAGACCCCGCTCGCCGGGGAGGCGGAGGCGTCGACCGTGTAGACCTGCTGGATCACGCCGTTGCCCTCGTCCTCGACGGACTCCTTGACCAGGTAGACCTTGCCGTCCGGGGCGACCAGGTGGACGTCGAGGTCACCGCGCCAGGTGTGGGTGGCGTGCAGGTACACCTGGAGGTTCTTCGGCGCGTTGCCCGTGATGCCGGTGACGGTGACCGGGACCTCGATGGTGCCCGGGTCCGGGACCGCGTGCGGGGTCTGCACCTCGTACGAGGGGAAGGTCATCGACCAGGCGTTGAGGGTGCCGACCGAGCCGGTGTACGGGTCGGAGACCTTCAGCGTCCACTTGCCGTCGGCCGGGGAGGCGGAGGCGTCCACCCGGTAGGTCTCGCGGAGCACCCCGCCGTTCTCGGTGGCGGCGGTGGAGGTCGAACGCAGCGGGTACGTGCGGCCGTCGGGCGAGAGCAGGTCGATCCGGACGTCGCCGCGCCACTCGTGGGTGACGTCCACGGCGACCTGGAGGGCGGCCGGGGCCTTGCCGCCGATGCCGTCCACGGTGAGGTCGGAGGTGACCGAACCGCCGTCGGGGACGCTGAGGTTGCCGGTCATGGCGAAGGGGGTGGGGAAGTTCAGCGACCAGCCGTAGAGGGTGCCCTTGCCGCCGGCGGAGGCGTCGGTGATCTGGAGCTTCCAGGTGCCGGAGGCGGGGGAGGCGGAGGCGTCGACGGTGAAGGCGCCGAGCGCGCCGCCCGTCTCGGTGGCGGAGGTGGACTTCAGGCGGTACAGCCGACCGTCGGGGCCGATCAGGTCGATCTTGAGGTCACCGCGCCAGTCGTGCCGGCCCTCCAGCTCGACCCGGAGCGCCTTGGGCGCGTTGCCCGGGACACCGGTGACGGTCAGCGGGGCCTCGACGGTGCCGGGGTCGGGGATGACCCGGTCGGTGTCGTCGAAGACCTGGGACGGGCGGGGCCGGGCGGCCGGGGCCGGCTCCGGGGCGACCGTGCCGACGACGGCCTTGCCGACGTCGATGCGGGGCGTGACGGCACCGGTGTACGTGATCGGCGTGCCGGTGGTGCCCAGCTTCGCCACCAGGTTCGCGAGGCTCTCCGTCGGGTACTTCTGGCGCAGCAGCGCCAGCGATCCGGTCACGTGCGGGGCCGCCATCGAGGTGCCGTTCTTCGCGGCGTAGCCGCCGCCCGGGACGGAGGAGACCACGGACGTGCCGGGGGCCATCAGGTCGAGGAGCGGGCCGCGGTTGCTGAAGGAGGCCACCTGGTCGTCGTCGGTCGTGGCGCCGACGGTGACCGCCGAGGGGACGCAGCCGGGGGCGTTGACCGCGTCGCCGTACCCGTTGTTGCCGGCGGCGACGACGGTCGCCACGCCCACCGAGTACAGGCTGTCGATCACGGACTTGCGGGGGTCGGTGTCGCAGGACGTGGTCCAACGGCCCGCGCCCAGCGACATGTTGGCGGCGATGATGTCCATGCCGGACTGCTTCAGCGCGTACACCTTCTCCAGCGCCTTGATCTGCGAGCTGGTGAAGCTGAGCACGCAGGGGCTGTTGCCCGCGCCGCAGTAGTCGTCGGAGTCGAAGCGGGAGAACACCTGCATCGCCACGATGTTCGCGCCGGGGGCCACGCCGCGCTTGGGGGCGCCGCTCAGGCCGGTCCCGTTGCCGGCGGCTATGCCGGCCACGTGGGTGCCGTGCGAGCAGGCCGCGCCCAGTTCCGCGCAGCTGCCGGTGTCGGCGTCGGCGCTGCCGGCGCCTTCCTGGGAGGCCTCGCCGTTCGGGCAGAGGCTGGTCGCGCCGTAGCTCTCGTCGTTGACCGAGAAGCACGCCTCGGCCGTCACCCGACCGCTCAGGAAGGGGTGGTTCTTCGCGACACCGGTGTCGATGACCGCGACCGCGGTGCCCGCGCCGGTGGCGCCGGCGGCGAAGGCCTTGTCCGCGCCGATCTTGACGGTCGACTCGTCCAGCATCGGGGCGACCGGGATGTCCTCCGTCACGCTCACCACGTCGGGGTTGGAGCGGAGGGCGGTGAGTCCCGCCTGGTCCACGGTGAGGGTCACCATCGGCAGCCGCTCGTACGCCACTTCGGTCTCGCCGGCCGCCGCGGCCGTGGCCACGTCGGAGCGGGTCTGGGTCACCACGTTCACCCGGACCGTGCCGCCGCCCTGGGTCCCGGTCTCCAGCGCCGGGTCCACCGGGACCTCGCCTGCGGCCGCCGCGGGGGCCACTCCGACCAGGGGCACCAGGCCCGCCGGCAGGGCGCCGAGCAGCAGGCCCGAGGCCATCGCGACGGCCACAGCAGATCTCTTCACGACAGGCTCCAGGGAGTAGGCACCGAGCGGGCGGTGCCGCGGCGGTAGAGAAAAAGAGAGGGGAGGGGTGACTCGCTCACGAAGCCCGCGAGTTCAGGGCTGGAAGTTCACTGCAAGCTCAAGGGGGGGCGGGGCCGTGTGGTCAGGCCCCGGGGCGGGGACCGGGCAGCGGCGTCGGCCGTTCGTCTGCCCGGTTCCCCTGCGTGTCACGGCCCGTCAGGTGGCGTCGGCACCGTTCTTGGGGTGGCCGCCGTAGAAGACACCGAGGTAGTACGAGTACGCGGTGGAGCGGCAGGCGCTCTTCCAGAAGTACGCCGGGCAGGTGTTGTAGTAGAGCATGTTGTAGAAGGCCACGTCGGTGGCGATGCCCTTGTTGCGGTCCAGGTAGTAGCGGTAGCCCTTGTAGGTGTTGCCGATGGTGCCGTAGCCGTAGTCGTGCGAGTCGCACGCGGCGCGGAAGTCCCAGCCGCCGGGCTTGTCGGAGGCGCTGGTGCAGTGGTCCTTGTAGACACCCATGACCCAGGCGCCGGTCGGGGTCTGACGCCAGCTCGGGTTACGCCAGCCGTAGTGGGCGACCTTGGTCGCGCAGCCGCTGTACTGGTACCACATCCACGTCTCGGGCCGGGAGCAGTAGCTCGGGTAGGCCTGCGCGGAGGTGATCTCGCCGGGGCCGAAGTCCTCGGCGGCCGGGGCGACACCCTCGGCCTGGGCCAGGCTCGGGGCACCCTGGACGGCGCTGCCGCCCTCGGGGCGGATGCCGGTGGTCTCGACCGACTGCGGGGCGGCCGCGTCACCGGAGTAGGTCAGCTGCCAGGCGGCGCCGTCCTCGGCGGAGGCGGCGACGACCCGGTCCGAGGCGTCGTAGCTGTAGGTGTTGAGCTGGCCGCCGGACGCCGGGTCGACGACCTTGCGGAGCAGGCCGGAGCCGTCGTACGAGTAGCGGGCCAGCGTCGACACGGTCTGGCCGACGGTGACGGTGATGTCCTTGACCTGGCCGGCGACGTCGCCGAGGGTCTGGCCGGAGGCCGTGGTGGCGGTGGCGTAGTTGACCTTCACCGTCTGCGCGGGGACGTCGGCGCGCGCCGGGTCCTTGACGGTGGAGACGCGGCCGACGCTGTCGTAGGTGACCGTCGTCTGCTTGAAGGCGGTGTTGCCGACCGCCGTCACCCGCCAGTTGTCGCCGCTGCCGCCGACCTGCTTCCAGGTGTAGGACGGCTTGAGGGAGGCGGCGGCGATCGGGGCGCCGGTGGAGTCCAGCGGCACGTCGTCACCGGAGGCGGCCTGGGCGAGGTCGACGTTGAGCGTCTCGGTGACCGTGGTCTTCAGCACACCGGCGAGGTCGTCCCACTGCACGTTCTCCACCAGCGTGGAGCCGTCGGCCGCCTTGTAGGTGTTGATGCTGCCGCCGTTGGCGCCGGCCACGGTGTCGGTCAGGTTGTAGCGGACCGACTCGGCGGTGTCCAGGTCGGTGGTGGTGATCGAACCGGAGCCGGGGACCAGCTTGCGGTTCAGCTGGCCGCCGACGAACTCGGTCTCCCAGCTCGGACCGAACACCCCGAGGTCGGAGCGGGTGGCGGGGGCGTCCTGGGCCTGGGCGACGCCCGGCCCGGTGCCGTCCACCGTGTGGGTGCGGCTCATCAGGCCGTACGTCACGTCGTTCTCGGATATCTGGAAGGTGTCGTCGGCCGACTGGTACATGCCGGGGCCGATCAGCTGGGTCGTCCCGGACTCCAGCGCGGGGGAGGGGACCTCCTCGGCGATGGCGGACTGGGGCAGCAGCAGGGCCAGTGACACTGCCGCGACTGCGGGAAGCGCGGTTCTGCGCACGTTCGGTTCCTTCGGGTAACCGGCGGCATACGGTCCGGGCCTCGCGGCCGACCCCTGTTCGCCTGTTCGTACCGGTCGTTCTCGGCCGGCAACGAGGAACTTAGGAAGCCGCTCCTTCGATCCGGTATGGCTCCGTCATCGCCCGCCCCGATACCTCTCCGATGGCGCCCGGTTGCCCGCGCGGTGACGCCCCCGGCGCCCCCCGTGCCATGCCGTGGACTGTCCGGATACGGGCGGTCGGGAGCGGGGGTGGGGGGCGTCACGTCGCGGGGGTGGGTGGGGAGAGACGTATGCTCGAACGCTGGGGACGGGGGGCCTGGGGGACAGGGATCGCGGAGGTATGTACAGGTGGAGTTCAGGCTGCTCGGTTCCGTTGCGCTGGTGGCGGAGGACAGGGACGTAGCCTTGGGGCCCGCCAAGCGGACGAGTCTCCTCGCGATGCTGCTGCTGAGGCACAACAGCGCGGTGAACGTGGGGCAGTTGATCGACGCGCTGTGGGAGGACGAGCCGCCCCAGCACGCGAAGACGGTGCTGCAGGGACACGTGTCCCGGCTGCGGGCGCTCCTGGCGGAGCACGGGGCCGAGGCGTACGGGGTCGAGCTCGCGACGCAGGGCTCGGCGTACGTGCTGCGCATGCCGGAGTCGCTGGTGGACGCGCACCGGTTCGAGGAGCTCGTCGGTCTCGCCGGGGTGCAGCGGCAGCCCGCGGACGCGGTGCGGATGCTGCGGGAGGCGCTGTCGTACTGGCAGGGCCCCGCGCTGACCGGCACGGTGCACAGCAGGCCGCTCGAAGCCGCGGCGAGCGGGCTCGAAGAGCTGCGTCTCGCGACGGTGGAGGCGCTCGCGGAGGCGTACGGGAAGCTGGGCGAGCACGCCAGGGCCGCCGCCGTGCTGCGGACCGAGGCCGTCGCGCATCCGCTGCGCGAGTCGCTCGCGGCGGCCCTGATGCTGGCGCTCGGCCGCTCGGGGCGCCAGTCGGACGCGATCGACTGGTACCACAGGACGCGGCGGCTGCTCGCCGAGGAGCTGGGCGTCGACCCGGGCGAGACGCTCGCCGAGGCGTACGCGACGCTGCTCCGCGCCGCCGAACCCGTGAGCGTGCCGCGCCCGTCCGCCCCGGCCGACGTACAGGTGCCGGAGGGGCTGCCGCGGGCGCCGCGCGGCTTCACCGGGCGGGAGGCCGAACTGGCGGCGCTCGACCGGGCGGTGTCCTGCGAGGAGGCGCCGGTGTGTCTGGTGACCGGGCCCGCCGGGGTCGGCAAGACGGCGTTCGCCCTGCACTGGGCCTACCGCAGGCGCTCCGAGTTCCCCGACGGGCGGCTCTTCGCCGACCTGCGGGGCTTCAGCGAGACGCAGGAGCCCGAGACCGCCGCCGTCCTCCGGGAGTTCCTGCTCGCGCTCGGCGTGCCGGCGCAGCGCATCCCGGAGGCCGTCGAGGCCCGCGGAGCGCTGTTCCGCTCGCTGACCGGCGGGCGGCGGCTGCTCGTGCTCCTCGACAACGCGCGCTCCTCCGAGCAGGTCAGGCCGCTGCTGCCGGGCGGCGACCACTGCACGACGGTGATCACCAGCCGTGACCGGCTCGGCGGCCTGATCGCCTCCGACGCCGCGCGGCCCGTGCCGCTCCGGCACCTTCCGGCCGCCGACTCGACGGCGCTGCTCACCACCGTGCTCGGCGCGGAGCGGGTCGCGTCCGAACCCGAGGCCGCCGCGCGGCTCGCCGGGCTGTGCGACGGGCTGCCGCTGGCGCTGCGGGTGACGGCGGCGCGGCTCGCGGAGCGGCCGCAGTGGACGCTGGACGCGATGGTCGGCGAGCTCGCCGACGAGCAGAGCCGGCTGGCCCTGCTCGACGTGGAGGACCGGGGGGTGTCGGCGGCGCTGCACCTCACCGTGCAGCAGCTGCCCGAGTCCGCGGCCCGCCTGTTCCGCGCGATCGGTCTGCACACGGGCTCCGACCTGGACCGTTTCGCGGCCGGGGCGCTCGTCGGTACGTCTCCGACACAGGCCTCCGTCGACCTGGACCGGCTGGCCGCCGCCCATCTGCTGACCGAGTCCGTGCCGGGCCGCTGGACCCCGCACGACCTGGTGCGCCTGTACGCCCGCCACCTCGCCCCGCAGGCCGACCCCGAGGGGCTGATCCGCCTCCTCGACCACTACCTGTACACGGGCCTCGCGGCCGACGCCGCCGCCGAGCCGGGCTCCCAGCCCTGCTACTCGCTGCCCGCCGACGCCCGCCGGCCCGCCGCGACCAGGGAGTTCGAGGACCGTACGGCGGCCCTCGACTGGTACGCGGCCGAGCGCCCCGCCCTGGAGGGCGCCGTGGCCGCCGCCGCGGCCCTCGGGCTGCACGACCGGGCCTGGCGGCTCGCCCTCGTGCAGTGGCCGCTGATGCTCATGCGGATCGGGGACGGCTGGACGCCGATCCTGGAGGCCGGTCTCGTCTCCGCCGAGCGGGCCGGCGACCTCGACGCCCAGTCGCGGTCCCGGGCGCTGCTCGGCTGGATCCTGCACGAGGAGGGCCGGGACGCCGAGGCCCTCGTCCACCTGGAGAAGGCGCCGGGTCTCGCGGCCCGCGCGGGCGACGCCATCAGCGAGGCCATCGCGTACGTCAACTACGCGGCCGTCCTGGAGGCGACCGGGGAGCACGAGCGCGCCGGGCTGCTCATGCTGCACGCGGTCTCGCTCGCCGACCGCACCAACCACCCCTCCACCCAGGTCCTGACCCTCCAGCACCTGGCGGGGTACTGCCTGAGGGCGGAGGACTACGCGGGGGCGCTGACGCACATCGTTCGCGCCGGGGAACTGGTTCCCGCCGACGCGGTGGTCGTGCAGGCGCAGCTGCAGATCACCCGCGGCGAGGCGCTCGCCGGCATCGGCCGGCTGGACGAGGCCGCTGACCAGCTCGAACGGGCGATCGCGGCATCCGACAAGGCGGGCTTCACGGAAGGTTCGGTACGCGCCACGGAGCGGCTTTCGCGGCTGTCAGCGGATCGTTAGCGGTACGCAAGCGGGACGGCAGCGCGAGACCGGAAGCTGGATACAGCACCGAGCACGAACACGTGCGCCGGCCGACCGCGTCAACGGGGGAACTCCACCATGCGCAACATCCGCAAGAACACCGTCCTGGCCGCCGCCGCGGTCGCCGCCCTCTCCCTGGGCCTCACGGCCTGCGGCGGCGAGGACACCGCGGGCGCCAAGGACGCGGGCAGCGCCTCCGCCGCGCAGTCGGCCGGCGCCTCGGCCGCCGCCGGCGGTACGGCGGACCAGACCGCCACCCAGAACGGCTCGGGCTCCGGCTCGGCCGGCGGCTCCAGCACCACGGCGGCGTCCACCGGCGGCTCCTCGACCGCCTCCGGCTCCACCGGCTCGTCCGGCTCCACGGGCGCGAAGGCGGGCTCCACCGGCGGCTCGAAGACCTCCGGCAAGACCCCCGCCTGCGCCTACGGCGACGTCAGGATCACGGCGAAGAAGGCCGACGAGGTCCCGACCGAGCACATCGTCCTCACCGCGACCAACACCTCGGGCCGCTCCTGCACCCTGCTCCAGTACCCGCTGATCGCCTTCGGCCCGATCCAGACCGCCAAGGACGTCCCGGCCGTCGCGAAGAGCAAGCCGGCCGCCCCGGTCGTCCTGAACCCGGGCGCGCCCGCCTACGCCAACGTGCGGATCGCCCTCGGCGGCGCCCACGAGGACAACAAGGTCGTCACCACCTTCAACGTGAACCTCTTCGCCGCCGACGGCCCCGCCGAGGGCAGCGTCGTCGTCAAGGCCCCGGCCGGCGGCCTCGCCGTCGACGAGGCCGCCGCGAAGACGGGCTACTGGACCTACGAGCTCCGCAACGGCGCCGACGAGTTCTGATCCGCCGCGGGCACGGGCGTCAGGGCGTCAGGCCGGTCTTGGCGCCCGCGCCGCACAGCGGGACCACGGTGAGGCCGGGGCGGGGAGGGGCGGCGGTGACCGCGGCCCAGCAGGCCACCCCGGTGGCCTCGACGAAGAGGCCGCGGCGGGCCAGGTCCCGCTGGGCGGTGCCGATCTGCTCCTCGGTCACCGTCAGGAACGTGCCGCCCGTCTCCCGTACCGCCCGCAGGATCTGGGCGGCGCGGGGCGGGGCGGTGATGGCGATGCCCTCGGCGAGGGTGGGGCGGGCGGCGGCGGGGGCGACGAGCTCGGACGCGCCCGCGTGGAAGGCGGCGGCCAGCGGGGAGACGGCCTCCGCCTGGACGGCGACGAGGGCGGGCCGGGTGTCCACGAGGCCGTGGCGGTGCAGCTCGTCGACGGCGAGGGCGGCGCCGAGCAGGAGCGTGCCGTTGCCGACGGGGACGACGATCGTGTCGGGGAGCCGGCCGCCGAGCTCCTCCCACAGCTCGTACACATAGGTCTTGGTGCCCTGCGTGAAGTACGGGTTGTACACGTGCGAGGCGTAGAAGGTGCCGGGCTCGTCGGCGGCCTCGCGGGCGGCCCGCGCGGTGGCCTCGCGGTCGCCGGGCACCTCGACGACCCGGGCCCCGTGCGCCCGGATCTGTTCCAGCTTCTTCGGGGACGTGCCCTCGGGGACGTACACGAGGCAGTCGAGCCCGGCCCGCGCCCCGTAGGCGGCGACGGCCGTGCCGGCGTTGCCGCTGCTGTCGGCCACGACCCGTTCGAGGGCTCCGGCGCGCGCGAGCCGCAGCGCGTGCGCGGCGAGCATCACGGCGCCGCGGTCCTTGAAGGACAGGGTCGGCATGAGGAAGTCGAGTTTGGCCGAAACGGAGTCGGTGAGGGGGACGAGGGGCGTACGGCCCTCCCCGAGGGTGACCTCGGGCGCGCACGGCAGCGGAGGCAGTGCCTCCGTGTAACGCCACAATGAATTCACACGTGACGCCAGTGACGCGAGGGGAACCGGCGCGGTCGCGAAGTCGAGATCCCAGGGGCCTGCGCACTTCGGACAACACCAGGTGAGCGCGGACGTGGGGGTCCGGACCTGGCAACGGGGGCACACGTAGGCGGTCATGGGGCCCAGCATGGCAGCGGTGTGTCGCGGATATGACGGGTCGTCGGGAGCTCTTGTGGGATTCCTATGGATCCGCCAATCTTTCGGTCGTCAGCCGGGCGTCGGAGCCGGCGGGGACGGACGGGCTCGTCGTGAGTTCGTCAGGTGTGCTTGTCATGTCCTCGTCATATTCGGCCTCGCTGTCGTACCTCCACCGCAGCACCCACCCCCCACGAGGAGGACCCACCTCATGTCAGTGACGCGCGACGCACGCCGTCGAATCGCCACCGCCGCGGCCATCGCGGCCGCCGCCCTCACCCTCGGCTCCCTCTCCGCCCTCCCGGCCGCCGCCGCGCCGGCCGCCCCGGAGGGCGTCATCGAGAACGCCGGCGCCGAGGGCACCGTCGCGGGCAGCTACATCGTCACCCTCGACGAGTCCGCGCCGGCGGAGACCGCCAAGGGCCGCGCCGTCGCCGCCCGGTTCGGCGCCAAGATCAAGCGGACCTACACCTCGGCGGTCAACGGCTACTCCGTCGAGCTCTCCGAGGCGCAGGCGCGGAAGCTCGCGGCCGACCCGGCCGTGAAGTCCGTCGTGCAGAACCGCGTCTTCCACATCGACGCCACCCAGCCGTCCCCGCCGTCCTGGGGCCTCGACCGGATCGACCAGCGGGCCCTTCCGCTGAACCAGAGCTACACCTACCCGGACTCCGCGGGCCAGGGCGTCACGGCGTACATCATCGACACCGGCGTCCGTAAGACCCACACCGACTTCGGCGGCCGCGCCGTCGACGGCTTCGACGCCATCGACAACGACAACACCTCCCAGGACGGCCACGGCCACGGCACCCACGTCGCCGGCACCGTCGCGGGCTCCTCCTACGGCGTCGCCAAGAAGGCGAAGATCGTCGGCGTCCGCGTCCTCGACAACTCCGGCTCCGGCACGACCGAGCAGGTCGTCGCGGGCATCGACTGGGTCACCCGGAACGCCGTCAAGCCGGCCGTCGCCAACATGAGCCTCGGCGGCGGCGTCGACTCCGTCCTCGACCAGGCCGTCCGCAACTCGATCGCCGCCGGCATCACGTACGCCGTCGCCGCCGGCAACGAGACCGACAACGCCGCCAACCACTCGCCCGCGCGCGTGGCCGAGGCCATCACCGTCGGCGCCACGACGTCCAGCGACGCCAAGGCGAGCTACTCGAACTACGGCAGCGGCCTCGACCTCTTCGCCCCCGGCTCCTCCATCACCTCGTCCTGGGGCACCGGCGACACCGCCACCAACACCATCTCCGGTACGTCGATGGCGACCCCGCACGTCGCCGGCGCCGCCGCGCTCTACCTGGCGGACAACCCGACGGCCACCCCGGCGCAGGTCTCCACGGCCCTCGTGAACGCCGCCACGCCGAACGTCGTCACCAGCCCCGGCAGCGGCTCCCCGAACCGGCTGCTGAACGTCGGCGGCGGCACCACCCAGCCGCCCACCGGCCCGAAGTTCGAGAACACCGCGGACTACGCGATCAACGACAACGCGACCGTCGAGTCCCCGGTCACCGTCAGCGGCGTCACGGGCAACGCGCCCGCCGCCCTCCAGGTCCCGGTGAACATCGTCCACACCTACATCGGTGACCTCCAGGTCCAGCTGATAGCCCCCGACGGCTCGGCCTACACCCTGAAGGGCTTCGGCACCGGCGGCAGCTCGGACAACATCAACACCACGTACACCGTGAACGCCTCCTCGGAGGTCGCCAACGGCACGTGGAAGCTGCGGGTCACGGACAACGCGGCCATCGACACCGGGAAGATCGACTCCTGGGCGCTCCAGTTCTGATCCCGAGTGACATCACGGGGGGCGGTCGCCTGCGGGCGGCCGCCCCTCGGCCCGTGTTCGCCCCCGGATGGCCGGCTCACCCCCTAGGCCGCGTACGATGCGCGCTCGATCGTTTGTTCGCGCCGCCCCGAAACAGGAGCTCGTACCCGTGGAGCCGACCCAGCCGACCCCGCCGCCCCCGTCCCCCGAGGGCGCGCCGCAGCCGGGGGGATGGGCCACCCCGGGCCCGTACACCTCCCCGGGCATGCCGTACGCGGCGTACGGACAGCCCGGCGCGCCCGGCACCCCTTACGGGATGCCGCCGCGGCGCACCACCAACGGCCTCGCCGTCGGCTCGCTCGTCTCCGGCATCGTCTGCTGCCTTCCGCCGCTCGGCCTGGTGCTCGGACTCGTCGCCCTCCCGCAGATCAGGAAGAAGGGGCAGGCGGGCAAGGGCTTCGCGATCGCGGGCATCGTGCTCTCCTCGCTCAGCTGCCTGCTGCTCGTCCTCGGCCTCGTGACCGGCGGCTTCGAGGGCATGTGGCGGGGCTTCAAGGAGGGCATGGACGAGGCGGCGCGCTCGAAGTCCCCGGAGACGCTGCGCACCGGGCAGTGCTTCGAGGACGACGAGAAGCTGAAGGAGTACGCGACGGACGTCAAGGTCGTCGACTGCGACCTCCCGCACGACGGCGAGACGACCGGCCGCTTCGAGATCACCGGCATCGGCAAGTGGCCCGGCGACGACGCGCTCGACACGCTGGCGGAGAAGCGCTGCGACACGATCAACACGGCCTACGCGCTGGACACCTGGGCCGTCCCGAGGAACGTCTGGACGTACTACTACCTGCCCAGCAGCCAGACCTGGCGGGCCGGCGACCGGACCGTGATCTGCGCGTACGCCACCGAGGGCAAGCCCTACAAGGGCTCGGTCCGCTCCGACGAGACCACCCTGAACGCGGACCAGACGGCGTTCCTGGGGGCCGTCAACCCGATCGAGACGGCGGTGTACGCCGAACCGGAGGCGGACCCGGACCAGGACCTGGCGGCCAACAAGGCCTGGGCCGGGGAGGTGCTGAAGGCGGTCGACGGGGCGCGCGAGGTCCTCAAGCGCGGCCACTGGCCCGCCGCCGCGACCGGCCCGGTCGCGGAGCTCGGCAGCACGCTCGACGCGGCCTCGCCGAAGTGGTCCAAGCTGGCGACGGCGGCCGACGCCGACGCGTACTGGGCGGCCTACGACGCCGTCTGGGAGGCCCTGCCCGAAGACCTCGGCGCGGACGCGCGGACCGCCCTCGGCCTCACCGGCACCGTCCCCGAGGGCGAGGGCACCTCGGCCTGAGCCGCCGGGGTGCGGGTCACCCGGCGGCGGCTCGGGCTTCTGCTGACGACCGGTCAGCGATGCTTCTCGCGCAGTGACATGACGGTGGATCAGCGACGCGTCAGGCCCCGGTCGATCGCGGTGATGAGCTCGCCGTCCGGGGTGTCGGCGTCGAGGGACCAGACCATGGCGCCGCCGAGTCCGTTGCGGCGGACGTAGGACGCCTTGGTGCGCAGGACGGCGGGGTCGTCGTAGGTCCACAGGGTGGTGCCGTCGAAGAGCCAGGCGTGGCCGCCGCGCGCTCCCCGGTAGAGCGTGTACGTCCCCGAATCGGCCAGCTTCTTCAGGTGCTTGTAGTCCTCGGTGCCGGCGGTCCAGGTCGCGGGGGCGGGGCCGGTGGCGGGTTGGCCGAGGCCGTCGCCGCCGCCGGTGACGCCGGTCCAGCCCTGGCCGTAGAACGGCATGCCGACGACGAGCTTGCGGGCGGGGGCGCCGCGGCGCAGCCAGGCCTTGACGGTCTGGTCGACGCTGAAGTCGTTCTTGGCGAAGAGCGCGGACTGCTGGGCGGTGGTCTTCTCGCCGGAGACGTGGAAGTCGTAGCCCTGGAGGTTCACGAAGTCGAAGTCCCGCATGATCTTGGCGACTTCGAAGCCGGCGTCGATCTTGGCGGGCGCGGTCGGCACGTACGCGCTGAGGTCGAAGTGCCTGCGCTGCGGGAGCGAGCGCCCGTAGGCGTCGAGCTGGGTCCGGAACTCCCGTACGAGCTTGGTGAAGTTGGGCTTGTCCTCGGGGCGGATCACGTTCCCTGGGTTGCCCTCGGAGCCGGGCCACTCCCAGTCGAGGTCGATGCCGTCGAAGACCCCCGCGCCGGCTCCGGCGCCACCGCGCGCGCCGTCCGCGGGGAGGTCGCCCTTGAGGAAGAGGCCGATGCAGGAGGCGACCAGGGCCTTGCGTCCGGCCTCGGTGCGCACGGCGTCCGAGAAGTGCGCCGATCCGCTCCAACCGCCAAGGGAGATCATGACCTTGAGGCCGGGGTTCGCGGCCTTGAGCTCGCGCAGTTCGTTGAAGTTGCCGGCCAGGCGCTGCTCGGCGTTGTCGGCGACGCCGTCCACCGAGTTGGCCGCGTCGACCGGGCGCACGTAGTCGGCCCAGGTGTCGGCGCTGGCGCACTTGCCGTCCGAACCGACGATGCCGAAGGCGTAGTTGATGTGGCTGAGCTTGGCGGCGGTGCCGCTCGACTCCAGGTCCTTGACCTGGAAGTTCCTTCCGTAGATGCCCCATTGGGTGAAGTAGCCGACGCGCTTGAGGTCCTGCTGGTGCGCGGGCTGCCGTGCGGACGGCTCGTGCGCGTCGGCGGTCGGGGCGAGGGTGGCGAGGAGACCGAGGGTGGCGGCGGCGGCCGCGCCGAAGGTCAGCTGGGTCATGGCTCTGGGACGCATGGGCTCGTTCCTGTGCGAGGCGGGAGGGAGCGTGCGGTGGTTCCGGAGGTTCAGGCAGGAACGTATTGGTCTGGACCAATGGGGTCAAGGGGTCTGATGCCCCCTATCCGGGGTGACCGCGGGTAGCAAGAGCTCCCGTCGGGGTGTCATCACATCGGGTGAAACTTTGGCCCATGCTTGCGAATCGACACCGTCGGTTGTCAGTCTGTAGCTGTCAGTCAACCTGAGGGGAGTGTCCAGTGACGTTCGGTGAGCAGCCCGCCTATCTGCGCGTGGCGAGCGATCTGCGGGAGAAGATCGCCAACGGCTCGCTTCCGCCGCATACCCGCCTCCCCTCGCAGGCACGCATCCGCGAGGAGTACGGGGTGTCGGACACCGTCGCGCTGGAGGCCCGCAAGGTGCTCATGGCCGAGGGGCTCGTGGAAGGACGCTCCGGCTCCGGGACCTATGTGCGGGAGCGCCCGGTCCCGCGCCGCATCGCCCGCTCCGGCTACCGGCCCGCGACCGGCGCCTCCCCGTTCCGCCAGGAGCAGGCCGCCGAAGGGGCCCGCGGCACCTGGGAGTCGAACAGCGAGCAGGAACCCGCCAGTGCCGAGGTCGCCGAGCGGCTCGGCATCGAGCCGGGGGAGCGGGTGATGCGCACGCGGTACGTCTACCGGGACGGCGGCGAGGCCATGATGGTCTCCACCTCCTGGGAGCCGCTCGCCGTCACCGGCCGCACCCCCGTCATGCTCCCCGAGGAAGGGCCCCTCGGCGGCTGTGGCGTCGTCGAGCGGATGGCCGCCATCGACGTCGTCGTGGACAACGTCGTGGAGGAGGTCGGCGCCCGCCCTGGCCTCGCCGAGGAACTCCTCGCCCTCGGCGGCGTCCCCGGCCACGTCGTCATGGTCGTCGAGCGCACCTACTACGCCTCGGGCCGCCCCGTCGAAACCGCCGACGTCGTCGTCCCCGCCGACCGCTACCGCATCGCCTACCACTTGCCGGTCCGCTGACCGTGCGCCGGTCCGAAGGTCACGCGCCGGCCCGAAGGTCACGCGCCGGTCCGGCGGCCGTGCTCCGGGTGGGAGCCCGCTCAGCGGGGTGCGGTGTCCGGCGGGTGTGACGCGGAGTTAACTGGGCGTCAGGTCGTGTAACCGGGCGGCAATCGCCGACCCACCGTGGGCGTCACGCCCGGCTCCTAGCTTCCTGGCCGTACCCGCGATCCGGTCGGACGACAGGAAGCCACATGACGGACACGTTCACCACACCCGCCGCCGAATCGGGCGGGGACGCGCCCGAGGACCTCACGGGGCCGGAGGAGGGCGCGCCGCCTTCCGGGCCCCGGCGGAGCTACGCCAAGCTGGCCGCGGACGAGAGCCGCGAGGACTACTCCCTGCGGTACGCGCCGCATGCGTTCCGCCGCTGGTCGCCGGCGACCGTGGCCGGGACGGCGCTCGGCGGCATCGCCTACCTCGCCGACTTCGCCATCGGCGCCTCGATCGTCTTCACCTACGGCTTCGGCAGCGGGCTGGCCTCGATCCTCACCGCCGCCACGCTCATCTTCCTCACCGGCATCCCCATCGCCCGCGCCTGCGCGAAGTACGGGCTGGACATGGACCTGATCACCCGGGGCGCCGGGTTCGGCTACTTCGGCTCCACCCTCACCTCGCTGATCTACGCCTCCTTCACCTTCATCTTCTTCGCGCTCGAAGGCTCGATCATGGCCCAGGCCATGCACCAGGCCGTCGGACTGCCGGTCGAGATCGGCTATCTGGTCACGACACTGATCGTCATCCCGATCGTCTTCCGCGGCATGGGCGCGCTCGCCAAGGTGCAGGCCTGGACCCAGCCGATCTGGCTCATCGGTCTCGTGCTGCCCTTCGCCGTCCTGGCCTTCGAGGCCCCCGACGCCTGGGGCGCCTTCGCCTCCTTCGGCGGCACGGAGGGCGCGGGGGCGGGCTTCTCGTGGATCGGCTTCGGCCTCGGGACGGGCGTCGCGCTCTCGCTGATCGCCCAGATCGGCGAGCAGGCCGACTATCTGCGCTTCATGCCCGCGAAGACCGAGGCGAACAAGCGCCGGTGGAACCTCGCCGTGCTCGCCGCCGGCCCCGGCTGGGTGATCATCGGCGCGGCGAAGCAACTCGGCGGCGCCTTCCTCGCCTTCGTCGCCCTGGAGGCCGTCGGCAAGACCCACGCCCTGGAACCGATCGCCCCGCAGATCGAGGCGCTCAAGCCGTGGCTCGGCTCCTTCGCCCTGCCGGCCGCCGCGCTCTTCGTGATCGTCTCCCAGATCAAGATCAACGTCACCAACGCCTACAGCGGCTCGCTGTCCTGGTCGAACTTCTTCTCCCGCGTGACCCACCGTCACCCCGGGCGCGTCTGGTACATCTTCCTCAACCTCGCCATCGCGCTGACGCTGATGGAGATGAACATGTTCGCGGCCCTGAACAAGCTGCTCGGGTTCTACTCCAACGTCGGCATCGCCTGGATCGCGGCGGTCGCCGCCGACCTCGTCATCAACAAGCGGGCCGGCTGGAGCCCGCCGTACATCGAGTTCAAGCGGGCCTACCTCTACGCCGTGAACCCGGCGGGCTTCGGCGCCATGGTCATCGCCTCCGTCGTCTCGATCCTCGCCTTCTTCGGTCTCTTCGGCACCTACGCCCAGGCGTTCTCCACCTTCATCGCCGCCGGACTCGCCCTCGTCCTCTGCCCGCTCATCGCCTGGGCCACCCGGGGGCGCTACTACCTGGCCCGTCCGAACACGGTGAACGGCCCCACGGCGGAGGTCGCCGACGAGCGGGCCACCCACACCTGCGCGGAGTGCGAGATCGCCTACGAGCTGCCCGACATCGCCGACTGCCCGGTGCGCTCCGGACCCGTCTGCTCCCTGTGCTGCTCGCTCGACGCCACCTGCGGGGACGTCTGCCGCAAGGACCCGCGGGGCGCGGGCGGTCCCGTCCTGATGCCGGTGCCGACCGTTCCCGGCGGGACGCCCGGGGTGTGAGCTTCGGCCTCCTTCCGTCGGTTCCCGGCCGATCCGTATCTCTTTGTGAAAACACATATCCGCTGTGTGAAGGTCAGGCGTAAGCTCCGGCATATGCGGATTGCGGTTTCCCGGAGATCCACGACGGCGCACGGACCGGCGGAAGGAGCAGCCAGATGACCGACGGTGGCCCCCTTCTCCCCTGGCTGGTCATACGGCAGGACGACAACGGCAATCGCTACCGCGTGGGGCGGTACGCGACCAAGGACGAGGCCCAGAAGATCGCGGACAGTCTCGACGACCGCGGCCACAAGCAGCTCTACTGGGTCGAGCACATCGGCAGCCCCGCGCTCTGAGCGCGGTGGCCGCCGGCCGGGCCGGGCTACGCTCGCGCCCATGACCGAACGCACCACCGACCCCGCCCCGCCCCACGAGCCCGAGGCCGTGGTGGTCGTCGCGGGAGCCCTGTACGACGGGGGGCGGCTGCTCGCCGCGCGCCGCAGCGCCCCCGTCGAACTCGCCGGCCGCTGGGAACTGCCCGGCGGCAAGCTCGAACCCGGCGAGACCGGTGAGCAGGCGCTGGTGCGCGAGCTCCGCGAGGAGCTCGGCGTGGAGGTCGAGCCGGGTGAGCGCATCCCCGGCGAATGGCCGCTGAAGCCCGGATACGTCCTGCGGGTCTGGACGGCCACGCTGATCTCCGGCACGCCGCGCCCGCTGGAGGACCACGACGCCCTGCGCTGGCTCGCCCGGCACGAGCTGGACGCGGTCGACTGGCTCGACCAGGACCGCCCCGCCGTCGCCGAGGCCGGGCTCAGGCTTCCGGAGGTGCCCTCCGACGGAGCGCGGGGCTGAGTCTCTACGCCGTTCGTGCCACCGTGCGCCCACTGCTGCCACCGGAGCGATATCTCGCCCCGAATATCGGGTATGTCCAGATTGATCCCTGGAAAGGGGACGTGGCCCTTCCTGCTGACACACGGCTGGGGAAGTGATCGGGTGTGATCGACACCGACGGCGACCGCGCCGAGTGGAACTTCCCCGCGGAGGCGAACGCCGTGCGTACGGCCCGCCACGCGGTGCGCGAGACCCTCCGTGCCTGGGAGCTCGACGCGGCCCTCGGCGATGTGACCGTCCTGCTGGTCAGCGAGCTGGTGACCAACTCCCTGCGGTACGCGTCCGGCCCGATCGGAGTCCGGCTCGTCCGGCCCCCGCACGCCGGCGGCGACCCCGCCCACCCGCCGGCCCTCCTCGTGGAGGTTTCCGATCCGCTTCCGGATCCGCCCACCGCGCGCGCCCCGGGACCCGAGGACGAAGGCGGCCGCGGCCTGGGCCTCGTGGCCTGCTCCGCCCGCCGCTGGGGGACCCGTAAAGGAAGGACGGGCAAAACCGTATGGTTCGAGCTGGCTCTCCCTGGTGAGTAAACAGGGAGGGACAACGATCACCGGTACTCGGCACGGGACGACCGAGACCACCCTGTGATCGGGAACGTCGTGCCGTCGGGGCCTGCCGTATTGAATACTGCGGGCATGGCCGATCCGGTGCGGTGAGCTGGAGGGGACGGTCGCGTGAGCGAGATATCCGAGACGGCGAGCGGCGGCGTCGTGTGGCAGAGCAGCCCGCCCGGCTCCATCTATGACTACATCCGGGTCGCCTCCTTCTCGATCGGGCCCGACGGCCTCGTCGAGCAGTGGAGCCGACGGGCCGTGGACCTCTTCGGAGTCACCGCCGAGGAAGCCAGGGGCAAGGACCCCGTCGAGGCCTTCATGCCCGCCGACCTGCGCGAGCGCGGCCACCGACGCGTCAAGGAGATCCTCGACGGCAAGGAGTGGACGGGACTCGTCCCCTTCCGTCTGCCCGGCGAGGAGCAGCCCCACGGCATCGCCGAGATGTACGTGATGCCGAGCGAGACCCAGACCGGCGAGCGGGCCGCGCTGTGCATCGTCGTCGATGTGCGCGCCCTCCGCCGCATCGAGACGGACCTCGCCGCCTCCCAGGCGATATTCGGCCAATCTCCCTTCGGCTTTCTCCTCTTCGGCACCGATCTCACGGTCAAGCGGGCCAACCGGCGCTTCGCCACCGTCTTCGGCGGCTCCGCCGACGACCACCGCGGCCGCACCGTCCACGACTACCTCACCCGCCCCGAGGCCGACCGGATGACCACCGCCCTCCAGCGGGTCCTGGACACCGGGGAGTCCGTCACCGACTTCCGGATCGTCGGCGCCGCCCCCGGCGCCCGGGACCGCCGCCACTGGTCCATCAACCTCTACCGGGTCCACAGCGGCTCCGGCCGTCCGGTCGGCGTCGCCGGCCTCGGCATCGACGTCACCCGCCGCCACAACGCGGCCCGCGAGGCCGCCAGCGCCCGCCGCAACCTCGCCCTCCTCAACGAGGCGGGGGCCCGCATCGGCAACTCCCTCGACCTGGAGGCCACCGCCCGCGAGCTGCTCGACGTCGCCGTCCCCGGCTTCTGCGACCTCGCCTCCGTCGACCTCTACCAGGGCCTGCTGACCGGCGACGAGGCCCCGCCCGGCCGCTGGGGCAGCTCCCACGACGTCGGCTACGGGGCGGGCAGCGCCGAACTCCGCAGGGTCGCCTTCGCCAGCGCCGTCTCCGACACCCCCCTCAGAACCGACGAGGGCCACACCGCCGACAGCGGCTGTTGCGGACCCGTCCCCATCGAGGTCGGGGCCGTCCACCGCTACCCCTTCAACTCGCCGTGCGCCGGAGCCCTGCGCACCGGCCGCGTCCGGACCGTGCCGGGCACCGACGGCGAACTCGTCCAGTCCACCCTGGTCGTCCCGATGGTCGCCCACGACATCGTCGTCGGCCTCGTCCAGTTCTCCCGCACCAAGGGCAGCGAACCCTTCGGGGAACGCGACCGGGCCCTCGCCGTCGAACTCGCCGCCCGCGCCGCCGTCTGCATCGACAACGCGCGCCTCTACCGCCGCGAGCACGAACGGGCCCTCATCCTCCAGCGCAGCCTGCTCCCGCCCGGCGACCCCGAGGCAGCCGGCCTCGACATCGCCTGCCGCTACCTCCCCGGCACCGCGGCCACCGAGGTCGGCGGCGACTGGTTCGACGTCATCGAACTCCCCGGCCACCGCACCGCCCTCGTCATCGGCGACGTCATGGGCCGCGGCCTGCGCGCCGCCGTCGCCATGGGCGAACTGCGCACCGCCGTCCGCACCCTCGCCCAGCTCGACCTGGAGCCGGCCGAGGTCCTCTCCCACCTCGACGAGATCGCCCGCGGCCTCGGCGCGCCCATCGGCGCCCAGCAGTCCCGCAGCCAGAAGTCCCGGGGCCCCGAACTCTCCGAGGTCTACCTCGCCACCTGCGTCTACGCCGTCTACGACGCCGTCACCCGACGCTGCACCTTCGCCAACGCCGGACACCTCCCGCCGGTGCTCGTCGAACCCGGCGAGGAGGCCATGCTGCTCGACGTACCCCCCGGGATGCCGCTCGGCGTCGGCGGCGAACCCTTCGAGGAGGTCGAGGTCGAACTCCCCGAAGGAGCCCTGCTCGCCCTCTACACCGACGGGCTCGTCGAATCCCGCGACCATCCCCTGGACGAGGGCCTCAACGCCTTCCGGCGCGCCCTCACCGACCCGGCCCGCCCGCTGGAGGACGTCTGCGACCGGGTCCTCACCAGCCTGAACACCGGCCACGGCGAGGACGACATCGCCCTCCTGATGGCCCGGATCCAGGGACTCCCCAGCGAGGCCGTCGGCGACTGGCAGCTCCCCAGGGAACCCCGCTCGGTCGGCCGGGCCCGCGAACTCGCCCGCGCCCAGCTCGCGGCCTGGGACCTCGAAGCGCTCGTCGACACCGTCGAACTCCTCGTCAGCGAACTCGTCACCAACGCGCTGCGGTACGGCGAGGGCGAGATCAGGCTGCGGCTGCTGCGCGACCGCACCCTCGTCTGCGAGGTCTGGGACGCGGGCCTGGTCCAGCCGCGCCGGCGGCGGGCCCGGGACACCGACGAAGGCGGCCGCGGCCTCCAGCTCGTCGGCCTGCTCTCCTCCTCCTGGGGCTCCCGCCGCACCCCGCGCGGCAAGACCGTCTGGTTCGAACTGGACCTGCCGGACGGCGAGGGCGCGGCCGAACCCACCGTCGAGCAGCTCCTCAGCATGTTCTGAGACGCGTCCGGAGGCATGTTCTGAGGCACGTCCGGAGGCAGGGCCTGAGGCGCGTCCGGACAGGCGCCGCAGGAGCCGCCGGATCAGCCCTTGAGCGCGGCCAGCCGGGCCTCGATCTCGGCGCTGTCGCCGAGCGCGTCCAGCTGCTCGAACTGGGCGTCCAGGGAAGAGGCGGCGAGCTCCTGCTTGCCCAGGGCCTTCGCCTCCTCGCGGCGCACCTTGTCCTCGAAGCGGTTCAGCTCGCTCGTCGGGTCCAGCACGTCGATGCTCTTCACCGCGTCCATCATGCGGTTCTGCGCCTGGGCCGACTTGGCGCGGGCGACCAGCTCGTCGCGCTTGGCCTGGAGCTCGCCGAGCTTGGCCTTCATCTGGTCGAGGCCGGTCCTGAGCTTCGACACCACCTCGGTCTGCGCGGCGATCGTCGGCTCCGCCGTCCTCGCCTCCTTCTCGGACTGGAGCTGGCGGCCCAGCGCCACCTTCGCCAGGTTGTCGAAGCGGTCCGCCTCCGCGGTCTGCCCGCCGCTCCGCAGCTCGTCCGCCTTCCGGCTCGCGGCGAGGGCCTTGCCGCCCCACTCCTTCGCGGCCTCCACGTCCTCCTGGTGGTCCTGCTCCATCAGCCGGAGGTTGCCGATGGTCGCCGCCACCGCCTCCTCGGCCTCCGAGATGTTGTTGGAGTAGTCCCGGATCAGCTGGTCCAGCATCTTCTGCGGGTCCTCCGCCTGGTCCAGGAGTGCGTTGATGTTCGCCTTCGCCAGCTGGGTGACACGGCCGAGAATGGTCTGCTTGCTCATGGCATTTCTCCTTGAGGTCCTTGAGGCCCTTGAGGTCCTTGGGTGAGAGGGAGAGGGGAGGGCGACGGCATCCCTCAGAAACGCCCGCCGCCGCCCAGCCGGCCGCGCGTGCCGCTGCCGCCGAAGCTGCCGGGCCCGCCGCCGAAGCCACCGCCCCCGAAACCCCCGCCCGAACTTCCACCGAACCCCCCATGTCCGCCTCCCCGTCCCCCTCCGAACAGTCCGCCGAGGATGATGCCGCCGAGCACGGCCCCGCCGAGCCCGCCGCCACCGCTTCCTCCCACTCCTGATACACCGCCCAGGCCGTTCGGGTTCCCATACCGGCGGACGTCCTGTTCGGCGAGGTCCTGGGCGCGGCGGGCCAGCGCGTCCGCCTGCTGGGCCTGCGCGAGCGCGGCCTGCGGGTCCTCGGCGGCCGTGAGGGACTGGGCCTCGTCCCAGCGGCGCTGGGCCTCGGCCAGGCGCGTACGGGCCTCGCTGCCCACCGCGCCCCGGTGCGTGGTGATGTAGTCCGAGGCCGCTCCGATCGCCGAACGGGCCGTCAGCATCGCCTGGTCGAGGAGCGCGCGGGCGCGCCGGCTGCCCGATTCGCGCTCCCGCGCGCCCTCCAGGGCCTCGTCGAGCGCCGTGTCGGCCTCCTCGACCCGCCGCAGAGCGTCGATCGGGTCGTACCGCCCGGCGTCCACGGCGCGCCGCACCTCGGCGACGACCGACTCGGCGCGGGCGATCCGGCCCCGGAGGTCGGCCGTGGACACGCCCTCGGCGGTGCCGCCGAGCAGGCCGCGGGCGTCCGCCAGATCGGCGTCCGTCTCCGACAGGGCGCCCGACAGCTTGCCCACCGCCTCCGCGAGCTCCTGCGCCCTGCGGTCCACGGCCTCGATCAGCCGGGCCGCCTGGTCGACGGCTCCCTCGGCGGCCCGGATGTGGACGGCGGCGCCGCCGTTGTCGCCGCCGTCGATCATCTGGCGGGCCTGGTTGACGTGGGTCGTCGCGAACACGAGCCGGTCCTTCGCCTGTTCGACGTCGCCGGCGACCGGGGAGGCGGCCGTCTCGGCGTACCGCTCGCGCATGGCGGTCAGCGCCGCCTCGGCCATGCCCACCCGTCCGGTCTGCTCCCGGAAGGCCGCCTCGACCGTGGTCAGCGCCTCGGGCGCGGTCCGCTCCAGGGCCCTGAGCCGGTCGAAGTCCTCGGTCTCGGCGTCGAGCCGGGCGTCGGCCTCGGCGCAGCGGCGGAGGATCTCCTCCAGCATGGCCCGGCGGGTGGGGTCGTCCTCGGGGAAGGCGTCGTCGAGCTTCTGCCGCAGCCGGAACGAGGCCGTCAGCTGTTCCTTGGCGAAGCCGACGGCCTCGGTGAAGGGGCGGACCGCCTCCTCGCCGAACTGGGCCGACGCGAAGCCGAGCTCCTCCTGGCTGGTGCGTACGGCGTCGTCGGTGGCGACCAGGGCGTGGCGGGCCCGGCCGTCGAGCTCGTCCAGGCTGGGCGGCGCGGGCTCCTGCGGGGCGCCCCAGCCCTGGCCGCCGCGCGGGGTGGTGCGGGTCTCGGTGCGCCGGCGCCGTTTGGCGTACGCGTAGGCCGCCACGGCTCCGGCGCCGCCGACGAGGACCACCGGCAGGATCAGGTCGGAGCCCGAGGTTCCGTCGTCGGCGGCGGCACCGGGGTCGGCGGGGCCGGAGGTGATGGCGGGGACGGGGACAGGCTGTCCGGCGAGGACGGCGGAGTAGCCGTTCGCGGCGCCGATGGCGGCGCCCGCCCAGTCGTTCTGCCGCAGCGCGGGTTCGATCGCGGTGCGCGCCACGTCGTCCAGCTGGGCCTGGGTGAAGCGGGAGTCGGGGTCGGCGGAGTAGCCGTACTGCCGGTCGTGGGTGGCGACGGCGAGCAGGACGTCCTCGGCCCCGAGGCCGTTGCGCTCGGCGGTGGCGTCGGCCCAGCCCTGGCCCGTACGCCCGGAGAAGTCCCGCACGTAGACGACGAAGAGCTGGACGCGCCGGTCGTCGTACAGCCCGTCGAGGGCCTGGACCACCGAGGCGCGGCGGTCGCCGAGGGCGCCCACCCGGTCGGTGATCTGGCCGTCGCGGGACAGGTCGACGGGGTCGTCGGCGCGGGCACCGTGAACGGCGGGCACGAGGAGCCACCACGCCGCCACCAGTGCTGCGAGAAGGGCTCGGGTGGCTATTCGCGTCACAAAGGGGAGGTTATGTCCGGCTATGGGGCGCCGCGACCGGACGGAAACCGTTCCCTTCCCCACGGCGTCACTGTCAGTGGCCGCCCCTACGGTGGTTCCAGTGGCGCGACGACCTTCGGGGGGCTCGGGTTGAACGGACGACTGCGGCGGTGGTGGCGGCGGGGACGCTGGTGGGTCCTCGGCCTCGTCCTGCTCCTCGTCGTGCCCCCGCTCTTCGGCGCCCTCGCCCTCCGCGTCAGTTACGCCGGAGACCTCAGGGACGACGCCAGGACGCGCGGCAAGGACGCCTTCTGGATCGGCCACGCCTGGGTCGACGGACGGAAGAAGGACGCCGACCTCACGGCGCTGGCCGCCCGGCTCAAGGGCACGGGGATACGCGACCTGTACGTGCACGCCGGACCCCTCGAACACGACGGCACGCTCCCGGCGGCGCGCTACCCCCGGGCGAAGTGGCTGATCGACGGGGTCCACCGGACCATGCCGGGGATACGGGTCCAGGCCTGGCTCGGCGACGTCCTGGCCACCGAGGGACCCGTGGGGCTGCGCCTTGAGGACGCCGGCTCGCGGCGGGCGGTGACCGGCTCGGCCCGGCAGATCCTCGACGCCGGCTTCGACGGCGTCCACTTCGACCTGGAACCCCTGCACTCCGACGACCGGAACTACCTCTCCCTCCTCGACGACCTCGGGAAGCTGACCCGCCCCCGCAAGGCCCAGCTCTCCGTCGCCGCCCACCAGATAGACCCGCTGCCGGGCGCCCACGCGGTGAACGGCGCGCTCAGCGGCAGCGAGAAGTGGTGGTCGCAGGAGTTCTTCGGCGAGGTCGCCCGGCGCGTCGACCAGATAGCCCTCATGTCGTACGACACCTGGATGCCTTTGGAGAGCCTCTACGGCGGGTACGTCGCCCAGCAGACCAGCCTCGCCCTGGAAGTCACCCCCGAGTCCACCGACCTGCTCATGGGGCTCCCGTTCTTCCACGAGGACGACCTCGGCCACCACGACGACGCGGAGACCGTCGCCGCGGCCGTCCGGGGCGCGCGCCTCGGCCTCGGCCGTACGGACCCCGGCCGCGAGCGCTTCGGCCTCGCCCTCTACGTCGACTTCGCCGCCCGCGAGGCCGACTGGGCCGCCTACCGCGAGGGCTGGCACTGAGCGGGGACCCCGGCTGTCGGGGGCGCGCGGGGCGGAGGAGGATGGGGCCGAGCGGCCCGGGTGGGCCGTGACCGAGGGGGAGTACGTCATGACCAGCCGTCTGCTGATGCCCGTCAGGCCTGCCAGGTCCGCCAACGCCCGCACCGGGGAAGCGCCGGAGGGCGCGCCGGAGGTCGCCGGGTCCACCGAGCCCACACCGATCCTCGACCGTGAGCACCCGCTGGTGACCGCGCTGGTGGAGCGGGTGCTGCGCGAGTCCGAGGCGCGCGGGGCGGTCACCGACCGCGCCCGGCTCCAGGTGGCGCACGGCATCCTCGTCACCGCGATCCGGCCGGTCTACTCCGTGGAGGACCTGCGCCGGGTGTCGCGCACGCTGCGGCTCGGCCGCGGCTCGTGCAGCCAGCGGATGGCGGTCCTGGAAGCGGTGGCCCGGTCCCTCGGGGTGGCGACCCGGGTGCGGGGCCTGCTCGTCGACGGCACCTTCTGGTACCCGAGGTTCCCGAAGCTCCGCGCCTTCGTCCCGGAGGAAGTCCTGCTCGCCTGGCCGGAGTTCCACCTCGACGCGGCCGGGACCTCGGCCGGCGCCGAGCGCACCTGGGTGCCGATCGCCGAGCTGTTCACCGGGCTCGACCCGGCCGAGCACGGCGGCGGGTTCACCAACTCCGGCGCGGAGACGCTCTTCGAGGCCGTCGCCCGGACCACCGTCGACTGGGACGCGCCGGCCGCCTGCGCCGGCTCCGCCCCCTGCGATCTGTCCGCGCACCTCAGGACGGACCTCGGCCGCTTCTCCTCGCGCGACGAGCTCTTCGCCCGGCACGGCCAGACGATGTGCCGCACGGCCCGCACCCTCGCCGAGCCGGTCCTCGGCCGATGGAGCGCGGGTGCGGGCGGGACGGCGGACGGCGCGGCTAGGAGCTCCGCCGCCTGATCGTCTTCCCGAGCCAGACGAGCGGGTCGTACTTGCGGTCCACGACCCGCTCCTTCAGCGGGATCAGCGCGTTGTCGGTGATCCGGATGGACTCCGGGCACACCTCCGTACAGCACTTCGTGATGTTGCAGTAGCCGAGGCCGTGCTCGTCCTGGGCGGTCCGCCGCCGGTCGATGCCGACCTCCTCCGCCGCGTCCAGGGGGTGCATGTCGAGCTCCGCGACCCGCATCAGGAAGCGGGGCCCGGCGAAGGCCTCCTTGTTCTCCTCGTGGTCGCGCACGACGTGACAGGTGTCCTGGCACAGGAAGCACTCGATGCACTTCCGGAACTCCTGCGAGCGGTCCACGTCCTCCTGCCGCATCCGGTACTCGCCGGGGGCGACCCCGGCGGGCGGGACGAACGCGGGGATCTCCCGGGCCTTCGCGTAGTTGAAGGAGACGTCCGTGACCAGGTCGCGGATGACGGGGAAGGCCCGCAGCGGGGTCACGGTGATCACCTCGTCCGGCCCGAAGACCGACATCCGGGTCATGCACATCAGCCGCGGCCGCCCGTTGATCTCGGCGGAGCACGAGCCGCACTTGCCCGCCTTGCAGTTCCAGCGCACGGCCAGGTCCGGGGTCTGGGTGGCCTGGAGCCGGTGGACGATGTCGAGGACGACCTCGCCGTCGTGCACCTCGACCGTGTAGTCGGTCAGCTCGCCGCCCCCGGCGTCGCCCCGCCAGATCCGGAAGTGGGCCTGATAGGTGCTCATGCCTCCAGCTCCTCCTCCGCCAGGTACTTCGCCAGCTCTTCCTTGTCGAACAGCGCGAGCAGATCGGCCCGTACGGGCTCGGTGCGGACCCGTTCCAAGGCGATGCCCGCGCCTCCTCCGGCGATCCGGCACAGCAGGTTCACCGGCCGCCACGAGCGTTCCATGACGGGACGGTCCTCGCGGGTGTGCCCGCCGCGGGATTCGGTGCGCTCCAGGGCCGCCCGGGCCACGCACTCGCTGACGAGCAGCATGTTCCGCAGGTCGAGGGCGAGGTGCCAGCCGGGGTTGAACTGCCGGTGTCCCTCGACGGCGACCCGCGCGGCCCGCTCGCGGAGGGCGTCGATCCGCTCCAGGGCCTCGGCCATCTCGCTCTCCCGCCGGATGATCCCGACGAGGTCGTTCATCGTCTGCTGGAGCTCCTGGTGGAGGGTGTACGGGTTCTCCCCGCCGCCGTCGAAGGGGGCGAGGGCCTCCGCCCTCGCGGCTTCCACGTCGGCCGGGAGGATCCCGTCGCCCGCCTCGGCCACCGCGTACGCCGCCGCGTGGAGTCCGGCCCGGCGGCCGAAGACGAGCAGGTCGGAGAGGGAGTTGCCGCCGAGCCGGTTGGAGCCGTGCATGCCGCCGGCCACCTCGCCGCAGGCGAAGAGCCCGGGGACGCCGACGGCGGCCGCCGTCTCCGAGTCGACGGCGACGCCGCCCATCACGTAGTGGCAGGTCGGCCCGACCTCCATGGCCTCGGCGGTGATGTCGACGTCGGCCAGCTCCTTGAACTGGTGGTACATGGAGGGCAGCCGGCGCCGGATGGCCTCGGCGGGCAGCCGGGTCGACACGTCGAGGAACACCCCGCCGTGCGGGGAGCCGCGGCCGGCCTTGACCTCGGAGTTGATGGCCCGCGCGACCTCGTCGCGGGGGAGCAGTTCGGGCGGGCGCCGGTTGTTCTCGGGGTCCTCGTACCAGCGGTCGCCCTCCTCCTCGGTCTCCGCGTACTTCTCCTTGAAGACGTCGGGGACGTAGTCGAACATGAACCGCTTGCCGTCGGAGTTCCGCAGGACGCCGCCGTCACCGCGTACGGACTCGGTGACGAGGATGCCCTTCACCGACGGCGGCCAGACCATGCCGGTCGGGTGGAACTGCACGAACTCCATGTTCACCAGGGGCGCCCCGGCGAGCAGGGCGAGCGCGTGGCCGTCGCCGGTGTACTCCCAGGAGTTCGAGGTGACCTTGAAGGACTTGCCGATGCCGCCGGTGGCGAGGACGACCGCGGGCGCCTCCAGGACGAGGAAGCGCCCGGTCTCCCGCTCGTAACAGAAGACGCCCGCGACCTTCCCGGCGGCGTCCTTGAGGATGCGGGTGACGGTGTACTCCTGGAAGACCTTGAGGTGTGCCTCGTGGTCGCCGGTGTCGCGGTGGTCCTCCTGCTGGAGCGAGACGGCCTTCTGCTGGAGGGTCCGGAGCAGTTCGAGGCCGGTGCGGTCGCCGACGTGCGCGAGCCGCGGGTACTCGTGGCCGCCGAAGTTGCGCTGGGCGATCCGGCCGTCCGGGGTGCGGTCGAAGAGCGCGCCCCAGGTCTCCAGCTCCCAGACCCGCTCGGGGGCCTCCTGGGCGTGCAGCTCGGCCATCCGCCACTGGTTGAGGAACTTCCCGCCGCGCATGGTGTCGCGGAAGTGGGTCTTCCAGTCGTCGTGTTCGTTGGCGTTCGCCATGGACGCGGCGATGCCGCCCTCGGCCATCACGGTGTGCGCCTTGCCGAAGAGGGACTTGCAGACGACGGCGGTGCGGGCGCCGGCCCGGCGCGCCTCGATCGCGGCCCGCAGTCCGGCGCCGCCCGCGCCGACCACGACCACGTCCCACCGCTGCCGTTCCACGGAGCTCACAGGACTCATGTCAGAAGAACCTCGGGTCGTCGAAGGCGCCGGTGGCGAGCAGGTAGACGTACAGGTCGCAGACGGCGACGCTGATCAGCGAGGCCCAGGCGAGCCGCATGTGGTGCCGGTTGAGCCGCCCGGTCCAGGTCCACAGCCGGTAGCGGACGGGGTGCTTCGAGAAGTGCCGCAGCCGGCCGCCGACGATGTGCCGGCAGGAGTGGCAGGAGAGGGTGTACGCCCAGATGAGGGCGATGTTGAGCAGGAAGAGCAGGGTTCCGAGGCCCGCGTGCCCCCAGCCGTAGGAGGCGTCGCGGAAGGTGAGGACGGTGTCGTACGTGAGGATTCCGGCGACCGGCACCGCCGCGTAGAAGAAGTACCGGTGGACGTTCTGCAGGATCAGCGGGAACCGCGTCTCGCCGGTGTACGCGCGGTGGGGTTCGGCGACCGCGCAGGCCGGGGGAGACGCCCAGAACCCCCGGTAGTACGCCTTGCGGTAGTAGTAGCAGGTGAGCCGGAAGCCCAGCGGGAAGACCAGGATGAGCAGGGCGGGGGAGAGGCCCCACCAGCTGCCGAAGAGCTCCGCGTTCGGTCCGCCGCGCATCGGGACGCAGTTCTCCGCGAGGCACGGCGAGTAGAACGGGGAGACGTAGGGGGCGGCGTAGTAGTCGGCGTTCGCGAAGGCCCGCCAGGTCGAGTAGGCGACGAAGGCGAGCAGCCCCGCCGCGGTGGCGGCGGGGGCGAGCCACCAGCGGTCGGTGCGCAGATGGCGGGCGGTGATGGCGGCGCGTCCGGGGGAGCGGACCCCCGTCACCGCCCGGGGACTCGACGGGGGCTGCGTACCTGCGGCCAACAGGGCCTCCTACGGTCGGGTGCCGGTACGTCCTAGGGCGCGTGGCGGTCGCGGGCTCCCAGTCCCTCGTCGTCGGTGTCCGTCCACAGTCCGCTGTCGTACGGGGTGTCGGGGATGGTCACCAGGCTCTCGGCGCGGCCGCCGGCCGGCGCGGGAGCCGTGCCCCGCTCCGCCCCGACGCGGCGCTCCAGCTCTTCGACCGTGTGCTCCAGGTCCTGCAGACGGCGCTTGACGGCCGCCAGATCGTCCTGAACGGACATGGGTTGCCCTCACTTCCGCGAGCGGCTTCGGCAGGAGTGTCGCGCGTCACATCCCGCTTGGGAAGCCATGTGCACGGGATTCCACTCGTCCGGAGCGCCCGGGCGGCGGGCGTTGCGCCGCACGAGTGGGCTTTGCCGGACGTGCCGCCGTGTCGCCGTGGCCGGATCCGCTCCGTCCTTTTCAGTGTATGAGCAATAGGTCTGATCATCTCCAAATGGAATAAATCTGGACGAAGGGGTACACGTCATGTCCCAGATCGGCGCCCCTCGCGGGAGGACATGCTCCAGGAGCCCCCGCTCCCGCACGCTCCGCTCCGTCGCGACCCTCACCAGTGCGGTCCTCGCCGTCACCGTGCTCGCGGGCTGCGGCTCCGGCGACGAGGGCGACGAGTCCCGCGCCGCCGCGCTGGACAACGCGCCCGCGGCGCGCGACCGGGTCGCCGACGGCGGCACCGTGCGCTGGGCCGTCGACGCGATGCCCAGCACCCTCAACAGCTTCCAGGCCGACGCCGACGGCGCCACCGCCCGCATCGCGGCCGCGGTGCTGCCGGCCCTCTACACGCTCGACGAGCGCGGCCGGCCGCAGCGGAACCCCGACTACCTGGAGTCGGCCGAGGTCATCGAGACCGAGCCCCGGCAGGTCGTCCTCTACAAGCTCAACCAGCAGGCGGTGTGGAGCGACGGACGCGAGATCGGGGCGCCCGACTTCGTGGCCCAGTGGCGGGCGCTGAGCGGCCGCGACACCGCGTACTGGACCGCCCGCAACTCCGGGTACGAGCGGATCGAGAAGATCGAGCGCGGCAAGAACGACCTGGAGGTACGGGTCACCTTCGCCAAGCCCTACGCCGACTGGCGGTCCCTCTTCACCCCGCTCTACCCGAAGCAGGTGATGGGGTCTCCGGGCTCCTTCAACGACGGGGCGCGCACCACCCTCAAGGCCACTGCAGGACCGTTCCTGCTGAAGTCGCTCGACCGCAAGGGCGGCAACGTCACGCTCACCCGCAACCCCCGCTGGTGGGGGCAGGGCGCCAAGCTCGACAGCATCGTCCTCGCCGCCGTCCCCCGCGCCGAGCGGGCGGCCGCCCTCGCCGCCGGCAAGCTCGACCTGGCCGAGATCGACCGGTCCACCGCCGAACGGATCTCCCTCGCGCTCCGCGACGCCGGCGCCGGCCGCAACGGCGCGCAGGCCGCCCTCGCCCACGGCCCCGGCTCCGGGATCACCCCCTCCAAGGCGCTGAAGTCCTGGGCGCTCGCCCACGGCTCCGACGAGGAGAAGGCCGAGGAGGTCCAGGCCGCCCGGAAGAAGAACCAGCAGGCCATCGCCCGCTACGCGGCCGCCCAGGACACCCTGGCCGGATACCGCGTCCGCAAGTCCCTCGAACCCGCCTACACCCAGCTCTCGCTCAACGGCGAATCCGGACCCCTCGCCGACGAGCGGGTACGGCGCGCGGTGGCCCGCACCATCAACCGCCAGGAGCTGGCCGAATCCGTACTCAAGCCGCTCGGCCTCCCCGCCGAACCCCCCGGCAGCCACCTGGCCCTCGCCGGCCAGGCCGCCTACGCCGACAGCAGCGACGCGCTCGGCGACCAGGACACCAAGGAGGCGCGGGCCCTGCTCGCCGACGCGGGCTGGGTCCCCGGCGGCGCCGCCAGGAAGCCCGCCGGTACGAAGGCGGGCAGCGAGGCCGAGAAGAAGGCCAAGGCGGCCAAGGGCGAAGCCGACGCCGGCGACGCCAAGAAGCGGGCGGGCGACACCGCGTCCGACGAGGGCCTCTACATCGTCGGCGACGACAAGCCCGGCGACCGCCGCGCCGTCCCCGCCCCCGTCATCGGCGCGGGCGGCCCCGAGAACGGCACCAACATCCTCGCCCCGGCCCCCGCCGCCGCCCGCCAGAGCGCCGCGCTCCTCGCCCGCGCCGAGGCCCTCGACACCGGCACCGGCTCGGGCGCCCGCACCGGCGTCCACTCCGCCGTCAAGCCGGACCGGGGCGTGGCCGGCGCCTACGCCCCCCGCGGCACCGCCGCCCCCGTCACCGCCCCCGAGGCCGTCCGGGCCCTCGGCAAGGACGGCAAGGCCCTCAGCCTCCGCTTCGTCCTGCCCTCCGGGCCCGGCTCCGAGTCGCTCCGTGCCGTCGGCGACCGGATCGTGCGGATGCTGGACGCCGTGGGCATCCGTACCGAAGTGACCAAGGTCTCGGACGACAGCTTCTTCAAGGACCACATCGCCGCCGGCGACTACGACCTCGCCCTCTACTCCTGGCCCGCCTCCGCCTTCCCCGCGACCGACGCCCGGCCGATCTTCGCCAAGCCCGAGCCCGCCTCGGACGGCTCCCTCCTGGTCGAGCAGAACTACTCGCGGGTCGGCACCGACCGCATCGACCAGCTCTTCGACCAGGCCGCGGGTACGCTCGACGAGGAGGAGGCCCGCGAGCTCGTCCGCCAGGCCGACGCCCGGATCTGGGCCGCGGCCGGCTCCATCCCCCTCTACCAGCGCCCCCAGCTCGTCGCCGCGAAGGCCGATCTGGTGAACGCGGGAGCCTGGGGCCTGGCGGCCCCCCGCTTCCAGGACATCGGCTTCCGGAAGGCCGAAACCTCCAAAGGCGCGGAACGAAAGCGCTGAAACCTCCGAAGTCGCTGGTCACAACCTCAGAAGCAGCTCAACTTCCTTGCCCGCCGGCGAACCCGGCGGGCAGGATCGCGTCGGCCCTTGACCCGGGCGCCATGACGTTCCCCACACCCTTGAAAACTCTCAGTAGACCCTCTCGGACAGCGGGCGGGGAAGCCCCTTGCGCGGCAGCCCCGTACCATAGGACATAGCCGTGGCGCGTCCGCCCGGCGGGCGTACGAGGAACTGACGCCGCATCCCACGATCCGAGAGAAGCGCAAGCACCCATGCCCACGCGCCACGACATCCGTAACGTCGCCATCGTCGCCCACGTCGACCATGGCAAGACGACCATCGTCGACGCCATGCTCAAGCAGGCCGGTGCCTTCGCCGCCCACCAGCAGCTCGACGACCGCATGATGGACTCGAACGACCTGGAGCGTGAGAAGGGCATCACGATCCTCGCCAAGAACACGGCGGTGAAGTATCACCCCAAGGACGGCGGGGCCCCGATCACGATCAACATCATCGACACCCCCGGTCACGCCGACTTCGGTGGCGAGGTCGAGCGCGGTCTGTCGATGGTGGACGCGGTCGTCCTCCTCGTGGACGCCTCCGAGGGTCCGCTCCCGCAGACCCGCTTCGTGCTGCGCAAGGCCCTCCAGCAGCGCAAGCCCGTCATCCTCTGCATCAACAAGACGGACCGCCCGGACTCCCGGATCGACGAGGTCGTCAACGAGACCTACGACCTCTTCCTCGACCTGGACGCGGACGAGGACCAGATCGAGTTCCCGATCGTCTACGCCTGCGGCCGTGACGGCATCGCCTCGCTGACCAAGCCGGAGAACGGCACGGTCCCGCAGGACAGCGACAACCTGGAGCCGTTCTTCTCGGCCATCCTGGAGCACGTCCCGGCCCCGGTGTACGACGAGGAGGCCCCCCTCCAGGCCCACGTCACCAACCTGGACGCCGACAACTTCCTCGGCCGCATCGCGCTCCTCCGCGTCGAGCAGGGCGAGCTGCGCAAGGGCCAGACGGTCGCGTGGATCAAGCGTGACGGCACGATCTCCAACGTCCGCATCACCGAGCTGATGATGACCGAGGCGCTCACCCGCAAGCCGGCCGAGGTCGCCGGCCCCGGTGACATCTGCGCCGTCGCCGGTATCCCGGACATCATGATCGGCGAGACCCTGGCCGACCCGGAGAACCCGATCGCGCTCCCGCTGATCACGGTCGACCAGCCGGCCATCTCCATGACCATCGGCACCAACACCTCGCCGCTCGTCGGCCGCGGTGGCACGGGCAAGGGCGCGGACGCCAAGTCCGCCGTCAAGAACCGCAAGGTCACCGCCCGCCAGGTCAAGGACCGTCTGGACCGCGAGCTGATCGGTAACGTCTCGCTCCGCGTCCTCGACACCGAGCGCCCCGACGCCTGGGAGGTCCAGGGCCGCGGTGAGCTCGCGCTCGCCATCCTGGTCGAGCAGATGCGCCGCGAGGGCTTCGAGCTCACCATCGGCAAGCCGCAGGTCGTCACCAAGCTCGTCGACGGCAAGGTCCACGAGCCCGTCGAGCGCCTCACGGTCGACGTCCCCGAGGAGCACATGGGCGCGGTCACGCAGCTCATGGGCGTCCGCAAGGGCCGCATGGACAACATGTCGAACCACGGCTCCGGCTGGGTGCGCATGGAGTTCGTCGTTCCGTCCCGTGGCCTCATCGGCTTCCGTACGGAGTTCCTCACCAACACCCGCGGTACGGGCATCGCCCACTCCATCCACGAGGGCCACGAGCCGTGGTTCGGCACGCTGACGACCCGTAACAACGGTTCGCTGGTCGCCGACCGCGCCGGCGCCGTCACCGCCTTCGCGATGACGAACCTCCAGGAGCGCGGCGTCCTGTTCACCGACCCCGGCACCGAGGTGTACGAGGGCATGATCGTCGGCGAGAACTCCCGCTCCGACGACATGGACGTGAACATCACCAAGGAGAAGAAGCTCACCAACATGCGCTCCTCCTCCGCCGACTCCTTCGAGGCGATCGTCCCGCCGCGGAAGCTCTCCCTGGAGCAGTCCCTGGAGTTCTGCCGCGACGACGAGTGCGTCGAGGTGACCCCGGAGGCCGTGCGCATCCGCAAGGTCATCCTCGACCAGAACGCGCGTGGCCGGGCGTCCTCCCGCGCCAAGAACGGCTGATGCGGGTCCGGTAGGACACGCACGCTCATGTGACCGGGCCCCGGCGGCTTTCCGCCGGGGCCCGGCCGTGTGCCGAAACCCGCCGGGAGCACCGGCGTTCGGAAGCCCGGCATCCCTCAGGGGATGCCGGGCTTCCGGCGGAATGTGACGTCCGACACCACGTCAGGGGTGCGCGGCTGTAGGGTCGGACGTCAAGTCCAATACGAGGACCGGTTGTCCGGATATCGGGCGTCGCTCTCCGGAACGTGTATTAACAGTCCGTTTCGGGGGTGTCTGTCTGAACTCACTTTGTCCGGATTTCGGTATCCCGAGCCCCGGTGATGTTGTCAAAACGAGACCGCTTAAGTGTGGTTTACAGCCCGGACGTACTTAATAGTTGGCTCCATTGAGCTCGGGTCAATGGGTCACGCACTGTGGGGAGTGCCGACTCACGAGCACACTCGGGGCACATGAGTGCAACGCCGTCAGGGGTGTCGGCGAGACTCGAAGTGCCCCCCATGTAGCGACATAGTGGACTCATGAGGAGGAACCCATGCGCGGTGCCAAGAGCGCCAAGTGGGTAACGGGCGCGATCATCGTCGCCCTGGCTGCTACCGCCTGTGGCGGGGGCAAGAGTGAAGGCGGCTCGGACGCCAAGGGCGCTGTGGACCCGAACGGGATCTTCACGACCGACCTGGGCGAGCCGGAGAAGCTGCTCTACACCGGCGACACCATGGAGTCGAACGGTGCCGGCGTGATGAAGGCGATCTACTCGAACCTCGTCGCCTACAAGGCCGATGGTTCGCTGGAGATGGTCAACGCCGAGTCGCTCACCACGACCGACTCGAAGACCTGGACGGTCAAGCTCAAGCCGGGCTGGACCTTCCACGACGGCACCCCGGTCACCGCGAAGTCCTACGTGGACGCGTGGAACTGGAACGCCCACATCGACAACGCCATGGGCCTCTCCTCGTGGTTCTCCGACATCGTCGGTTACGACAAGGTCCACCCGGAGGCGGAGGGCGCCAAGGCGACCGCCAAGACCCTGGCCGGCCTGAAGGTGCAGGACGACAACACCTTCACCATCGAGCTGACCGCGGCCGTCCCGTACTTCGGCCACAAGCTCGCGTACACGCCGTTCGCGCCGCTCGCCGCGTCCTTCTACGCGAACCCGAAGGCCGCCGCCGAGAAGCCGGTCGGCAACGGTCCCTACAAGTTCAAGAGCTGGGACCACAAGAAGCAGATCGAGATCGTCCGCTTCGACGGCTACAAGGGCCCGAACAAGGCGAAGAACGGTGGTGTGATCTTCAAGAACTACACCACCCTCGAGACCGCCTACGAGGACCTGAAGTCGGGCAACCTCGACGTCATCCGCCAGATCGGTCCGAAGGACCTCCCGGTCTACCACCAGGACCTGGGCAACCGCGCGGTCGACGCCGACCACGCCGCCATCCAGTCCATCGGTGTCGCGTTCTACGCGGACCAGTGGAAGAAGCCCAAGCCGGTCGACGTCCGCGTCATCCAGGGCCTCTCGATGGCGATCGACCGCGCCACCATCACGAAGACGGTGCTCCAGGGCACCCGTGAGCCGGCGACGGGCTGGGTCCCGAAGGGCATCCTGGGCTACCAGGAGAACGCCGCGGGTGAGGTCACGAAGTTCGACCCGGCCAAGGCCAAGGAGCTCATCAAGGCCGGTGGCGGCGTCCCCGGCAACAAGATCTTCATCCAGTTCAACGCGGATGGCGGTCACAAGGAGTGGGTCGACGCTGTCTGCAACAGCATCACCCAGTCCACCAGCGTCGAGTGCGTCGGCGACAGCAAGACGGACTTCCAGGCCGACCTGACCGCTCGCAAGACGAAGCAGGTCAAGTCCCTGTACCGTTCCGCCTGGTCGCTCGACTACCCGGTGAACGCGAACTTCATCAAGGACCTGTTCCTGAGCACCGCGGCGGGCAACCAGGGTGGCTTCTCCGTCAAGGAGCTGGACGCCAAGATCCTCAAGGCGGACTCGGCTCCCAGCCTCGAGCAGTCGGTGAAGCAGTACCAGGAGGTGGAGAAGGAGCTCGTGAAGTACATGCCCTCCATCCCGCTCTGGTACTACAAGGTCAACGCGGGCTTCTCGGAGAAGATCTCCGGTGTGACGTACGGCCAGGACGGCGACCCGATCCTGGACGCCGTCGAGGTCAAGAAGTAATCACCCAAGCGTAGTCCGCACGCCGATCCGGGGCTGACGCGACGTCAGCCCCGTGACGGTGCCTTACGCAGCGGCCGGGGGGCCCTTCCACGACAACCCATGCCCTATCCGGGCATGCCTTGTCGGGGGAGGGCCCGTTGGTTGCCGCTGTCACATCTCAACGGAGGCATGATGGGGCGTTATGTCGCACGACGACTGCTCCAGATGATCCCGGTATTCCTCGGGACCACCCTGCTGATCTTCCTCATGGTGCACAGCCTGCCCGGTGACCCCGTGCTGGCGATGTTCGGCGACAAGGGCGCCGACCCGGCGACGCTCGCCGCCAAGCGCCACGAGCTGGGTCTCGACAAGCCGACATGGCAGCAGTACCTCATCTATATGCGGGACATGCTCCTGCACCTGGACTTCGGTACCCAGATCCGCAACGGTCTGCCGGTCACCGACGTGCTGGGCGACGCGTTCCCCATCACCCTCCAGCTGGCGACCCTGGCCTTCGCGATCGAGCTGATCTTCGGCATCGGCCTGGGCATCATCGGCGGCCTCAAGGCCGGCCGTCTCGCGGACAACCTGATCCTGATCTTCACCCTGCTGATCATCTCGGTCCCGGTCTTCGTCCTCGGCTTCATCATCAAGATGGTCTTCGCCTTCAACCTGGGCTGGATCGAGCCGAACGTCAGCACCCAGCCCCAGTGGGGCGAGCTGCTCGCGCCGGCCATCGTGCTCGGCTGCCTCTCCCTCGCGTACGTGGCCCGACTGACCCGTACCTCGATGGCGGAGAACCTGCGCGCCGACTACATGCGCACCGCCGTCGCCAAGGGCCTGCCGCGCCGCCGCGTCATCGGCGTCCACCTGATGCGCAACTCGATGATCCCCGTGATCACCTTCCTCGGTACCGACATCGGCGCCCTCATGGGCGGCGCGATCGTCACCGAGTCGATCTTCAACATCAAGGGTGTCGGCGGTGTCATCGCCGAATCGATCTCCCGTCGTGAAGGCGCCACCCTGGTCGGCCTGGTCACCATCCTGGTGATCGTCTACCTCGTCACCAGCCTGCTCATCGACCTGCTGTACGCGGTCCTGGACCCGAGGATCCGGTATGCCTGACGTGACCAAGACCGCCGCCACCGTCGAGGACGCCGTCGCCACCCCCTCGGTGGACGCCTCCGCGCCGGTGGAGAAGCCGGAGAAGGCCCGCTCCCTCTGGGGCGACGCCTGGGCCGACCTGCGCCGCAACCCGTACTTCATCGTGTCGTCCGTGCTGATCGCGCTGCTGCTGCTGATCTCCGTGTGGCCGACCCTCTTCACCAGCGCGTCCCCGACCGCCGGTGACCTGGTCCACCACTTCCTGAGCAAGCCCGAGCTCAGCAAGATCGGCTCGCCGGAGTGGCTGGGCTATGACCAGCAGGGCCGTTCCGTCTACGCCCGACTGATCCACGGCACCAGCGCCTCGGTCACGGTCGGCATCGCGGTCACCGCGATCGTCACCGTCGTCGGCGGCATCATGGGCATGATCTCGGGCTACTTCGGCGGCATGATCGACGCCGTCCTGTCCCGGCTCACCGACGTCTTCTTCGGCATCCCGTTCCTGCTCGGCGCCATGGTCGTCCTGCAGGCGTTCGTCGAGCGGACCGTCTGGGTCGTCGTCTTCGCCCTCGCGTTCCTCGGCTGGACGCAGATCACCCGCGTCATGCGCGGTGCCGTGATCACCATCAAGCAGGCCGACTACGTCCACGCGGCGAAGGCCCTCGGCGCCGGCACCACCCGGATCCTCTTCCGGCACATCCTGCCGAACGCCATGGCCCCCGTCATCGTCGTCGCGACCATCGCGCTCGGCGGTTACATCTCCGCCGAGGCGACCCTGTCCTACCTCGGTCTCGGCCTCGCCGCCCCGACCGTCTCGTGGGGCGTCGACATCTCCGCCGGTGTCGCCCAGATCCGAGTGGCCCCGCACGTCCTGCTCTGGCCCTCGATCATGCTGAGCATCACCGTTCTGGCGTTCATCATGCTCGGCGAAGCCGTCCGCAACGCCCTCGACCCCAAGCTGCGCTGAGGAGGGCGTAAAAGATGAGCATCATCGACAAGACCGCGGCCGTCCCCGCGCCGCGCGACGGAGCCGACCACAACGGCCCGCTGCTCGAAGTCCGCGACCTGCACGTCGAGTTCCACACCCGTGACGGTGTGGCCAAGGCGGTCAACGGCGTCAACTACTCGGTGGACGCGGGCGAGACGCTCGCCGTCCTCGGCGAGTCCGGCTCCGGCAAGTCCGTCACCGCGCAGGCCATCATGGGCATCCTCGACATGCCGCCCGGCAAGATCCCGCACGGCGAGATCCTGTTCCGCGGCGAGGACATGCTCAAGATGTCCGAGGAGGAGCGCCGGAAGATCCGCGGCCGGAAGATCGCGATGATCTTCCAGGACGCGCTGTCCTCCCTCAACCCGGTCCTCACCGTCGGCTACCAGCTCGGCGAGATGTTCCGGGTGCACCACGGCATGTCCAAGAAGGACGCCAAGGTCAAGGCCATCGAGCTGATGGACAAGGTCAAGATCCCCGCCGCCAAGGCGCGGGTCAGCGACTACCCCCACCAGTTCTCCGGCGGTATGCGCCAGCGCATCATGATCGCCATGGCGCTCGCCCTGGAGCCGGACCTGATCATCGCCGACGAGCCCACCACGGCTCTCGACGTGACCGTCCAGGCCCAGGTCATGGACCTCCTCGCGGAGCTCCAGCGCGAGTACAACATGGGTCTGATCCTGATCACCCACGACCTCGGCGTCGTCGCCGACGTCGCGGACAAGATCGCCGTGATGTACGCGGGCCGGATCGTCGAGCAGGCGCCGGTGCACGAGCTGTACAAGCGCCCCGCGCACCCGTACACCCGCGGCCTGCTGGACTCGATCCCGCGCCTGGACCAGAAGGGCCAGGACCTCTACGCGATCAAGGGCCTGCCGCCCAACCTGCTCAAGGTGCCCACCGGCTGCGCCTTCAACCCGCGCTGCCCCAAGGCCGACGACCTCTGCCGTACGGATGTCCCGGCGCTGGTGCCGATCACCGAGCTGGACGGCACCGACCTCCCGGGCCGCAAGAGCGCCTGCCACTTCTGGAAGGAGACGATCCATGGCTGACATCAACAACGAGGACGCCGTGGCCGCCGCCCTTGAGGCCCCCGTGGGCCGAGGCGAGCCGATCCTCCAGGTGCGCAACCTGCAGAAGCACTTCCCGCTGACGCAGGGCATCCTCTTCAAGAAGCAGGTCGGCGCGGTCAAGGCCGTGGACGGGGTCTCCTTCGACCTCTACCAGGGCGAGACCCTCGGCATCGTGGGCGAGTCCGGCTGTGGCAAGTCCACGGTCGCCAAGCTCCTGATGAACCTGGAGCGGGCCACCGCCGGCGAGGTCTTCTACAAGGGCCAGGACATCACCAAGCTGTCCGGGCGCGCCCTGAAGGCCGTCCGCCGCAACATCCAGATGGTGTTCCAGGACCCGTACACCTCGCTGAACCCGCGCATGACGGTCGGCGACATCATCGGCGAGCCCTTCGACATCCACCCCGAGGTGGCCCCGAAGGGCGACCGGCGCCGCAAGGTGCAGGAGCTGCTCGACGTCGTCGGTCTGAACCCGGAGTACATCAACCGGTACCCGCACCAGTTCTCCGGCGGTCAGCGCCAGCGCATCGGCATCGCCCGGGGCCTCGCGCTCAACCCGGAGATCATCATCTGCGACGAGCCGGTCTCGGCCCTGGACGTCTCCGTCCAGGCGCAGGTCATCAACCTGATGGGGAAGCTCCAGGACGAGTTCAACCTGTCCTACATCTTCATCGCGCACGACCTGTCGATCGTCCGGCACATCTCCGACCGGGTCGGCGTCATGTACCTCGGCAAGATGGCCGAGATCGGTACGGACGAGCAGATCTACGAGCACCCGACGCACCCCTACACCCAGGCGCTGCTCTCCGCGGTGCCGGTGCCGGACCCGGAGGCCCGCGCGCACCGCGAGCGGATCATCCTCACCGGTGACGTCCCCTCGCCGGCCAACCCGCCGTCGGGCTGCAGCTTCCGCACCCGCTGCTGGAAGGCGCAGGAGAAGTGCTCGCAGGAGGCTCCGCTCCTCGCGATCCCGGAGCGCTTCAAGGGGCAGGACACCCCGGCGGCGCACTTCTCGGCGTGCCACTTCGCCGAGGAGAAGCAGGTCGTCCCGGTGCACTGACGCACCGACGCACCGAGCAGGACAGGGCGCCCCGATCCGTACGCACGGATCGGGGCGCCCTTCGTCGTGTCAGCGGCTGGTGGGGACGTACGGGTAGCAGGAGACGGCCCAGCCGTACTCGTAGCGCATGACCAGGTCGCCGGTCTTCGGTCCGACGATGCCGTCGGCTTCGCCGGCCCCCAGTATCCGGTACTGCACGTAGCGGATCGCCTCGTCCGTCTCGGGGCCGAAGAGGCCGTCGACGCTGATCAGGTCGTGCTCCGTGGCGAAGCGCTCGGAGATGATGTGGTTGAGGCCGTTCTGTACGCACTTCACGCCGATGGCGTTGTTGGCCTGGCCGTAGCCGATGTACGGAACTCCGGGCTGTGCCTGGGCGGTTCCGGACAGGGCGAGCGCGGCCAGAGCCGTCGCGGCGGCGACGCCGGCGACGCGGGTGGCGAGTTTCTGGAGCATGGCGGTTCACGTCTTCCGGGGAAGTTGCGGCAAGGGGACTCGACAGGGCATGTCCATGCCGTCGATGCACGCAACTCTAGAGTCGCGGGGCGCCGTTGGGCCGTCCCGCCGCGTCCCTGGGACGCCACGGCGTGGTGGGACGACGGGGGCCGCTCCTAGCGTGGAGGCAACCGGCTCCTACTGAACTGAGGGCTCCAGCATGACCTCGGGTAACGAAGCGAACCCCCGTCGCCGCACCCTGCTCACCGGCGGGCTCGCCCTCGGCGCCGCGGCCGTCACGCCCCTGTGGGCGGCGGGCCGGGCGCGCGCCGCGGACGGACCGGCCGTCGCGGACACCACCGCGTGGGGCGCCCGCCCGCCGAGCAGTCCGGTGCGCGTCCTCCCGGCCCCGCCGCACAAGATCATCGTGCACCATACGGCCACGGACAACGTGACCGACTACTCGCAGGCCCAGGCCTTCCGGCTCGCCCACTCGATGCAGAACTGGGCGATGGACGAACGCCATTGGATCGACACGGCCCAGCACTTCACCATCAGCCGCGGCGCCCACGTCGTGGAGGGCCGGCACGGCAGCCTCGCCGCGCTCCAGGGCGGCACGCAGACGGTCGAGTCAGCCCACTGCGTCGGGCAGAACACCGTCGCCATCGGCATCGAGAACGAGGGCACCTACCTCACGGTCGACCCGCGCGGCGAGCAGTACGCCGCGCTGGTCGAGCTGTGCGCGCACATCTGCCGCCAGTACGGGCTCCGCGCCTACCAGATCTACGGACACCGGGACTTCAACGCCACCCAGTGCCCCGGCGACCGCCTCTACGCGCTGCTCCCGCAGCTCCGGCGGGACGTCGCCGCCCGCATCGGCGGCGACCCCACCGCGCCCGTATGGCCCCTGCTGCACAACGGCGACTCGGGCGACCGGGTGCGCGCCCTCCAACACCTGCTCGTGCGCCGAGGGGCCACGATCACCGTGGACGGGGCCTTCGGCCCGGCCACCGAGGGCGCCGTACGCGACTTCCAGACCCTCGTGACCGCGACCCCCGACGGCTACGCCGGCAACCAGACCTGGCACCAACTCGCCCTCCCCGTGCGCTCCGGCGACACCGGCGAGGCCGTCAAGGCCGTCCAGCTCCTCCTCACCGGCAAGGGCTTCCCGACCACCGTCGACGGCGCCTTCGGCCCCGGCACCCTCGCCTCCGTCACCGCCTTCCAGAACTCCACCGCCCTCCCCGCCGACGGCCTCACCGACACCCGCACCCTGAGCCGCCTCCTCGCCTGACCCCGCCCCAGATCCCGGCCGGCCGCCCTCGCACCAATGGCCGCCGACAACATGCACGTCTCGTGCCTTCAGTCCATATTGGGGCCTAAGTAACACTTAGGGACATATGGGAGGCACTCCATGCGCGGAGCCACGCACGCCAAGTGGGCCGCACTGGCCACCGCCGTCGCCCTCGCGGCGACCGCCTGCGGTGGTGACGACAGCGGCGGCGGCGGAGGTGCCGACGGCATCGTGAGTTCCTCGTGGGGCGATCCGCAGAACCCGCTGGAGCCCGCGAACACGAACGAGGTCCAGGGCGGCAAGGTCCTCTCCATGATCTTCCGCGGGCTCAAGCAGTACGACCCGAAGACCGGCGAGGCCAAGGACATGCTCGCCGAGAAGATCGAGACCACCGACTCGACGAACTTCGCGATCACGGTCAAGGACGGCTGGACCTTCTCCAACGGCGAGAAGGTCACCGCCAAGTCCTTCGTCGACGCCTGGAACTACGGCGCCCATCTGAAGAACAACCAGAAGAACGCGTACTTCTTCGGGCAGATCGAGGGCTACGACAAGGTCCACCCCGAGAAGGGCGAACCGACCGCCGAGACCATGTCCGGCCTCAAGGTGACCGGCGACCGCACCTTCACGGTCAAGCTCACCCAGAAGTTCTCCACCTGGCCGATCACCCTCGGCTACTCGGCCTTCTCGCCGCTGCCCAAGGCCTTCTTCGACGACCACGCGGCCTGGCTCTCCAAGCCCGTCGGCAACGGCCCGTACACCGTCGACTCGTACTCCAAGGGTTCCCAGATGGCCCTCAAGCGCTGGGACGCCTACCCCGGCAGCGACAAGGCCCAGAACGGCGGCATCACCCTCAAGGTCTACACCGACAACAACACCGCCTACACGGACCTGACGGCCGGCAACCTCGACCTCGTCGACGACGTGCCCGCCTCCCAGCTCAAGAACGTCGCGGCCGACCTCGGCGACCGGTACATCAACGTCCCCGCCGGCATCATCCAGACCCTGTCCTTCCCGTTCTACGACGCGGACTGGAACAAGCCGGGACAGGAGAAGCTCCGCCAGGGCCTCTCCATGGCGATCGACCGCAACCAGATCACCGAGACGATCTTCCAGAAGACCCGCACCCCCGCCGTCGACTGGACCTCCCCGGTCCTCGGCGCCGAAGGCGGCTACAAGGACCTCTGCGGCGAGTTCTGCAAGTACGACGCCGCGAAGGCCAAGCAGCTCGTCGCCGAGGGCGGCGGCATCCCCGGCGGCACGATGAAGATCTCGTACAACGCCGACACCGGCTCCCACAAGGAATGGGTCGACGCGGTCTGCAACTCCATCAACCGCGCCCTCGGCGACAACAAGGCCTGCGTCGGCAACCCGGTCGGCACCTTCGCCGACTACCGCAACCAGGTCACCCAGTCGAAGATGGAAGGCCCCTTCCGGGCCGGCTGGCAGATGGACTACCCGCTCATCCAGAACTTCCTCCAGCCGCTGTACTACACCAACGCCTCGTCCAACGACGGCAAGTACTCGAGCCCCGAGTTCGACAAGCTCGTCAACGACGCCAACGCCGAGGCCGACACCAAGAAGGCCGTCGACCTCTTCCAGCAGGCCGAGGGCGTCCTCCGCGACGACATGGGCGCCATCCCGCTCTGGTACCAGAACGGCAGCGCCGGCTACTCGGAGCGCGTCTCCAACGTCTCCCTGAACCCCTTCAGCGTGCCGGTCTACGACCAGATCAAGGTCAACTGACGCCGTAGCGGACAGGCGGTGTACGGCCCGGGCCGCGGACCCCCGCACCGGGCCGTACGCCGTCCCGCAACCCACCCACCCTGGAGGCCTCCGTGGGTCGATACGTGATCCGGCGGCTGCTGCAGATGATCCCGGTCTTCTTCGGCGCCACGCTGTTGATCTTCCTGATGGTGAACGTGATGGGCGACCCCATCGCCGGACTCTGCGGCGACCGCGCCTGCGATCCGGCCACCGCCGCACAGCTCAAGAAGGAGTTCGGCCTCGACAAGCCGGTCTGGCAGCAATACCTGACCTACATGGGCAACGTCTTCACCGGCGACTTCGGCACCGCCTTCAACGGCCAGCCCGTCACCGAGCTGATGTCCACCGCCTTCCCGGTCACCATCAGGCTCACCATCGTCGCGATCATCTTCGAGATCGTCATCGGCATCAGCCTCGGCGTCGTCACCGGCCTCAAGCGCGGCCGCCCCGTCGACACCACCGTCCTGCTGCTGACCCTGGTCGTGCTCTCCGTCCCGACCTTCGTGACCGGCCTGCTCATCCAGCTGCTCCTCGGCGTCAAATGGGGCTGGATCAAGCCCGCCGTCTCGCCGGAGGCCAACTGGGACGAGCTCATCGTCCCCGGCCTGGTGCTGGCCTCCGTCTCCCTCGCGTACGTCACCCGGCTCACCCGGACCTCGATCGCCGAGAACAAGCGCGCCGACTACGTCCGCACCGCCGTCGCCAAGGGCCTGCCCCGCCACCGGGTCATCAGCCGCCACCTGCTGCGCAACAGCCTCATCCCCGTGGTGACGTTCATCGGCGCCGACGTCGGCGCCCTCATGGGCGGAGCCATCGTCACCGAACGGATCTTCAACATCCACGGCGTCGGCTACCAGCTCTACCAGGGCATCGTCCGCCAGAACACCCAGACCGTGGTCGGCTTCGTGACCATCCTCGTCCTGGTGTTCCTGCTGGCCAACCTCCTGGTCGACCTCCTGTACGCCGTCCTTGACCCGAGGATTCGCTATGCCTGAGCAGCCCGAGCCGCTTGAGTCCTACGACGACGGCCGAGCCATCGCCCCGACCGGCGCCGGCGGCGCGGCCGACCTCGCGACGGCCGAAGCGGAAACGCTGGAGAAGACCCCGGGCGGCCCGCTGGGCACCGGCCCCGACAGGAAGCCCCGCTCCCTGTGGTCCGACGCCTGGCACGACCTGCGCCGCAACCCGATCTTCATCGTGTCGGGGCTCGTCATCCTCTTCCTGGTCGTCATCTCCATCTGGCCCTCCCTGATCGCCTCCGGAGACCCCCTCGACTGCGACCTGTCCAAGGCCCAGGAAGGCTCCCAGCCCGGCCACCCCTTCGGCTTCAACGGCCAGGGCTGCGACGTCTACACCCGCACCGTCTACGGCGCCCGGACGTCCGTGACCGTCGGCGTCCTCGCCACCCTCGGCGTCGCCGTCCTCGGCAGCATCCTCGGCGGACTCGCCGGCTTCTTCGGCGGCGTCTGGGACGGCATCCTCTCCCGCATCACCGACGTCTTCTTCGCCATCCCCGTCGTCCTCGGCGGCCTGGTGCTCCTCTCCGTGGTCACCAGCGCCACCGTCTGGCCCGTCATCGGCTTCATGGTGCTGCTGGGCTGGCCGCAGCTCTCCCGGATCGCCCGCGGCTCCGTCATCACCGCCAAACAGAACGACTACGTCCAGGCGGCCCGGGCCCTCGGCGCCTCCAACTCGCGGATGCTGCTGCGCCACATCGCGCCCAACGCGATCGCCCCCGTGATCGTCGTCGCCACCATCGCCCTCGGCACGTACATCGCGCTCGAAGCGACCCTGTCGTACCTCGGCGTCGGCCTGAAGCCGCCGACCGTCTCCTGGGGCATCGACATCTCCTCGGCGTCCCAGTACATCCGGAACGCGCCCCACATGCTGCTCTGGCCGGCCGGCGCGCTCGCCGTCACCGTGCTCGCCTTCATCATGCTCGGCGACGCCGTCCGCGACGCCCTCGACCCGAAGCTGAGGTAGGGACCCATGCTGCTCGAAGTGCGCGACCTGCACGTGGAGTTCCACACCCGGGACGGGGTCGCCAAGGCCGTCAACGGCGTCGACTACTCCGTCGACGCCGGGGAGACCCTCGCCGTCCTCGGCGAGTCCGGCTCCGGCAAGTCGGTCACCGCCCAGGCCGTCATGGGCATCCTCGACATCCCCCCGGGGAAGATCACCCAGGGCGAGATCCTCTTCCAGGGCCAGGACCTCCTGAAGCTCAAGGAGGAGGAGCGGCGCAAGATCCGCGGCGCGAAGATGGCGATGGTGTTCCAGGACGCCCTGTCCTCCCTCAACCCCGTCGTCAGCGTCGGCGACCAGCTCGGCGAGATGTTCCAGGTCCACAAGGGCATGTCCCGCAAGGACTCCCGGGCCAAGGCCGTCGAACTCATGGACCGGGTCCGCATCCCCGCCGCCAAGGAACGCGTCGGCCAGTACCCCCACCAGTTCTCCGGCGGCATGCGCCAGCGCATCATGATCGCGATGGCGCTCGCCCTCGAACCCCAGCTGATCATCGCCGACGAGCCCACCACCGCCCTCGACGTCACCGTCCAGGCGCAGGTCATGGACCTCCTCGCCGAGCTCCAGCGCGAACTGAACATGGGCCTCATCCTGATCACCCACGACCTCGGCGTCGTCGCCGACGTCGCCGACAAGATCGCCGTCATGTACGCCGGCCGGATCGTCGAACGGGCCCCCGTCCACGAGATCTACAAGGCCCCCGCCCACCCCTACACCAAGGGCCTCCTCGAATCGATCCCGCGCCTGGACCAGAAGGGCCAGGAGCTGTACGCGATCAAGGGCCTGCCCCCCAACCTGCTCGACATCCCGCCCGGCTGCGCCTTCAACCCGCGCTGCCCGCTCGCCCAGGACGTCTGCCGCACCGACGTCCCCCCGCTCTACGACGTGACCGAGTCCCCGGTGCCGCGCTCCAGCGCCTGCCACTTCTGGAAGGAGTGCCTCCATGGCTGAGGCGATTCTCGAAGTCCGGGACCTCCACAAGCACTACCCGCTCACCCAGGGCATCCTCTTCAAGAAGCAGGTCGGCGCCGTCAAGGCCGTCGACGGCGTCGACTTCGACCTCGCCGCCGGCGAGACCCTCGGCATCGTCGGCGAATCCGGCTGCGGCAAGTCGACCGTCGCCAAGATGCTGGTCAACCTCGAACGGCCGACCTCGGGCGAGATCCGCTACAAGGGCGAGGACATCGGCAAGCTCTCCCCGCGCGCGCTCAAGGCCGTCCGCCGCAACATCCAGATGGTCTTCCAGGACCCGTACACCTCGCTCAACCCCCGCATGACCGTCGGCGACATCATCGGCGAGCCCTACGAGATCCACCCCGAGGTGGCCCCCAAGGGCGACCGGCGCCGCAAGGTCCAGGACCTCCTGGACGTCGTCGGCCTGAACCCGGAGTACATCAACCGGTACCCCCACCAGTTCTCCGGCGGCCAGCGCCAGCGCATCGGCATCGCCCGCGGCCTCGCGCTCCAGCCCGAGATCATCGTCGCCGACGAACCGGTCTCCGCGCTCGACGTCTCCGTCCAGGCGCAGGTCGTCAACCTCCTGGAGAAGCTCCAGAGCGAGTTCTCCCTCTCGTACGTGTTCATCGCCCACGACCTCTCGATCGTGCGGCACATCTCCGACCGGGTCGGCGTCATGTACCTCGGCCGGATCGTCGAGATCGGCAGCGACGCCCAGATCTACGACCACCCCACCCACCCGTACACCCAGGCGCTGCTCTCCGCCGTGCCCGTGCCCGACCCGGAGGCCCGCGCGCACCGCGAGCGGATCATCCTGGCCGGCGACGTCCCCTCACCGGCCAACGTGCCCTCCGGCTGCCGCTTCCGCACCCGCTGCTGGAAGGCGCAGGAGCGCTGCACCCTGGAGGTCCCGCTCCTCGCCGTCCCCGCCGTCTTCCGCCTCACCGACAGCCCCGCCAAGCACGACTCGGCCTGCCACTTCGCCGAGGAGAAGCAGGTCGTCCCCCCGGAGAACGGCGGCGACGGCGACAACGGCGACCGTCACGGCGACGACGTGGACGGCAGCGGCGGCCCCGAACCCAAGTCCCTCTGACGCCAGCCGCTTTAACCTCCGGGCAACTCGACGGAAGCCCCTCCGATATACGACGACGGCAGGCTCCTCACCGTACGGCCGTGCGGGTGCCGTAAGCCGGCCGGGACGCCCCAAGCGCCCCGGCCGGCTGTCTGATTCCCACCCGACTTCCCCCGTACATGCGGAACCGCTTGTTTCGGTCGGTCGCGACCGTGAGTATCGGGTCCGTGACTGTGACACGACCGGCACGTCTCACGGGCGCCGCGCTGTGCGCCGCGCTCGCACTCATCGCCGCCGTGTGGATCCTCAAGGACCTCGCCGCGCTCGGGTCGCCCGTCGACCTCGCCTGGTACTGGGCCGGGGACCACCTCTTCCTCATGCGGGGACGGTCCGCGACCTCGCTGACCGACCCGGTGCTGCTGGTCGTCTCGGCGGCGGCCGCCGTCGCCGCCCTGCGCTCCCGGCACGCGGCCTCCGCACTCGCCGCCACCGGCACGGTCACCCTCGCGCTGCGGCTGCCCGGTCTCTGGGCGCCGGACAGCGGGGCGCTGGTCACCGCGCTCGTCGAACTGGCGCTGGCCGCGGGACTTGTCGTCACCGCCGCCGCGGGCCGCCGCCCGCCGGCCGCCGCGTACGAACAGCTCCCCACCCGGCCCCGCACGGGCCGCGCCGTCGCCGCCGGGGTCCTCCTCGGCGTCGCCGCCGTCGTCGTGGCCCTGTGGGAGGTGTACTGGGCGACCGAACTGCCCGTGGAGATCACCGTCGACCGGCTCACCGGCGGCCGGTCCATCGTCAAACCCGCCCTCGCCACCCCGCCCGGCTGGCAGGCCGTCATGCTCGTCGGCCTGTACGGGACGGCCGCCGGCTCGGCCTTCGCCCGCGCCCGCCACAGCCGCGCCTTCGGCCTGCTCGCCGGAGGGTTCCTGGCCGCCGGCGGCCTCGCCGAGGTCGCGCGGGCCGTCCGCTACGAGCAGCTCGCCCACTTCGGCGAACTGCCCTACGTCCAGCAGCTGATCCTGCTCACCGGCGTCTTCGACCTGCTGAGCGGCCTCGCGGTGCTCTTCCTGCTCGCCCCGCGCGGCACCCAGGACCCCGCACCCACCCCGTACGGCCGCCCCGGCCCGTACGGCTCCCCCGGCCCCTACGGGCAGCCCGGTCCCTACGGCCAGCCCGGTCCCTACGGGTCCTACGGGTCCTACGGGTCCTACGGGCAGGCGGGGGCCGTGCCGCCGGCCCCGCCCTCCCCGCCGCCGCCCGGCTGGTGAGTCACCCCGCCAGACCGAGCGAGCGCTTCAGGAAGTCCACCTGGAGCAGGAGCAGGTTCTCCGCCACCTGCTCCTGCGGCGTCATGTGCGTGACCCCCGACAGCGGCAGCACCTCGTGCGGCCGGCCCGCCGCGAGCAGGGCCGAGGAGAGCCGCAGCGCGTGCGCGACCACGACGTTGTCGTCGGCGAGACCGTGCACGATCATCATCGGCCTGGCCGGCCCCTCGGGCGCCGTGAGACCGTCGTCGGTCAGCAGCGACTGCGCCGCGTACACCTCGGGATCGTCCTGCGGGGTGCCGAGGTACCGCTCCGTGTAGTGGGTGTCGTACAGCCGCCAGTCCGTCACCGGCGCGCCCACCACCGCCGCGTGGAAGACATCGGGCCGCTGGAGCACCGCACGGGCCGCCAGGTACCCGCCGTACGACCAGCCGCGCACCGCCACCCGCCCGAGGTCCAGCGGGAACCGCCCGGCGAGCCCGAGCAGCGCGTCCACCTGGTCGTCCAGCGTCGGCGTCAGATCGCGCAGGATCGCCTTCTCCCAGGCGGGGGAGCGGCCCGGCATGCCACGCCCGTCCGCGACGACCACCGCGAAGCCCTGGTCGGCGAACCACTGCGCGGTCAGATACGGGTTGTGCGCGGCGAGCACCCGCTGCCCGTGCGGCCCGCCGTAGGGATCCATCAGGACCGGCAGCGGCCCGTCGCCCTCCTCGTACCCCGAGGGCAGCAGCACCGCGCAAGGGATCCGCCGGGCCCCCGCCTCGGTGAGCCGCACCCGGGCGGTGATCACCGGCCGTTGCGCGTACGAGGCCACCACCGCGACCTGTTCGCCGTCCCGCAGCACCCGGGCCACGCTCCCCGGCTCCCCGGGCCTCGCCGACACCAGGACCGTGACCGCCCCGGAGCGCACCGCCCCGTGCACCCCGGCGCCCTCCGAGAGCCGCTCGGCCCCCTTCGCCGCCGACACCCGGTACACGTGGATCGCGCCGGTCTCCGGATCAGCCGCCGCCTCGCCCGCCGACGCCGTCACGAGCACGTCGTCCGCGCCGACGTCGAGCACCGCCCGCACGTGCAGGTCCGCGCCCGTCCACGCCTCGTCCCCGACGGCCAGGGCCCGCGCCCCGCCGCCGTCCGTGATCCGGACGAGCCCGTCCCCCGGCCCCCAGGCGGGCACGCCCCGGTGCAGCTCCAGCCACGCCGGGTCCGCCTCCGCCCGTACGGTCGAGGTCGTCCCCGTCGCCACGTCCACCGCGAGGAACAGCTGCTCGCGCTGCTCCCGGGTCTGTACGAGCAGCAGCGGCGCCCCGGCCGCCGACCAGTGCACCCGCCCCAGGTACGGATACCGCTCCCGGTCCCACACCACCTCGGTGCGCGCCCCGTCGAGCCCCACCAGGAACAGCCGCACCTCGGCGTTGGCCGTGCCCGCCGCCGGATACCCCACCCGCTGGGGCTCCCGCTCCGGATGCGCCGGGTCGGCGATCCACCAGCGCCGCACGGCCCGGTCGTCCACCCGCGCCACGAGCAGTCGGTCCGCACTCGGGGACCACCAGTAGCCGCGGTCGCGGCTCATCTCCTCCGAGGCGATGAATTCGGCCAATCCGTAGGAGACGTGCCCGTCCTCGGGACCGGCGAGCTCCCGGTCGCCCGAACCGTCCGCGCCGACCACCCGCAGCGCGCCCTCCGCCACGTACGCCACGAGGCGCCCGTCCGGCGAGGGACGGGGGTCGATCACCGGCCCCGGCACCGGCAGCTCCCGTGCCGTCCCGGCCCGCAGCTCCGCCGTGAAAAGCCGTCCCGACAGGGCGAACGCCGCCAGCTCCACCGCCGCGTCCACCGCGTACGCCACGATGCCGGCCGAGCCCTCGCGGCTCCGCTCCCGGCGCGCCCGCTCCTCCGGGGACAGCTCCTCTTCGGCTCCCGCGAGCAGCACCGCCGGGTCGGCGGCCACGCGTTCCGCCGGAGTCCCGCTCGACGGCAGGTCGAGAACCCACAGCCGGTGCGAGCGGTCCGTCCCCGAGCCGGAGCGCGTGAACACGACCCGCTCCCCGTCGGGTGACACCGAGAATCCCCGCGGAACGCCCAGCGTGAAGCGCTGGGTGCGGGCGAGCTGGCGCGGGAAGGAGAGCGGGGCCTGGGGTGTGGCCTGCTGCTGTGGCGTCGAGATCATGAGGCTGAAAGTAGCGCCGTGCGCCCCCCTCGTGCCTCCGTCCGCCGATCGATGCGATGGCACGGATAGTTATGATCCGTAGCGCTAGGTGGGTATGCAGTCCCTTGTGTGCCGCCGTCTGGCACATGCTCGCTGCCCGATCCGCTCGAATATCCGACCGAAGTGTGGAGGTGAACCGCCGTGGCACTCTCGATTTCGGCGGTGGTGCTGCTGGCGATCGTCGTCTTCCTGCTGATCCGGAAATCCGGGCTGAAGGCCGGCCACGCGGCGGTCTGCGCGCTCCTGGGCTTCTACCTGGCCAGCTCGTCCATGGCCTCGTCGATCAGCACCCTGACGACGAACGTGGCGAGCATGATCGGCGGCCTCAAGTTCTGACCCCGCGGGGTACCGCCCGGGTTCCGGAGCCCGGGCGGGAGGGGTCTCGTAGGGTGGGGACATGACCGATCTCCCCGCCCGTCGTCTGCTCCTCGTGCACGCGCACCCGGACGACGAGTCGATCAACAACGGCGCCACCATGGCCAGGTACGCGGCCGAGGGCGCCCTTGTCACCCTGGTCACCTGCACGCTCGGCGAGGAGGGCGAGGTCATCCCGCCCGGCCTCGCCCACCTGGCCCCCGACCGGGAGGACCGGCTCGGCCCGCACCGGGTCGGCGAACTCGCCGCCGCGATGCGCGAGCTGGGCGTCACCGACCACCGGTTCCTCGGCGGCCCCGGCCGCTTCCGCGACTCCGGGATGATGGGCGTCGAGCAGAACAAGCGCGACAACGCCTTCTGGAACACCGACGTCGACACCGCCGCCCCCTACCTCGTCGAAGTGATCCGCGAGACCCGCCCGCAGGTCCTGATCACCTACGACCCCGACGGCGGCTACGGCCACCCCGACCACATCCAGGCCCACCGGGTCGCCACCCGCGCCGCCGAACTCGCCGCCGACCCCGCGTACCGGCCCGACCTCGGCCCCGCCCACCCGATCGCCAAGATCTACTGGAACCGGGTGCCCCGCCCGGTCGCCGAGGCCGGCTTCGCCCGGCTCCGCGCCGAGGGCTCCGCCTTCCCCGCCGTCGCCGCCCTCGACGACGTCCCCGGCGTCGTCGACGAGGACCGCATCACCGCCGAGATCGAGGCGCGTCCCGAGCACGCGGCCCGCAAGAGCGCCGCGATGGCCGCGCACGTCACCCAAGTCGCCGTCGACGGTCCCTTCTTCGCCCTCTCCAACGACCTCGGTCAGCCGATCTTCACCACCGAGTACTACGAGTTGGTCCAGGGCACGCCGGGCGCCCCCGCCGGCACCCGCGAGACCGACCTCTTCGCGGGGGTGACCGCGTGAGCGCCTCCCCGTCCGCGACGCCGGACCCGAAGCGCGGTGCCAAGGCGAACTCGCGGCCGGGCGCGAAGGCGGCCGACCCGAAGCCGGCTCCGAAGCCCGCGCCCGCGCCCGAGGCGATGCCGTCGCCGGCCGTCCGGTACGCCTGGTACGGCGTCCTGGTCGTGCTCGGCGCCCTCGTCGGGACCGCCGGCGCCCTCGTCCAAGCGGCCTGGTTCCCCGGCGGCTTGCTCCTCGCCCTCCTCGCGTCGGCGGGCCTCTTCTACGGCGGGCTGCGCGCCACCGGCACCCAGGTCTCCGTCGGCGCGGCCGGCGGCGGCTGGCTCCTCGCGATCGTGCTGCTCAGCCTCGGACGCCCCGAGGGCGACGGGGTGTTCGGCGGAGGCGTCGGAGAGCTGCTCTTCCTCTTCGGCGGAATGGCGGTCGCTGTGATGTGCACCACGCTCTTCCGCTTGCCGCGTCCCACCCCGTGATCAGCGCGACTTGAGCACCGGCACGTCCTGACTTCGGCCGGAATGACCGTCGTACGTCACCCGGGGATCGGGTACGAGACGGCGGCGGCCAGTATGGTGGTGCGCGCCGCCGAACCGCCCGGGTAACACGAGCATCTGCAAGAGCGGGCGGTGGAGCCAACCGGGAGATCCTGCTTTGAGTCGTGAATCTGGTCGAGAGACTGACAGTTCGTCCTCCGGCGCCCAGGGGCGCGGTGGAGCCGCGTACCCCTCGGGTACCCCGCCGTACGGATCCCGCCAGTATCCGTCGCTCCACCCCACGCAGGACGCGCCGGAGGAGACCCCCGTCGCGTCCGCTCCGCCCGAGGAGCCCAAGACCGAGACGACCCTGACGACCCGGATCCGGATCAACATCCCGGGTTCGCGGCCGATCCCGCCGGTCGTCGTCCGGCAGACGGTCAACGAGACGCCCGCCCCGGACGCCGAGCCGGAGCCGTCGCCCGTCGCCGAGCCGGAGCCCGCGCCCGTGGCGGCCCCCGAGCCGCCGCAGGCCGAGGAGGCGCCGAAGCCGAAGGAGACCAGCGACTGGTTCGCGCCCCGCAAGGCCGCGGCCCCGGCGCCCTCCGCCCCCGCGCTTCCGGCCGCCCCGGCGCCCACCCTCAAGGCCTCCCCGCAGGCCACCGGCCCCGACACCCAGGGCACCGGTTTCGCCGGCTCCGCCACCTCCGGCGTCCCCACGGTCGGCAGCACCCCCTCCAGCCGCCCCGTCACCGCCAACCCCCTCTACGAGAACGGGACCCCCGCCGGCGGCGTCCCGATGTACGACGGGACCCCGGCCGGCGGCACCCCCCGGTACGACGGGACGCCCTCGGGGGGCACCCCGAGGTACGACGGGACCCCCGCGGGCGGCACCCCCAGGTACGACGGCACCCCCGCGGGCGGCGTCCCGATGTACGACGGCACCCCCGCCGCCGGAACCCCGATGTACCCGGGGACACCCGCCGGCGGCACGCCCGCCTACCCCGGACCGGCCGTCGCCGCGCCGACCGGACCCACGACGGGCCCGGTCACCGGAACCGCCACCCTCGGCGGGCCCGGCCCGTTCAGGGGCCCGGGCGCGGGCTCGCCGTTCCCCGGCGGCGGAGCGCCCCGCATGTCGGACGACACCGCGATCCTGACGCCGCAGGCACCCGCGCCGGCCCCGGGGCCCGGACGGACGACCGCGCCCGGCCAGGGCACGGCGGCCGACGGCGGTGCCGGACACGTCTCCGGGGACACGCTGACCAGCGGCATCCCCGTGGTCCCGCCGGGCGCCGCCCGGCCGAACCTCACCCCGCGCCTCGACGAGCAGCTGAAGCCCGCGCCCGCACCGGCGCCGCGCCCGGCCCCCGCGGCCGAGCGCGCCCCGGCGAAGAAGGGCCGCTCCAAGCTGGTCCTCGCCGCCGCCGGAGTCGTCGGCCTGGCCGGCGTCGCCTACGGCGCCGGACTGCTCCTCAACCACTCCGACGTCCCGAAGGGCACCACCGTGCTCGGCGTGGACATCGGCGGCGGCACGAAGGAGGAGGCCGTCAACAAGCTGGAGAAGGCCCTCGGCGCCCGCGCCCACGCGCCGCTCCAGCTCAGCGTCGGCGGCCAGAAGGTCCAGCTGGCCCCCGACAAGGCGGGTCTGGGTCTCGACAGCCAGGAGACCGTCCGCGCGGCGGCCGGCAGCGACTACAACCCGGTCTCCGTCATCGGCTCCCTCTTCGGCGGCGAGCGGATCGCCAGGCCGGTCTTCCCGGTCGACAAGGAGAAGCTGGCCGTCGCCCTCACGGACCTGGCGGGCAACTCCGCCTCGGCGACCGAGGGCACGATCCTCTTCGCGCCGAACAAGGTGACCCCCGTCCCGGGCAAGCCCGGCAAGGGCCTCGACGTCCAGCGCTCGATGATCTCCGTCCAGGACGCCTTCCGCGCCCAGGTCGAGACGGGCCAGGGCAAGCTCGTCGAACTGCCCGTCACCACCCGGCAGCCGTCCATCACCCAGGCCGAGCTCGACCGGGCGATGAAGGAGTTCGCCACCCCCGCCATGTCCGGCCTGATCCGGATCCAGGCGGGCGGCAAGAAGATCGACTTCGGCCCGGCGCGGTCGCTGCCGCAGATCCTCTCCATGAAGGCCGTCGACGGCCGGCTGGTCGAGGTCTACGACAAGAAGGCGATCGAGCGGCTCCTCGACGGCGCCTTCGACGGCGTCATGATCACCAAGGGCGACGGCACCAAGCACCAGGTCTCCGCCGACGACGTCGCCTTCGTCATGCGCGACGCCCTCCGCGGCAAGAACCTCGCCGAGCGCACCAAGACGATCGACCTCAGCGGCAACGGCTGACGGCCCGCCCCCGAGCGCCCGAGCCCCCGCCCTTCCCAGGGACGGGGGCTCGCCGCGTACGGGGCCTTCACCACTCGCCCCCGTACCGCTCCTTCCGGGCCCGCAGCCAGGCCTCGATCTCGCGCCGCTCGGCGCCCGAGGCGGCGCGCAGGTCCTCCGCCCTGATCGTGGCGACGAAGCGGGTGAAGCGGACCCGCCGCTGCACCCCGTCCACCCCGATCACCTTGCCCGGCCCGTACACATCGGTCCCGGTGTGGGCGACGAAGCTGCCCGTGCCGTGAGACGTCCCCATCTCCACCCTTCCTCTCCGCCCGCGCCGTGCGGAGCCCGCGCCCGCATTCTGCCGTCGCGGGCGCCGGGCCCGGCCGAGGCGGGGCGGGTGTGTCAGGGGCGCGGTTCAGGAGCCGGGCATCGCGGCCAGGGCCGCGCGGGAGATCTCGGTGGCCTCCCGCTCGCAGCCGGCGGCGGGGTGGGGGGTGCCGCCGAGGGAGACGTAGAGGATGAGGTTGCCCTTGCGGACGTAGAGGGTGCAGGTGGTGTTCTCGTCGGAGGGCGCGCTCCAGAAGGCCTCGTCGGCGAAGGGGACGGAGGTGGGCCGTTCGCCTTCCGCGTCGTCGGCGAACTCGGCTTCCTGACGGGTGGTGGCGTTCTCGTCGGTGCCGGCGGTGCGGCGGAGGTGCCAGCGGACCATGGCGTGGGCGTAGCGGTCCCAGCCGCCGCCGACGGTGGCGTCCCTGGGGTACCAGGAGCAGCTGGTCTCGGCGGAGTCCGAGTACTCGGTGTAGACGTCCTGGTCGGTCCTGCGGTCCGCCGCCGGCAGCGGCAGGCCGCCGGCCACGTCCGCGCAGACCGGCATGGTGACGTACAGGTCGGGCGGGCCGGCCTTGTCGTCGCGCAGGGACCACCAGGCGCCCGCGCCGAGGACGCAGAGGGCGACCGCGGCGGCGACGGCGGCCGGGCCGCGGCGCCCGCGGGGCCTCGCGGGCGGGGCGGAAGGGGCGGACAGCCGGGTGGCGACGGCCGTGCGGGCCGGGTCGCCGCCGTCCGGAGGGAGGACCACCGTGCGTTCGGGGTCGTCGGGGCGGCCGAGGAGGTGCTCGACGGCCCGCCGCTGGTTGGCGATCAGCGCGTGGACGGCGGGCGGCCACTGCCGGGCGGCGGGCGCCGCGGGGCCGAGCGCGGCGAGCAGGGCGGCGGCGGTGGGACGGGCGGCGGGGTCCTTGGCCAGGCACCGGGCGACGAGCCCGCGCAGTTCGTCCGGCACGGCGCCGAGGTCGGGCTCGGTGTGGACGACGTTGTAGAGCGCCTGGAGGGTCGAGGGGCCGGCGAAGGGGCTGCGGCCGGTGGCGGCGAGGACCAGGACGGAGCCGAGCGAGAACACGTCGCTCGCCGGGCTGAGTTCCTTGCCCTCGGCCTGCTCCGGGGACATGAAGGGCGGTGAGCCGACGACCAGTCCGGTCGCGGTGAGCTCGGCCAGGTTCCCGCCCTCGGCCGCGCGGGCGATGCCGAAGTCGATGACCCGGGCGCCTTCCTCGGAGAGCAGGACGTTCTCGGGCTTGAGGTCGCGGTGGATGAGCCCCGCCCGGTGGATCTCCTCCAGGGCCGTCGCGAGCTGCACGGCGAGCCGTCGCACGGTCCCGACGGGCAGCGTCCCGGAGCGTTGCACGGCCGCGCCGAGCGAGGGCCCGGCGACGAACACCGAGGCCAGCCAGGGCCGCGGAGCGTCCGCGTCGGCCGCCATCACGGCGGCCGTGCAGGCGCCGGACACCTTGCGGGAGGCCTCGACCTCGCGGCGGAAGCGCGCCCTGAAGTCCCCGTCGGCGGCGAGCCGGGCGTGCACCTGCTTGACGGCCGCGAGCCGTCCGTCCGGCGCCGCGCCGAGGAACACCCGGCCCATGCCGCCGCGCCCGAGCTCGGCGATCAGCCGGTAGGGGCCGGCCGCCCGCGGGTCGGAGGGACCGAGGGGCCGGGTCACGGGTTCGCCGCCTTCTTGTCGGTCGTCCTCCGGGTCGTCGCCACGGCCTGCAGGGCGCTCGCCTCGGTGAGCTTCTCGCAGGAGCCCACGGGGTAGGAGGGCCCCTGGACGAGGACGAAGACCGCCAGGTTCACATCGCGGGCGTACAGGACGCAGCGGTTGCCCTCGGGCTTGTACCAGAGGGCCTCCTCGGCGAAGCCGAGGTCGAAGACCCGCCGGGTCTCGCCGCGGATGTAGTAGCCCTCGTGGTGCCGCTTCGCCTGCTCGGCGCCGGTCGCGCCGCCCGGCTCGGCCGTGAAGAGGTCCCAGGCGACGGAGACCTTGTCGCCGGAGCGGGTGTTCCAGTCGCACTGGTTCGTCCACGCGCCCATGTACTTCGTGGGCGGACGCCCGTCGTCCCCGGCCGGCCGCGCGACGAAGCCGGGCGGCATCGTCATCGCCTCGTACACCTGGGCACAGGACTTCAGGGGTTCCGCGTACCAGTCGGTCACCTGGCTCAGCGGTACGTTCCCCGGCGTCGGCACGGGCTCGTCCGCGAACAGGTAGTACGCGTCCGCCGCCCACCCGGTCGCCGCGGACACCGCGCAGGCGACCGCGAGGAACCCGGCGGCGACGGCGGTGGCGGTGATCCACCGCCGGCGGCGCCGCGGAGCGCGTACGGGCTGGGCCGGCGGCGGGGGAGCGGGGAGGGCGCGCACCAGCCGCTCCACCCGCTCCTGCTGTGCGGCGATCCGCTCGTCGACGCGCGGCGGCCAGGGCCGGCGGGCCGGGGGCACGGGGCCGACCAGGGCGAGGACGTCGGCGGCCGAGGGCCGCCGCCCGGGCTCCTTGGCGAGGCAGGCGCCGACGAGACCGCGCAGGGCGGGCGGTACGGCGTCGAGGTCGGGGTCCTGGTGGGCGATGGCGTACATGAGCGCGGGGGCCGAGTCGCCGTCGAAGGGGACCTTGCCCGTGCAGGCGACGGCCAGGGTCGCGCCGAGCGCGAAGACGTCGGCGGCCGGGCCCGGGTTCTCGCCCCTGATCTGCTCGGGCGCCATGAAGGCGGGGGAGCCGACCAGCGCGCCGGTGTGCGTCAGCTTCGTCAGGTGGTCGGCGGCCCTGGCGATGCCGAAGTCGATCACCCGGACGCCGTCGGCCGTCAGCACGACGTTCGACGGCTTGAGGTCGCGGTGGACGAGGCCCACCCGGTGGATGTCGGCGAGCGCCTGGGCGAGGCCCGCGGCGAGCCGCCGTACCGCGTCCTCGGGCAGGACACCCCCGGCCACGGCCTCGCTCAGGGTCGGGCCCGCCAGGAACAGCGAGGCCAGCCAGGGCGTCGGCGCGTCCGGGTCGGCGTCGACCACCGGGGCCGTGAAGGCTCCGGAGACGCGGCGGGAGGCGTCGACCTCGCGCCGGAACCTGGCCCGGAAGCCGTCGTCGTCGGCCAGGTCGGCGTGGACCCGCTTGATGGCGACGACCTGTCCGTTCGCCGCCGTGCCGAGCAGCACCCGGCCCATTCCGCCCTGCCCGAGCACGCCGAGCACCTGGAACGGCCCCACCCGCGACGGGTCGTCCGGCCCGCATGGCTCCATCTCGTCACCCTCCCCCGAAGTGCGGAAGGGATCCTAGTGGGTAGGCCATCCGGCCCGGGGGGTCGGCTAGTTGAGCAGCGCCCTGGCGGCCATCGCGCGGCGCCGGATCGTGGTCGCCGACTCGGGGTCCACCGCGTCCATCACCTCCGCGTACGCCTCCATCTCCACCGCGCCGGTGAGGAACTCACCCCGCTGTACGAGGAGTTCGGCCCGCTCGTAGCGGAGCCTGGCCGGGTGGGAGGGGAGGAGCAGGGAGAGCTCCACCGCCCACAGGGCCACGTCGGAGCGTTCGGGCCGGGAGGCGGCCCAGGCGCGGATGTTGTTCAGGATGCGCAGCACGATCGCGCCCGGCTCGGCGGGCCGGAGCATCGAGCGGTCGAGCGCCTCGCCCGTCGCGCTCGCCACCAGGAGCTCGGCGTCGGCGCCGGTCATGGCGCGTCCGCCCGCGAACGGGTCGGCGAGGTTCAGCTCGGCCGGGTCGCCGAAACCCACGACGAAGTGGCCGGGCAGCCCGAGCCCGTACACCGGCGCCCCGGCCCGGCGGGCGACCTCCATCCAGACGACGGAGAGCAGGATCGGCAGCCCGCGGCGGCGCCGCAGCACCTCGTGGAGCAGCGAGGACTCCAGGCGCTGGTAGTCCGCCGCCACCCCCTCGAAGCCCTCGTGGACGCCGAGGAGCGCCGCGAGCTCGGCGGCCCAGCCGCCGGTGATCCGGGTGGCGTACGGGACGAGCCCGGCCAGCCGGTCGAGTTCGATCTCGGCCTCGTCGAGGACGCGCCGGGTCACGGTGGGATCGGCCACCGCCCCGACGAGCAGACAGAGCCGTGCCAGGTCGGGCCGCTCGGCCCGCGCCTCCTCGGCGAACTCCCGCCGCCAGTCGACCACCTCGTCCGCACCGCCGGTCACGGCGTCCTCCCGGTCCTCCGGCGGGGACGATCCGTCCGCCGGGTCCGGTGGTCCTTCCTCCGTCACGCGTCCACCCATCGGTAGTGGTGGTAGTGGTGATGGGCCGCGAAGCCCATCCCGTCGTACAAAGCCCGGGCGCCGTCGTTGTCCGTCTCCACCTGGAGCCAGGCCGCCGACGCGCCCTCGTCGAGGGCCTGCCGGGCGAGCGCGGTCATGACGGACGTCGCCAGGCCGCGGCGCCGGTGGGCCGGGTCGACCTCGACCGCCATGAAGCCGGCCCAGCGCCCGTCGACGACGCAGCGGCCGATCGCCGCCGGTACCCCTCCCGTGCCCGCCACGGACGCGAACCACACACTCGGACCGGAGGCGAGGACGGCCCGCACGGCCGGGCTCGCCTCGCCGGAGCGCTGGTAGCGGCCGAGCCAGCCGTCGTCGACCGTCCGCGAGAGGCGAACGGCGGAGACGTCGGCGTCCAGGTCCCCGATCGGCGCGAGCGAGGCGATCCGCACCTCGGCGGAGACCTCGCGCCGCCAGCCGTGCCGGTCGAGCTCCCCGCACAGCAGCTCCTGGGCCCCTTCGGCGCCCGTCGCGGTCTGGACGTACGCGGGAAGCCCGCGGGCCGCGTACCACTCCCGTACGAGGGTCAGCGCCTCGGCCACCGGCCTGCCGGGATCACCGAGCGGGAGCGCCGAGTTGGCCCGGCGGGTGAATCCGTCGGACGCGCGCAGGGTCCACTCGCCGAGGGCCTCGCTCTCGACCGGCTGCCACGCGCGCGCGGTGGCCCTGGCGAGCTCGGGGAAGGTGGCGGCGGGGCCGCGGCGGCGGGCCGGGGCGGCGGGCACGACCTTCCCCGCGACCAGCGAGGACTCCGCGATCCTGACGCTCTCGCCGCCCTTTCGTGTGATCAGGAGCACACCGGCGTCCCATGATGTGAGAACTCCGACCGCATCGGTGTATTTTCCGCCCGCTTCAGGAGCCTCCGTCACGCACCGAACGGAGACACGTTTTCCCACGTCAGCGCTGGTGATACGGACTTCAAGACGTCCTCCGCCGGTGAATTCCACAGCTTCTCCGCCCCTCCTGTTCGGATCGCCCCCAAGAACGGAGATACTAGGGGCGGGCATCGACGACGCCGCGCTCCCGCGCAGACCAGCCCTATCGAGGAGGAACGACAGCGTGACCTACGTCATCGCGCAGCCTTGTGTCGACGTGAAGGACAAGGCGTGCATCGAGGAGTGCCCCGTCGACTGCATCTACGAGGGCAAGCGGTCCTTGTACATCCACCCGGACGAATGCGTCGACTGTGGGGCCTGTGAGCCGGTCTGCCCCGTGGAGGCCATCTTCTACGAGGACGACACCCCGGAGGAGTGGAAGGACTACTACAAGGCGAACGTCGAGTTCTTCGACGACCTCGGTTCGCCCGGTGGCGCCTCCAAGCTCGGCGAGATCGAGCGTGACCACCCCTTCATCGCCGCCCTGCCGCCGCAGAACGGCTGATTGATCGACCGCCCCCGGTCCCGTACGGCCTCGGCCGCCGTACGGGACCGAGGCGTTTTCCCGTACGTACAGGAAGTGAGAGCCCAACCGTGAGCGCAGTCTCCTCGCGTCTGCCCGTCTTCCCCTGGGACAAGCTGGAGCCGTACAAGACGACGGCCCTGGCGCACCCGGACGGAATCGTGGACCTCTCCGTCGGCACCCCCGTCGACGCGGTCCCCGCGCTGATCCAGGACGCCCTGGTCGCGGCCGCGGACTCGCCGGGCTATCCCACCGTCTGGGGCACGAAGGAACTGCGGGACGCACTCACCGGCTGGTGCGAGCGGCGGCTCGGTGCGGTGGACTTCGCGCACGAGAACGTCCTGCCCGTGGTCGGCTCCAAGGAGCTGGTCGCCTGGCTGCCGACGCAGCTGGGCCTCGGCGCCGGCGACGTCGTCGCCTACCCGCGGCTCGCCTACCCGACGTACGAGGTCGGCGCGCGGCTCTGCGGCGCGACGCCCGTCGTCTACGACGACCCGACGACCGACCTCGACCCGGCCTCGGTCAAGCTGCTCTGGCTCAACTCCCCGTCCAACCCGACCGGCAAGGTCATCGGCAAGGACGAGCTGACCCGGATCGTCGCCTGGGCGCGCGAGCACGGCATCCTCGTCTTCTCCGACGAGTGCTACCTGGAGCTCGGCTGGGAGGCCGACCCGGTCTCGGTGCTGCACCCGGACGTCTGCGGCGGTTCGTACGAGGGCATCGTCGCCGTCCACTCGCTCTCCAAGCGCTCCAACCTGGCCGGCTACCGCGCCGCGTTCATCGCGGGCGACGCGGCCGTCCTCGGCGAGCTGCTCCAGATCCGCAAGCACGGCGGCATGATGACCGCCGCGCCGGTCCAGGCGGCGACGGTCGCGGCGCTCGGCGACGACGCGCACGTGGCCGAGCAGCGCGAGCGGTACGCGGCCCGGCGCGCGGCGCTGCGGGCGGCCCTTGAGGCGCACGGCTTCCGCATCGAGCACAGCGAGGCCAGCCTCTACCTGTGGGCGACCCGGGACGAGCCCTGCTGGGACACCGTGGCCTACCTGGCCGAGAAGGGCATCCTGGTGGCGCCCGGCGACTTCTACGGCGAGGCCGGCGAGCGGTTCGTCCGCGTCGCCTTCACGGCCACCGACGAGCGCGTCGACGCCGCCGTGAAGCGCCTGGGCTGACCTGGCGGGAGCACGGCCGGAGGGCCCGGAGAGCTTTCGCTCTCCGGGCCCTCCTCGTGTCGCGGTCAGGCTCAGCCGATGGGCAGGGAGCCCAGCGGCGCGGCACCGAGCGCCTGGCCGGTCGGCAGGCTGCCGAGGCCGCCGCCGAGGGCGCCCCCGGTCGGCGCCTCGGCGCCCTCGGCGGCGGCGCCGGCGGTCTTGCCGACGACCTCGCCCGCGCTGCCCGCGGTGTCGCCGGCCACCTGCTGGGCGGCCGGGGCGGCGGTCTTGCCCGCCGCGCCGACGGCCTTGCCCGCGGCGGGGACGGCGGTGCCGACGGCCTGGCCGCCGGTGGCGCCGACGACGCCGGTGGTGGTCTGGGCGGCGCTGTCGACGGCCGTGCCCGCGCCGGCGGCGTCCAGGGCGGTGACGCCGCCGAGCGCGCCGGTCGGGACGATGCCCTGGTCCAGGGCGCTCGCGGAGCCGGCCGCACCGACCACGGGGGCTGCTCCGGCCGCGATCAGGAGGGCGGCGCGGGCGATCCGGCGGGTCAGGGGGAGGGACATGGTGCTCCTTCGACGAGGTGCGACGTTTTCGTTCGGACGCAGTGACAACCGGCCCTGGGGCGGGAGAGGTTGCGGAGGTCGAAGGTAAAGAGTTGGCAATGCGTCGTATTGTCGGGTGGGGAGGAAAACGGACGAACGTGTCATTGCGTGAAGGCCTGCCGAACCGTCACTTCCCTTGTCCCATAAGGGAGTTGCGGGGGTCGGAAGACGCACGGGAATTCGGTCCTCAAGGCGCGCGGAATTTCTCGCGCCCCGCACCTGCGTCATGCCACCGCCGAGTGAACGGCCGTACGCGTGACCGGCTACTGAGCGAGCCGTACGCGGACGGAATCACCAACGGAATCGCCACCGGATTTCCCGTCCGACTTCCCGCCGGAGTCCGGCTTCCCGGCGGTTCCCCCGGCCCCGCCGCCCGCGGCACCCGCGCCCGAGACCTTCGACCAACCGCCGTCGGCCTCGCCCGCGCGCCACACCCGGCCCCCGTACGCGACCTCCGCGACGCGCAGCTCGTCCGCCCGCGCCACCGCCCACTGCGCCAGCTCCCAGCCGCGCCGCTCGTCCGCCCCCGCGCCCGCCGGAGCCGCCCCCGCGCCCGACCGCACCGGCAGCGAGAACACCACGGGCTCCGAAGCCGACCGGCCCGCGCTCGGACCGCCCGTCACCGCCTTCGGCGCCGCCTTCGCGCCGAAGGCCCGCACCAGCTCCTTCCGGAACAGTTCGGGATCGCCCGGAGGGCCCTCCATCCGGCTCGTCGTACAGACCAGCGCCGCCGCCGACCGGCCCGTCAGCGCCGCCGAGAGCAGCGTGGCGTCCGGCTCGTGCTTCGCGTACGCCTGCGGATAGCCGCTGCGCTGCACCTTCTGCGCCGCCACCGTCAGCGGCAGCCGCGAATAGCCCGGGACCTTCTCCAGGCCCTCGTAGAACTTCCCGGCCGAGTAGACCGGGTCCATGATCTGCGCCGGCGTCCCCCAGCCCTGCGAGGGCCGCTGCTGGAAGAGACCCAGCGAGTCCCGGTCGCCGTGCTCGATGTTCCGCAGCGCCGACTCCTGGAGCGCCGTCGCCAGCGCGATCGTCACCGCACGCTCCGGCAGCCCCCGGCTCGTCCCCACCGCCGAGATGGTCGCCGCGTTGGACGCCTGCTCCGGAGTGAACTCGTACCGGTTCTCGCCACTGCCCACGGTGCAGCGTGGCGCGCCCTTGCTCCCCGTCATCTGGTGGACGGCCACGTACGAGGCGAGGCCGAGGAGCACGGCGAAGGCGGCCGCGGAACGGGCGAGGCGGCCGCGACGGCGGGTACGGGTGGGCTCGGACACGGGCCCACCGTACTGGAGGGCGCGTTAGGGTCGGCACATGGCAGACATCACCCCGCTCGACGGCCCCCTCGACCTGTTCCAGGACGGGGCCGCGCTCACCGCCGCCCTCGTCGACTTCCCGTCCGTCAGCGGGACCGAGCAGCCGCTCGCGGACGCGATCGAGCAGGCCCTGCGCCTCCTGCCGCACCTCACCGTCGACCGGTACGGCAACAACGTCGTCGCCCGGACGAACCTCGGCCGCGGCGAGCGGGTCGTCCTCGCCGGCCACATCGACACCGTGCCGATCGCCGACAACGTGCCCTCGCGGCTCGACGAGGACGGCATCCTGTGGGGCTGTGGCACCTCCGACATGAAGTCCGGCGTCGCCGTCCAGCTGCGGATCGCCGCGACCGTCACCGAGCCCAACCGCGACCTCACCTTCGTCTTCTACGACAACGAGGAGGTCGCCGCCGACCTCAACGGCCTCGGCAAGATCGCCGACGCGCACCCCGACTGGCTCGAAGGCGACTTCGCCGTCCTCCTGGAGCCCTCCGACGCCCAGGTCGAGGGCGGCTGCCAGGGCACCCTGCGCGTGATCCTGCACACCGCCGGCGAGCGCGCCCACTCCGCGCGCTCCTGGATGGGCTCCAACGCCATCCACACCGCCGCCCCGATCCTCGCCCGCCTCGCCGCCTACGAGCCGCGCAAGCCGGTCATCGACGGCCTGGAGTACCACGAGGGCCTCAACGCCGTGGCGATCGGCGGCGGCGTCGCCACCAACGTCATCCCGGACGCCTGCTCCGTCACCGTCAACTACCGGTACGCCCCCGACCGCTCCCCGGCCGAGGCCCTCGCCTACGTCCGCGAGTTCTTCGACGGCTGCGACATCTCCGAGTTCGTCGTCGACGACGAGAGCCCCGGCGCCCTGCCCGGCCTCTCCCACCCGGCCGCCGAGGCCTTCATGAAGGCCGTCGGCGGCAGCGCCCAGCCCAAGTTCGGCTGGACCGACGTCGCCCGCTTCAGCGCCCTCGGCGTCCCCGCCGTCAACTACGGCCCCGGCGATCCGATCTACGCGCACAAGCGCGACGAGCACGTCCCCGTCGACCGGATCCACCACTGCGAGGCACGACTCCGCGACTGGCTCACTGCCTGACTTCCGTAATTTCGCGTTTCGTCACCTCTGTCGTCCTACTCTGACCGGACCAGAAGATCAGTTGGCGGTCCGCCGCCGGCTGATCGCCGATCGGCGGAGGGAGCAGGCCATGGGCATTCCCGAGGGAATGGCGAAGCCCGAGGAGCAGCGTCTCGGTCCGGTGCTCAGGCGCAGGGACCAGGTCCAGCCCGGTACGACGGACCAGCGGCTGCTCGACACCGAGGGCGACTCGGAGTGGGTGCACACCGACCCCTGGCGCGTCATGCGCATCCAGTCCGAGTTCGTCGAGGGCTTCGGCGCCCTCGCCGAACTGCCGAGCGCCATCAGCGTCTTCGGCTCCGCCCGCACCAAGCCGGACTCGCCCGAGTACGAGGCGGGCGTACGGATCGGCCGCGCGCTCGTCGAAGCCGGTTTCGCCGTCATCACCGGCGGCGGACCCGGCGCCATGGAAGCCGCCAACAAGGGCGCGCGCGAGGCCAAGGGCGTCTCCGTCGGCCTCGGCATCGAGCTCCCCTTCGAGCAGGGCCTGAACCAGCACGTCGACATCGGCGTCAACTTCCGCTACTTCTTCGTCCGCAAGACGATGTTCGTGAAGTACGCGCAGGGCTTCGTCGTCCTCCCCGGCGGCCTCGGCACCCTCGACGAGCTCTTCGAAGCCCTCACCCTCGTCCAGACGCGCAAGGTCACCCGGTTCCCGATCGTCCTCTTCGGCACCGAGTACTGGAAGGGCCTCGTCGACTGGCTCCGCGACTCCGTCGTGGCCGGCGGCAAGGCCTCCGAACGCGACCTCCTCCTCTTCCACGTCACGGACGACGTGGAAGAGGCGGTGGCGCTGGTCACCAAGGAGACCGGCAAGTAGGACGGCCGCGGTCGGCCGGTCGCGGGCGGCGGCCCGACTACGCCAGCCCGCGCCGGGCGACCGCCGGCGCCCGGTGCCCGGCGATGGACGCCACCATGTCCAGCACCTGCCGGGTCTCGGCGACCTCGTGCACCCGGTACACCTGGGCGCCCAGCCACGCCGACACGGCCGTCGTGGCCAGCGTCCCGAGGACCCGCTCCTTGACCGGACGGTCGAGCGTCTCGCCGACGAAGTCCTTGTTGGACAGCGACACCAGCACCGGCCACCCCGTCTCGGCCATCTCCCCGAGCCGCCGGGTCGCCTCCAGGCTGTGCCGCGTGTTCTTCCCGAAGTCGTGACCCGGGTCGATCATGATCGCGTCCCGCCGTACGCCGAGCGAGACCGCCCGCTCCGCCAGCCCGACGGTCACGCGCAGGATGTCCGCCATGACGTCCTCGTACGCGACCCGGTGCGGCCGCGTCCGCGGCTCCGCGCCGCCGGCGTGGGTGCAGACGAGCCCGGCGCCGTACTTGGCGGCGACCTCGGCAAGGCCGGGATCGACGCCGCCCCAGGCGTCGTTGAGGACGTCCGCGCCGGCCTCGCAGACCGCCGCGCCGACGTCGGCGCGCCAGGTGTCGACGCTGATCACCACGTCGGGGTGGCGACGGCGTACCTCGGCGACGAAGCCGACCGTGCGGCGCGCCTCCTCCTCGGCCGTGACCTCCTCGCCGGGGCCCGCCTTGACCCCGCCGATGTCGATGATCGCCGCGCCTTCGGCGACCGCCTGCTCGACCCGGGCGAGCGCCGGCTCGTCCCGGAAGGTCGCGCCCTGGTCGTAGAAGGAGTCCGGGGTCCGGTTCACGATCGCCATGATCACCGGCTCGTGCGGCCCGAATTCACGCCGTCCCAAGCGCAGCATCCCTTTTGTCCTCCCTCGCGTCCGTTCGCCTGTGACCCTAACCGTCGGTGGCGCATGGCACGATCGGCTCGGGACGTTTTCCACTCCGGGGAGAGGCGCGCAGGTGTTCTGGTTTCTGCTCATCACGATGGTCGTGGTCGTGGCCGCGGTGACCTTGGCCGTGGTCGGCGGCGGCGACAGCGAGGTGCTGCCCGAGGTGGCGCCCGAGCAGCTCGTCGACCCCCTTCCGACGGCCCGGCCGGTCGACCGCGCCGACGTCGAGGCGCTCCGCCTGCCGGTCGCCGCCCGCGGCTACCGCATGGCGGACGTCGACGACGTCCTGGTCCGCCTCGGCGCGGAGATCGCCGAGCGCGACGCGCGGATCGCCGAGCTGGAGGAGGCGCTCGCGGGCGCCGTCGCCGGCGGGCGGCGCGAAGGGGACGAGCAGCAGTGACGGGCGAGGCGATTCCCGGCCCCGACGGGCGGCTCCGCTGCCCCTGGGGCCTGTCGACCGAGGACTACGTGGCGTACCACGACGAGGAGTGGGGCCGCCCGGTCCACGGCGACGACGCCCTCTTCGAGCGACTGTGCCTTGAGGCCTTCCAGTCGGGCCTCTCCTGGATCACCATCCTGCGCCGCCGCGAGGGCTTCCGGCGCGCCTTCGCCGACTTCGAGATCGCGTCCGTCGCCGGTTTCGGCGAAGCCGACCGCGAGCGCCTCCTCGTCGACGAGGGCATCATCCGCAACCGAGCCAAGATCGACGCCACCCTCGCCAACGCGAAGCTGCTCGCCGACTGGTCCCCGGGCGAACTCGACACCCTGATCTGGTCGTACGCCCCCGATCACGCGACCCGCCCCGCCCCGCGCACGGTCTCCGACGTCCCCGCCGTCACCGACGAGTCCACCGCCCTCTCCAAGGCCCTCAAGAAGCGCGGCCTCCGCTTCATCGGCCCCACCACCGCCTACGCCCTCATGCAGGCCTGCGGCCTCGTCGACGACCACGTCACGGGCTGCGTGGCCCGGGGCGGCCGCTGACCGACCGCCCCGGACAAGGGACTAGCGGCCCAGGTAGCGGGGCTTCTCCTTGGCGATGAAGGCGCGGACGGCGATGGTGTGGTCCTCCGAGGCGCCGGCCAGGGTCTGGAGCTCGTCCTCCTTCTCCAGGGCCTCGGTGAGGGAGTGGTCGGCGCCGTAGGCGAGGGACTCCTTGAGCGCCGCGTAGGCCACGGTGGGGCCCTCGGCGAGGGTGCGGGCGACCTTGAGGGCCTCGGCGGCGAGGTCGGCGGAGGGGACCAGGCGGTTGGCGATGCCGAGCTCGTACGCCTCCTGGGCGGAGATCGACCGCGGGAAGAGCAGCAGGTCGGACGCGCGGCTCGCGCCGATCAGCCGCGGCAGGGTCCAGGACATGCCCGAGTCGGCGGTGAGCGCGACGCCCGCGAAGGAGGTGTTGAAGGCGGCCGTCTCGGCGACGATCCGGTAGTCGGCCGCCAGCGCGAAGCCGAAGCCGGCGCCCGCCGCCACACCGTTCACGGCGGCCACGACGGGCTTCCGCATGCCGGTGAGCGCCTTGACGATCGGGTTGTAGTGGTCGCGGACCGTGTTCATGGTCTGGTGCGAACCGGACTCCTGGTCCGCGAGGAGCAGGCCCACGTGTTCCTTCAGGTCCTGGCCCACGCAGAACGCCCGGTCGCCCGCCGCCGTGAGCAGCACCGCCCGAACGGCGGGGTCGGCCGCCGCGGTCTCGGCGGCGTCCCTGAGGGCGACTTTCGTCGCCACGTTCATCGCGTTCATGGCCTCGGGCCGGTTGAGCGTGATGGTGGCGAGACCCTCGCTCACCTCGTACAGCACCGTGTCGGCCATCGGGATCCCTTCGCCTCATTGCGTGGTTGACCAGCCCAGCATGGCGGAGATCACGCCTCCCGCACATGTGAGCTGCGTCAAAGAACGGAGGTCCTCGGTCCGACGCCGAGCGGCGAAGTATCGCAGGCCGGTCGCCGAATTGTGGGGTTTTGCGGAAGCGCGTTGCGCAAGCGATGCAGATCGATGTTGGTCATCGGGTCCTGTGATGCGGGATAATGACCTGGAAGCAATGTGTTCGAAGCCGGTGACGCGTGCTCCTCAAGGAGCTGCCCGGCTGACGATGAGCTGGTTTCAGGAAGGGGAACAAGCATGGCGGCCATGAAGCCGCGGACGGGTGACGGCCCGCTCGAGGTGACCAAGGAGGGGCGGGGCATCGTCATGCGCGTACCGCTCGAAGGCGGCGGTCGGCTTGTCGTCGAGCTGACCCCGGACGAGGCCGAGGCACTGGGCGACGCCCTGAAGAAGGTCGTCGGCTGACTCGGCCCTCCCACGCATTCCATCCGCTGCCCCGGTACGGTCCACCGTGCCGGGGCAGCGCTGTGTCCGGGGGCGCTGTGCCGGGCGCCTGACGGGGCCGCGCGGCCCGGGGCGGCGTCGGACGGCGGACGCCGGAGGGGCGGCGGTCAGCCGCGGCGGACCGCGCAGAGGAGGCCGTCGCCGACCGGGAGCATCGAGGCGACCAGCTCCTGGCTCTCGCGCACGGCGCGGAGCAGCTCGCGCAGCCGCTGGACCTCGGGGGGCTGGGCGCCGGAGTCGACCGTGCGGCCGTCCGCGAAGACCCCTTCGAAGCAGACGAGACCACCAGGTCGCAGCAGGCGCAACGATTCAGCGAGGTAGTCCAGGTACTCGAGCCGGTCACCGTCGCAGAACACCAGGTCGTACCCGCCGTCCGCGAGCCGCGGCAGCACGTCGAGGGCACGGCCCGGGATGAACCGCGCCCGGTTGCCCGCGAAGCCCGCGGCCCGGAACGCCGTCTTGGCGAGCTGCTGCCGCTCCGGCTGGAGGTCCACCGTCGTCAGCACGCCGTCCGGCCGCATCCCGTGCAGCAGGTAGATGCCCGACACGCCCGTACCGGTCCCGATCTCCGCCACCGCCTTGGCGTCCGCCGTCGCGGCGAGCAGACGCAGCGCGCCACCGGTGCCCGGGGACACCGAAGGCAGCCCTGCCTCCCGGGCCCGCTCCCGGGCCCAGCGCAGAGCCTCGTCCTCGGCGACGAAGGCGTCGGCGAACGACCAGCTCGTCTGCCGGTTGGCGGTAATGGCCCTCTCCTGTCCCCGTAGTTGACGCAACGGTGACTGTATCCGCTGACCGTGGGAACCCGCAGATGGGACCGGGCGTTCACCAGGGGAAGGACGCGACAGGAGGCAGCCGGGCGAGCCGGTTCCAAATTCGCGTAAAGATTCTTATCCGGAGCTAACGGGCGGGGTGGCTATGGTAGGGGCTCCACTGGACACCACCAGAGCCGACAGGGGAGGTGCGGCTGCGCCTGTGGATCGGGGAGGAGTGCTCCGGCGTCTTCTCAGGTCAGCGGGTGAGCCGAAATCCGTGACAAACACCGCTGAACGAATCCGCACCACCGACTCCGCACCCACCACCGCGACCTTCGCATCGGACGCGGAATCGCAGGCGTGGACTCCGCCCACCTGGGAGGAGATCGTCAGCACGCACAGCGGCCGGGTCTACCGGCTCGCCTACCGGCTCACCGGCAACCAGCACGACGCCGAGGACCTCACCCAGGAGGTCTTCGTCCGCGTCTTCCGCTCGCTGTCGACGTACACGCCGGGCACCTTCGAGGGCTGGCTGCACCGCATCACCACCAACCTCTTCCTCGACATGGTCCGCCGCAAGCAGCGCATCCGTTTCGACGCGCTCGCCGACGACGCCGCCGAGCGGCTGCCCAGCCGCGAGCCCTCGCCGCAGCAGGTCTTCAACGACACGCACTTCGACGCCGACGTGCAGCAGGCGCTCGACACCCTCGCGCCCGAGTTCCGTGCCGCGGTCGTCCTCTGCGACATCGAAGGACTGTCGTACGAGGAGATCGCCGCGACCCTCGGCGTGAAGCTCGGCACCGTGCGCAGCCGCATCCACCGCGGCCGCTCCCACCTCCGCAAGGCGCTCAAGCACCGCTCGCCCGAGGCCCGGGCGGAGCGTGCGCTGGCCACCGTCGGATGGGAGGCAGGGACAGCGTGAGCGGCACACGTCCCTCGCAGCCGACCCCCGCGGAACACCACCTCGGGGACCGGCTGGCCGCGCTCGTCGACGGCGAGCTCGGCCACGACGCCCGCGAGCGGGTCCTCGCGCACCTCGCGACCTGCCCCCGCTGCAAAGCGGAGGCGGACGCCCAGCGCACCCTCAAGAGCGTCTTCGCCTCCGCGGCGCCCCCGCCCCCCTCCGAGGGCTTCCTCGCCCGCCTCCAGGGCCTCCCCGGCGAGCCCCCCGGCGGCTCGGGCGGCCCCGGCCTGCCCAGGAGCCCGCTCGAGGAACTGCTCGCCGGCGGAGTGAAGTCCGACGGCTTCGCCACCGCCGCCGTCGTCACCCCGCGCCCCGGCACGGGCGGCGGCACCGGCTTCCGCATCCACGACGTCGGCGACCGCCCCGGCACGTCCGGACGCGGCCGCCGCTTCGCCTTCGCCGCGGCCAGCGCCGTCTCGTTCGCGGCGATCGCCCTCGGCGGCACCCTGCCGATGGACACCTCCGTGAACGCGGGCGCCCGCGGCGGCCAGGGCACCGGCAGCGCCGTCACCCCGCTCCGCGCCCCCACCGGCGGCGGCACGGGCACGGGTACGGCCACCACCGCGGCACGCGGCACGCGCTCCGGCGAGCGCTACGGCGCCCAGTCCGTGGACACCGAGGCGCTCGCGCCGACGGCCGGAGTCCCGCACGGGCCCGTCGCGGCCGCGCCCCCGGGCATGCTGCGCACCGAGGACACCCCGCTGATGGCCGCCGGGGTCCGCGGCCCGTCCACGCAGTCGCTCGTCGCCCTCTCGCCGTTCATACGACCGACCGCTCCGGCCCTCCGGCTGGCCTTCGCGCCCGGCCCCACCCAGGGGCCGAGTCCGACGGCCGTACCGCTCGTCGCCCGACGCTGACCCGAGACCTGGTTGAATCCAGGGACACGGGCGCCCGACCCAGGGGCGCGGACGGGTCAGCGTTGCGGGGAGAGCATGAACAACGGGAAGCCGAACTGGTGGAGCCGGCCGTCGAGCACACCGGAGGCGGCGCGGATACCCACGCCGCCGCCGGCCGACGCCGACGGTGACTTTCCCCTGCCCGCACCCCAGGCGCCCCCGGCCGAGCCGGGGCCGGCGGCCGACCTGACGAAGACGGCCCCCACCCCCGCCTTCGAACCCTCCGAACCCCAGCCGCTCACGGCCGAGCCGCTCCCGCCGGAGCCCGCCCCGGCCCCGGCCGAGCCCGCGTCCGCCGAGCCGCGGCCCCAGCCCGTCCCGGCCGAGCCGGCGACCGCGCAGCCCGCGGCGCAGCCGCTGCACGCGCCCGACGAGTACCGGACGCCGCCCTACGGGGAGCCGGGGCCGTGGGCGCCCGCGCCGCCCGTGCAGCACCCGGCGGCGCCCGTACCGGCGCAGCAGACCGCCGTGCCCGCCGCGCCGTCGGCACAGCCGCACCAGCAGCACCCTCACCCGCACCCGCAGGGGCCCGTGCCGCCGCAGGGCGGCGGGGGGTCGGCCTGGGGGCAGTACGACCCGTGGGGGGCCGGCGGGCCCGGGTTCACGTTCGAGCCGGCGCGGCCGAAGAAGTCCAGGAAGGGCCTCGCGGTCGCGGGCGCCCTGGTGTTCGCGCTGGTCACCGGCGTCATCGGCGGCGGGATCGGCGCGTACGTCGAGCGCAACGGCGGCCTCACCACCGTCGAGCTGCCGCAGGCCGAGGCGGGGGACACCGACCGCGCCCCCGACAGCGTCGCGGGGATCGCCGCGAGCGCGCTGCCCGGCGTGGTCACCCTGCACGTGAAGGGCAACGGCTCCTCCGGCACCGGCACGGGCTTCGTCCTGGACACCAAGGGCCACATCCTCACCAACAACCACGTCGTCGACGGGGCCGCGTCCTCCGAGGACATCTCGGTCACCTTCTCCAGCGGCGAGACCGCCCGCGCCAAGCTCGTCGGCAAGGACACCGGCTACGACCTGGCCGTCGTCCAGGTCACCGGCGTCTCCGGCCTGAAGCCGCTGCCGCTCGGGAACTCCGACAACGTCCGGGTCGGCGACCCCGTCGTCGCCATCGGCGCCCCCTTCGACCTCTCCAACACGGTCACCTCCGGGATCATCAGCGCCAAGGAGCGCCCGATCACCGCCGGCGGCGAGAAGGGCGACGGCAGCGACATCAGCTACGTCGACGCCCTCCAGACCGACGCGCCCATCAACCCGGGCAACTCCGGCGGCCCGCTCCTCGACTCCAAGGCCCGGGTCATCGGCATCAACAGCGCGATCCGCGCCGCCGGCGGCGGTTCAGGAGAGGGCGAGGGCGCGGGAGCGAGCCAGCCCGGCTCCATCGGCCTCGGCTTCGCCATACCGGTCAACCAGGGCAAGCGCGTCGCCGAGGAGCTCATCAACACCGGCAAGGCGACCCACCCCGTCATCGGCGTGAGCCTCGACATGCAGTTCAACGGCGACGGCGCGCGGGTCGGCGAGAAGGGCAAGGACGGCTCCGCCTCGGTCACCGCCGGCGGCCCGGCCGCCAAGGCCGGACTGCTCCCGGGCGACGTCATCACCAAGGTCGACGGCCAGCGCGTGCACAACGGCGAGGAACTCATCGTGAAGATCCGGGCCCACCGCCCCGGCGACAAGCTGGAGCTCACGCTGACCCGGAACGGCAAAGAGCTGACAAAGACCTTGACCCTCGGCTCCTCCCAGGGCACCTGAGGGCCATGTGACGGCTGCCGCAAGGTACCCGTCCGGCAGTTTCGACGGGTACCGTGGACCGGGCCCTGGACCGGCGTGAAGGAGCTACTAGGTGTTCAGCGACATAGGCGCACTCGAGCTGGTGGCCCTTGTGGTGCTCGCCGTGCTCGTCTTCGGGCCGGACAAGCTCCCGAAGGTCATCCAGGACGTCTCGCGTTTCATCCGGAAGGTGCGTGACTTCTCGGACAGCGCGAAGGAGGACATCCGCAGCGAGCTGGGCCCGGAGTTCAAGGACTTCGAGTTCGAGGACCTCAACCCCAAGGCGTTCCTCCGCAAGCAGCTGGAGAGCAACGAGGACCTCAAGGAGCTCAAGGAGCTCGGCGGCACCTTCGACCTCAAGAAGGAGATGAACGAGGTCGCCGACGCGGTCCACGGCCGCGCGAGCGCGCCCGCAGCGGTCAACGGCTCGTCCGTCAACGGGACTCCGGACCTCCTCAAGAAGCAGGACAAGCCGGACACCGGCGAGCGCCCGCCGTACGACTCCGACGCGACCTGACGACGGGCTGTCACCGACCGGACGCGTCCCGGTGGCTATCCTCCCTCTGTTGACGGAACGAGGAGGCGGCCGAGATGGAGACCACGAGTCGGGCGGAGAGCGTGCCCACGGCCCGGCGGACCCCCGAGGGCTACCTGCGGGCGCCCTTCGCCTGGTACGGCCTCGACGAGGCCTTCACCGGGCCCCGCTGGCTGATGCAGGTCGGCACGGCGGCGGACGGCAGCGTGCAGCACGGATCGACCGGGCACGGTGACGCCCCGTCCATAAAGTCGGACGCGAGCGGCGTGGAGAAGGAGCGCTTCGCCGTGGTCGTGACGGTCGCGGCGAGCCCGGTGCGGCGCACCGGCGACGGCACGGGCGTCCTCGACGCCACCACGGTCTCCTCGGCGGCCTGGCTGGCCGGCTCCGGGCTGCTCGTCCACACCTGGCCCGCGTCGCTCGACCACGCGACCCGCGACAACTGGCTGGACCAGCAGACCGAGACCGCCTTCGAGCTCGCCGACGACCTCGCCGGGCCCGCCTGGTCGACGCTGTCGCTCCCGGTGGACGGCGTCCCGGTCGCCTTCCACTACCGCGAGTCCGAGTTCGGCTGGGTCCTCGCCGGATCCGCGCCCGGGGTCCACATCGGGGCGTACGGGCGGGGCATGAGCGCGTACGGGCTCGGCTTCTCCCAGATCAAGGACCTCGACGCGTACGCGTGACGACATGCCGAAGGGGCACCCGGACGATCCGGGTGCCCCTTCGGCGTACGACGGCTAGAACTTGTTGCGGGGCGTGATGCCGAGGCTCATGCCCGAGAGGCCGCGCTGACGGCCGCCCAGCTTGCCGGCGATGGCGCGCAGGGCGGCGCCGGCCGGGGAGTCGGGGTCGGAGAGGACGACGGGCTTGCCGTCGTCGCCGCCCTCGCGGAGCCGTACGTCGATCGGGATCGAGCCGAGGACGGGGACGGTCGCGCCGGTGGTCTGGGTCAGACCGTCCGCGACCTTCTGGCCGCCGCCGGTGCCGAACACGTCGACCATCTCGTCGCAGTGCGGACACGGCAGGCCCGCCATGTTCTCGACCACGCCGACGATCTTCTGGTGGGTCTGGACGGCGATCGAGCCGGCCCGCTCGGCGACCTCGGCGGCCGCCTGCTGCGGGGTGGTGACGACGAGGATCTCCGCGTTCGGCACCAGCTGCGCGACCGAGATCGCGATGTCGCCGGTGCCCGGCGGCAGGTCGAGGAGGAGGACGTCCAGGTCGCCCCAGTACACGTCCGCGAGGAACTGCTGGAGCGCGCGGTGCAGCATCGGGCCGCGCCACACGACCGGGGCGTTGCCCGGCGTGAACATGCCGATGGAGATGACCTTCACGCCGTTCGCCGACGGCGGCATGATCATGTTCTCGACCTGGGTGGGACGGCCGTCCGCGCCCAGCATGCGGGGCACGCTGTGACCGTAGATGTCGGCGTCGACGACACCGACCTTCAGACCGTCGGCGGCCATCGCCGCGGCCAGGTTCACGGTGACGGACGACTTGCCGACACCGCCCTTGCCGGAGGCCACCGCGTACACCCGGGTCAGCGAACCGGGCTTCGCGAACGGCACCTCGCGCTCGGCGCCGGTGCCGCGCAGCGCCGCCGCCAGTTCCTTGCGCTGTTCGTCGCTCATCACGTCCAGCGAGACGTCGACGCCGCTGACTCCCTCGACCCGGGAGACGGCCTCGGTCACGCGCTGCGTGATGGTGTCGCGCATCGGGCAGCCGGAGACGGTCAGGTAGACCGTGACGGCGACCCTGCCGTCCGGATCGATCTCCACCGACTTGACCATGCCGAGCTCAGTGATCGGCTTGTTGATCTCAGGGTCGTTCACCGTCGCCAGTGCTTCGAGCACCGCGTCTTCCGTAGCCATACCGACGATGGTACGGCGCCGACCACCGGCCCATGAAAGGCCTGTCAACGGTCGGGTACGTCACTTCCGCGACCGTCCGCCGACGGGAATAGATCCCGGCGCTCCTCCAGCTCCTTGATCAGGTCCTGGAGCTCCGACCTGATCCAGTCCCGGGTCGCGACCTCGCCGAGGCCCATCCGCAGCGCCGCGATCTCCCGCGTCAGGTACTCGGTGTCCGCGATCGACCGCTCGTTCTGCTTCCGGTCCTGCTCCAGATTGACCCGGTCGCGGTCGTCCTGCCGGTTCTGCGCGAGCAGGATCAGCGGAGCCGCGTACGAGGCCTGGAGGGACAGCGCCAGCGTCAGGAAGATGAACGGGTACTCGTCGAACTTCAGCGAGGCCGGCGCGAAGATGTTCCACGCGACCCAGACGATGATCGTCAGCGTCATCCAGACCAGGAACCGCCCCGTCCCCAGGAACCGGGCGATCCGCTCCGAGAGCCGCCCGAACGCCTCCGGGTCGTACTCGGGCAGCAGTCTGGCCCGCCGCTCCCGCGGCAGGTCGAGCCGGATGCGGGGAACCGGCCGCTCGCGCTCCCGCTCCCGGTCCTGCGTGCGCTCAGCGGCCATGCCGGGCCCCCTCCTCGTGGAACTCGGTCTCCCGCCAGTCGTCCGGCAGCAGGTGGTCGAGCACGTCGTCGACGGTGACCGCGCCGAGCAGCGAGCCGCTCTCGTCGACCACCGGCGCCGCCACCATGTTGTACGCGGCCAGATAACTGGTCACGGCGGGCAGCGGGGTGTCCGGCCCGAGCGGCGGCAGATCGCTGTCCACCAGCGAACTCACCAGCGTGAACGGCGGATCGCGAAGCAGCCGCTGGAAGTGCACCGTGCCCAGGTACTTGCCGGTCGGCGTCTCGTCCGGCGGCCGGCACACGTACACCTGCGCGGCCAGCGCCGGCGACAGGTCCTGCTGCCTGACCCGGGCCAGCGCGTCCGCCACCGTGGCGTCCGGGCGCAGCACGATCGGCTCGGTCGTCATCAGACCGCCCGCCGTGCGCTCCTCGTACGCCAGGAGCCGGCGCACGTCGGCGGCGTCGTCCGGCCGCATCAGGGTGAGCAGCCGCTCCTGGTCCTCCTCGGGCAGCTCGGACAGCAGGTCGGCCGCGTCGTCCGGGTCCATCGCCTCCAGGACGTCGGCCGCGCGCTCCTCCTTCAGCTTGCCGATGATCTCGACCTGGTCGTCCTCGGGAAGCTCTTCGAGGACGTCGGCGAGCCGGTCGTCGTCGAGGGCCGCCGCCACCTCGGCGCGCCGCTTGGGGGAGAGGTGGTGCAGCGCGTTGGCCAGGTCGGCCGGGCGCAGCTTCTCGAAGGTGGCGACCAGGTTCTCGGCGCCCTGCCCGTGCTCCTCGAGGGAGAAGCCGGTGACGGCCGACCACTCGACCGTCAGCGTCTCGCCCTTGCGGCCGAGCACCCCGCTCTTGCCCTTGCGGACGAAGACCTTGTCGATCTCCCAGTCGCGGCGGGCGGGCAGCTGCTGGATGGCGACGTCGAGGACGGTGACCTCCTCGCCCTCCCGCCCGTCGCTCTCCACGAGCCGCACGCGCCGGTCGAGGAGCTCGCCGAGGACCAGCCGCTCGGTGGGGCGCTGCTCGAAGCGGCGCATGTTGACCACGCCGGTGGTGATGACCTGACCGGACTGGACGCCCGTGATCCGGGTCATCGGCACGAAGACCCGGCGGCGGCTCAGCACCTCCACGACCATGCCGAGGAGCCGGGGCGGCCGGCGGCCCACCCGGAGCATGGCCACCAGGTCGCTGACCCGGCCGACCTGGTCGCCGACGGGGTCGAAGACGGGAACCCCCGCCAGATGGGAGACGAAGATCCGGGGGGCGCCTGCCGCCATGCCACGCGCCTCCTCGGTGCCGCACGATTCGAGTCGTCGCAGAGCTTTGCCGGTGATTGCAGAGCTTTGCCGGGTTCAGGCTAGCCCGTGCCGTTCAGGACCGCCCTGGCAGCGCCTCCGTACGGCTGCCTGCGGGGTCCTTCACCCGGCCCGGGTACGCTGCGGACTGCCGTCCCCCCATCGGCGCCCCGCACCGGACCCGGCCGTTCCGCCCGGCCGGCCACGCGGCCGCCCCACCGGCACCCCGTACGGGCCAGATCCCGTCGCCCCCACGACACGAGAGGCAGCGCAGATGACCGTCCGCATCCCGTCATCGCGTATCCGCAGGGCTGTCACGCCCCTGGCGCTCTGCGCCGGACTGACGGTGGGACTCACGGCCTGCGCCGCCGATCCGGACGAGGGGACGAACGGGGTCGGGAAGCTCTCCGCGCCCGAGATCGAGCGGAAGGCGCAGACGGCGGCGGACGCGGCCAAGGCGGTACGCCTCTCGGGCACCCTGGTCAGCAAGGGCGGCACCTACAAGCTGAACATGCGCCTCAAGCAGGACGGCGCCACCGGCTCGGTGACGACGAAGAACAGCACCTTCGAGCTGCTGCGGGTCGGCGACGCGCTCTACCTGAAGGCCGACGCGGGCTTCTGGGCGCACGAGGAGAAGGCGACCGAGGCCCCCACGGAGGCGGGCACCGAGGCCGCTGACAAGCTCGACGACATGTACGTGAAGGTGCCGCAGGGCGATCCCTCGTACAAGCAGCTGCGCGGCTTCACCGACATGGGCCTGCTCCTCGACGGCCTGATCGGCCTGCACGGCGAGGCCGTCAAGGGCGACCGCGACCGGATCGGCGGGGTCCGCACGGTCAAGGTCAAGGGCGGCACGGACGGCGAGGGCGGCACGCTCGACGTGTCCCTGGACGGTCAGCCGTACCCCGTGCAGTTCGCGCGGGGCGGGGGAGCGGGCGTCGTGGTGCTCTCCGAGTGGGACAAGGACTTCCCCCTCGCGGAGCCCTCGAAGGAGGAGACCCTCGACTACGGCAAGCAGCTGCCCCGCACCTAGTTCTTACGCCGCCGCTTGAGCAGCAGCTTCGGCAGGGCGGCCGGGACCGGGTGGCGGGTGGTGGCCCCGGTGGGCAGCGGGACGGCGGCCAGGGAGCCGTCGGGCAGTTCGGTGGTCGAGGCGCGCGGTTCGAGGCGCAGCACCCGGCACTCGCGGCCCCAGCGGGCCGGCATGGCCTCGCCGTCGGGAGCGTTGAGCCGCTTGCCCTTCAGCTCGGCGACCGCCGCCTCCCACTCCTCCGTACCGGCGGCGAGCTCCCGCACCGAGGCGGTCCAGGCGACCAGCCGGCCGCCCTTGTCCTTGCTCCGGACGGTCACCTCGGCCGTACCTCCGTCGACCAGCCCGGGGAGCGGCTGCTCGCCCGGCCCGTCGCCGACGACATGCGCGGCCCCGTCGTGCCAGACGTGCCAGAGCGCGCGGGCCGGGCCGGAGCCCCGCACCCACACGAGGCCGGACTTCTTGGTGGCCTCCTCGACGAGGGCGCCGGTGAGCAGCGTGTCGGTCATGGCCGAAGCCTATCTAGAGCCAGCCGTTGCGCTTCAGGGTGCGGTGGATGGTGAAGCAGACGGCGATGATGCCGGTGAGGACCATCGGGTAGCCGTACTTCCAGTGGAGCTCGGGCATGTGGTCGAAGTTCATGCCGTAGACGCCGCAGACGGCGGTGGGGACGGCGACGATGGCGGCCCAGGAGGTGATCTTGCGCATGTCCTCGTTCTGGGCGACGGTCGCCTGGGCGAGGTTGGCCTGGAGGATCGAGTTGAGGAGTTCGTCGAAGCCGACGACCTGTTCCTGGACGCGGGCGAGGTGGTCGGCGACGTCGCGGAAGTACTTCTGGATGTCGGGGTCGACGAGCCGCATGGGGCGCTCGGAGAGGAGCGCCATGGGGCGGAGGAGCGGGGTGACGGCCCGCTTGAACTCCAGGACCTCGCGCTTGAGCTGGTAGATCCGGCCGGTGTCCGTGCCGCGGGTGGAGCCCTTGGCGGCGGGCGAGAAGACGTCGATCTCCAGCTGGTCGATGTCGAGCTCGACGGCGTCGGCGACCGCGATGTAGCCGTCGACGACGTGGTCGGCGATGGCGTGCAGCACGGCCGAGGGGCCCTTGGCGAGGAGCTCCGGCTCGCCCTGGAGGCGGTGGCGGAGGTTGCGCAGGGAGCCCTGGCCGCCGTGCCGGACGGTGATGACGAAGTCGGGCCCGGTGAAGCACATGACCTCGCCGGTCTCGACGACCTCGCTGGTCGCGGTGAGTTCGGCGTGCTCGACGTAGTGGATGGTCTTGAAGACCGTGAAGAGCGTGTCGTCGTACCGCTCCAGCTTGGGCCGCTGGTGGGCGTGGACGGCGTCCTCGACGGCGAGCGGGTGCAGCCCGAACTCGGCGGCGATACCGGCGAATTCGGCCTCGGTCGGCTCGTGGAGGCCGATCCAGGCGAAGCCGCCGCTCTCCCGCACCTGGCGCATCGCGCCGCGCGGCGTGAGGCATTCGCGGTCGTCGATCCGCCGCCCGTCGCGGTAGACCGCGCAGTCGACGACGGCGCTGGAGGCCGAGTGGTCGCGGGTGGGGTCGTACGCGGTGTACGTGGTGGGCGTCTTGCGCAGGCTGTGCCGCAGGCTCGGGCGGACGGCAGCGGTGAGGTCACGGATCATCGACACGGCTGTGCTCCTTCACGGATCGGCCGTCGGCGCGAAGCGTGGCGCAGCCCGGAATGGGGACGGAGAGGTACGTCGTCCACAAAGCGGGCGGCACCGGAGGGGCGCGTTCGACGGCGGTCGCTACAGACAGGGAAAGGCGAAAGTTGCTCTTCCGTCGTGCGAGATGCCGGAGGGGCGGGTCCGTGCCGGACCCGGACGTCACCGGAGAGGGCGCACCGGGTGGGGGTGCGGAGCGGCGGAAGAGCTGCTGGTACTGCCCGATCGACTTCGGTCCATCGCAGTCCCACCTCCTCCGGCCGGTCCCCTGTCGGGGATGACGTGTGACGAGCAGTCGGGAATCCCGACCAGTGGCCAACACTATCAGCCGACAGAGGGTCAATCCCTTACTTTGCCCGTTCCATACGCGATCTATGCTCCCCGCATGGGAGAAGTTCTTGCACTGGTCGAGGCCCGGCTGCGGACGGCGCTCGGAGAACCGGACGCGCGGGCCGCGGTGACGTTTCTCGGCACGGACCGGATCGAGGTGCTCCGGTTCATCGACGGGGATCTCGTGCGGTACGCGACCCTCGGCATGTCCGCGCAGCCGATGACCGACCCCACCTCCGCGCTGGCCGACCCGGTGAAGGGTCCGCGCGCGGAACTCGTCCTCACCGTGCGGGCCGGGCTCGCCGACACCGACAAGGTGCTGCGGCCGCTCGCCGTGCTGGCCGCCACCCCGCAGGTCGAGGGTGTCGTCGTGGCGCCCGGCGCCTCGCTCGACGTCGGCGACCCGCTGTGGCCCGGCGCCGGCTTCAGCTCGGTGCTCGTCGCCGAGTCGGGCGGTCTGGTGGAGGACCTGGAGCTCGACGAGCCGATGGACCCGGTCCGCTTCCTGCCGCTGCTGCCGATGACGCCGAACGAGGCCGCCTGGAAGCGGGTCCACGGGGCGCAGGCCCTGGAGGAACGCTGGCTGGCCAAGGGGACGGACCTGCGCGACCCCCTGCGCGGCTCGGTGAACCTGGACTGAGCGCGGTCCCGAATCCGCCCGAACCGGGGCGTACGCCCACCGAGGGTGAGCGGCCCCGGCCGGACGGGTGATCGTCCGCCGACGTCCTTGACGCGGGGCGGCAGAGCTAGGACCGTTGAGCCCTATGAGGGGCGAACCCAGTTGTCCGAAGTGCGGTGGCCGGGTCAGGGCGCCCGGTCTCTTCGCCGACTCCTGGCAGTGTGACGTACACGGCTCGGTGTACCCGCTCCAGCCCGTGATCCCGCCCAGCGTCGAGGCGCTCGGAGTCGTGGTGAACCGGTCCCACGTGCCGGTGTGGATGCCGTGGCCCCTGCCCGTCGGCTGGCTCTTCACCGGGGTCGCGTACGCGGGAGACGACCGCAGCGGCGGACGCGCGACGGCCGTCGCCTGCTCGGGTCCCGGTCCGCTCGGCGGGATCGGCGAGCTGGTCCTCGTCGCCGAGGAGCTGGGCGTCGGCCTCGGCGCCAGGTACGCCGGCATCGACGGCCCGGACCCCGGCCCCGGCATGTCCATCGACAAGCCGCCCCAGACCAAGGTGCTCGCCGCCGGCCGTCCCACCCCGCTCTGGCACGTCAACGGCGCCCCGCACGACCGCGCCGTCTTCGCGGGCGAGGCGCGCGGCATGTGGCTGTGGGCGATCGTCTGGCCCGAGCAGTCCGGCCTCCTCATGTACGACGAGCTCGTCCTCACCGACCTCCGTGACGCCGGAGCCGAGGTCGAACTCCTGCCGTGCGGGGCGCTCACCCCGAGGCTCCTCGGCTAGGTCCTGCGCGGCTCCCGCCCGGCTCCCGCCCGGTGGTGACCGTCTGACGTTCCGTACGGGCGTGTTCGATTCGCCCGTTATGCTGGAGCGTCCCTCGTCCGTGCCTAGCCCCCGGAGTACCGCGTGCGCATCGATCTGCACACCCACTCCACGGCGTCCGACGGCACGGACTCGCCGGCGGAGCTCGTACGGAACGCGGCCGCGGCCGGTCTCGACGTCGTCGCGCTGACGGACCACGACACGACCCGCGGGCACGCCGAGGCGATCGAGGCGCTGCCCGAGGGGCTGACGCTGGTCACCGGGGCCGAGCTGTCCTGCCGGGTCGACGGGATCAGCCTGCACATGCTGGCGTACCTCTTCGACCCGACCGAGCCGGCGCTGCTCGCCGAGCGCGAGCTGGTCCGCGACGACCGGGTGCCGCGCGCCCGCGCCATGGTCGGCAAGCTCCAGGAGCTCGGCGTCCCGGTCACCTGGGAGCAGGTCGCCCGGATCGCCGGTGACGGCTCCGTGGGCCGGCCGCACGTCGCGGAGGCGCTGGTCGAGCTCGGAGTCGTACCGGATGTGTCGGGGGCGTTCACGCCCGAGTGGCTCGCCGACGGCGGCCGGGCGTACGTCGGGAAGCACGAGCTCGACCCCGTCGAGGCGATCCGTCTGGTGAAGGCGGCCGGCGGCGTCACCGTCTTCGCGCACCCGCTCGCCGTCAAGCGCGGCCAGGTGCTGCCCGAGGCCTCGATAGCCCGGCTCGCCGAGGCCGGACTCGACGGCATCGAGGTCGACCACATGGACCACGACGAGGCGACGCGGGCGCGGCTGCGCGGGCTCGCGAAGGAGCTCGGGCTGCTGACCACGGGCTCCAGCGACTACCACGGCAGCCGCAAGACCTGCCGCCTCGGCGAGTACACCACCGACCCCGAGATCTACGGCGAGATCACCCGCCGTGCGGCGGGGGCCTTCCCGGTCCCCGGCGCGGGGGGAATCCGCTAGGCCCGTCGGCCCGTCCGGCGGATCAGGGCCGGACAGGCCCTGGGGCTCGTCCCGCGGTTCAGGTCCGCGAACCCGGCTGTGAACCGCCGGGCGGGCCCTGGCCGGTCCGGGCCCTTTCCGCCGGTCCCTCGTGACGGCGGCCGGCCGTCGTGCCCGCCGCTTCCCGTCCAGGGTCCCTTTCGTCCTGGTCCACCCCCGTACGGCTCCGTGCCGTGCGCGGGGTGGCGTTCTTCCTGCCCTGCCCCCGGAATCCCACGTTCCGCCGGGCGGGTACACCCCGTTTGTTCGACCTCACCCGCAAGGCACCCCACCGTGTTCGACGTCGCCGTCTTCGGCTCGCTGTTCCTGACCCTCTTCGTGATCATGGATCCCCCCGGGATCACCCCGATCTTCCTCGCCCTCACCTCCGGCCGCCCGGCCAAGGTGCAGCGCCGGATGGCCTGGCAGGCCGTCGCCGTGGCGTTCGGCGTCATCACCGTCTTCGGTCTGCTGGGCCAGCAGATCCTCGACTACCTGCACGTCTCCGTCCCCGCGCTGATGATCGCGGGCGGTCTCCTGCTGCTGCTCATCGCGCTCGACCTGCTCACCGGCAAGACCGACGAGCCGAAGCAGACCAAGGACGTCAACGTCGCCCTGGTCCCGCTCGGCATGCCGCTGCTCGCCGGCCCCGGTGCCATCGTCTCGGTCATCCTGGCCGTGCAGAACGCCGACAGCGTCGCCTCGCAGGTCTCCGTCTGGACCGCCATCGCCGCCATGCACGTCGTGCTGTGGCTGACCATGCGGTACTCGCTGGTGATCATCCGGATCATCAAGGACGGCGGCGTCGTCCTGGTCACCCGGCTCGCGGGCATGATGCTCTCCGCCATCGCGGTCCAGCAGATCATCAACGGCATCACCCAGGTGATCCAGAACGCCTGACCGGTCGCCGGGGGCGGCCGCCCCCGGACACCACTGCGCCCCCGTACGGATTCCGCTGAGCGAAGTCCGTGCGGGGGCGCGGTGCGTGGTGTGTACCCGACCTGTTACGAGGCCGAGGTCTCGGCGGGGCGGATCCAGATGCGCTGGCCGATCGCGGCGGCCTGCTGCACGATCCGGTTGACGGAGGAGGCGTCCACGACGGTGCGGTCGACGGGCGTGCCGTCGATGTCGTCGAGTCGCAGGATTTCGAAGCGCATGGGCTTCTCCCTTCGTCTGAGTTGATCCTCCTGATGGAGAACTGCGTTACGTATGGATCCAACGAGCTGCACCCTGCAAACATTCCTTACGCTAAGGAAAATTTTCGGATGACTAACTACTGGCGGGTAGAGGGTGGTGGCGGCCACGTCGCCGGCGGCGGACAATGAGCCCCGTATGAACGACGCAGAGACCACTCAGGTGACCGAGACCGACACCCGCCTGCGCGCACTCGACGCACGCCTGGAGCGCACCAACGAGCTCCTGCAGCGGATGCTGGCCGAGGTCGCCAAAACCCCTTCCACCCACGCCATCTTCGTCGACGCGGGTTACGTCCATGCTGCGGCCGGGTTGCTTGTGACGGGAACCGAGGACCGGCGCTCCTTCGACCTCGACGCCGAGGGCCTCATCGAGGCCTTCATCGACAAGGCCCGCACGATCTTCGCGGACAGCCGCCTCCTCCGCGTCTACTGGTACGACGGAGCCAGGCGCCGCATCCACACCCCCGAGCAGCAGGCCATCGCCGAGCTCCCCGACGTCAAGGTCCGCCTCGGCAACCTCAACGCCAACAACCAGCAGAAGGGCGTCGACTCCCTCATCCGCACCGACCTGGAGTCCCTCGCCCGCCACCGCGCCATCAGCGACGCCGCCCTCGTCGGCGGCGACGAGGACCTCGTCTCCGCCGTCGAGGCCGCCCAGGGCTACGGCGCCCGCGTCCACCTCTGGGGCATCGAGGCCGCCGAAGGCCGCAACCAGGCCGAGGCGCTCCTCTGGGAGGTCGACAGCCAGCGCACCTTCGACCTCGACTTCTGCCGCCCCTACGTCACCCGCCGCCCCGTCACCACGTACGAGAACGAGGGCGAGCCGCCGCCCTCCCGCGAAGAGGTCCGGTTCGTCGGCGCCCAGATCGCCGCGACCTGGCTCGCCGAACGCGGCCGCGACCGGCTCGCCGAACTCCTGCCCGGCGCGCCCTACCTGCCGGGCGGCGTCGACCAGGACCTGCTCGTCGAGGCGGAGCGCCTGCTCAGCCGCTCCCTGCGCGGCCACGCCTCACTGCGGCGCGCCCTCAGGGACGGCTTCTGGCAGCACCTCAAAGCGCAGTACTGACCTCGGCGGCGGCCGGGGCGTCCACCCGCGCCCAGAAGGCGGCCAGCCGGTCCGCGAGCTCCCGCGGGTGCGACACGTTGGGGGAGTGGCCCGCGCCCGCCACCACCGTGTGGTGCGCGCCTGTGCGGGCCGCGGTCGCCGCCAGATCCGCGGGCGCCCACACGCCCTCGTCCGTCCCGTACGCGATGTGCAGCGGGATCCGCAGCGCCGCCAGCTCCTCCGTACCGTCCTGACCACTCGACAACAGCCGCCCCGCTCCCGCGAGTTGGGCGATCCGGGTCCGCATCCAGCGTCGCCGGAGGAACTCCGTGAGCTCCGGCGCGTCCGCCTCGGCCGCTTCCTCGCCACGGCTGTCGAGCCGGCACATCGCGTCCCACACCCGGTCCTTCGGCAGCACCGCGAGCGCCCCGCGCAGCACCCGCAGCCGGACCCGCTGCGGCCGGGCCACCCGGCCGGGCCCCGACGACAGCAGCGTCAACGAGCGGAACGCGCCCGGAGCCAGCGCCGCCGCCGCCCGCGCCACCAGGCCACCGAACGAGTGGCCCACCAGATGCACGGGCCCTTCGCCCAGCGCCGCCGCCTGCGCCACCGCGTCGAGCGCCAGCTCCCTGCGCCGGTACGCCCTCCGGCCCCGCGGCCCCGGGCTCTCGTGCTGCCCACGCCCGTCCACCGCCACCGCCCGGTACCCGGCCTCGCCCAGTGGCCCCAGGAGCTCGAGGAAGTCCTCCTTGCTCCCCGTGTACCCCGGCAGCAGCAGCACCGTCCCCCGCCGCTCGCCCCCCGCCGCCGTGTCCAGTACGGCGAAGTCGCCACGCGCGGTGACCAGCCGCCGCGCTCGGGTGTGGGGCGGCAGCGCGAGAGAAAGGGGCTTGCTCATATCTGGACTGTAACGGCGGGGGAGGGGGGTGGCAGAACGGGCCGGGAGGGGGCCCGACGCCGTGCGGCCCGCCCCCTGAGAAGGGGACGGGCCGCACGGGTGTGACGGGTGGGGCGGTGGATCAGCTCTCCGGCTGGGCCGCCGCCTTCTTGGTGGTGCGTCGGCGAGGAGCCTTCGGGGCCTCCTCGGCCGCCGGCGCTTCGGCCTCGGCGGCCGCCTTCTTCGTCGTACGGCGACGCGTCGGCGTCTTCGGCTCGGAAGCGTCCGGCGCCTCCGCGACGACCGTCTTCTTGGTCGCCCGGCGACGCGGAGCCTTGGGGGCCTCCTCCGCGGCCGGAGCCTCGGCCACCGGGGCCTCGGCGGCGGCCTTCTTGACCGTACGGCGACGCGGGGCGGCCTTGGGGGCCTCCTCGGCGACCGGGGCCGCAGCCACCGGGGCCTCGGTCACCGGGGCCTCGGCCTCGGCGGCCGCGGCCTTCTTGGTCGTACGGCGCGCACGGGGAGCCTTCGGGGCCTCCTCGACGACCGGGGCCTCCGCCACCGGGGCCTCGGCCTCGGCGGCCGCGGCCTTCTTGGTCGTACGGCGAGCGCGCGGAGCCTTGGGGGCCTCCTCCACGACGACCTCGGCCGCGGGGGCCTCGGCGGTCACCGGGGAACCGGCGGCCTTGCGGGCGGTGCGGCGGGCGCGGGGGGCCTCCTCGACGACCGGTTCCGCGACCGGCGCGGGCACGACGACGACCTCGGCCGCGGGGGCCTCGGCGGTCACCGGGGAACCGGCGGGCCGACGGGCCGTGCGGCGACCACGGGGAGCCTTCGGGGCCTCCTCGACGACGGGCTCGGCCACCGGCTCGGCGACGATCACCTCGGCCGCGGGGGCCTCGGCGGTCACCGGGGAACCGGCGGGCCGGCGGGCCGTGCGGCGACCACGGGGAGCCTTCGGGGCCTCCTCGACGACGGGCTCGGCCACCGGCTCGGCGACGGGCGCCTCGACGACGGGTGCCTCGGCCACAGGGGCCTCGACCGGCGTGTTGGTCGCCGGGCGGACCGCGCGACGGCGGCGACGCGGGGCCGGAACCTCGGCCGTCTCGGCCACGGGGGCCTCGACGACCGGCGCGGCGGCCTGCGCCACGACCTGCTCGGCGACCGGCGAACCGGCGGCCTTGCGCGTCGCCCGACGGCGCGGAGCCTTCTCCGACTCCTCCACCGGCGCCTCGACCGCGACGGCGGCGGCCGGAGCGGCGGCGCGCAGCGCGGCGGCGGCCGTCTCGACCGTCTGGAACGAACCCGTGTCCTCCACCGGACGCGCCACGCGCGGCCTGCGGCGACGCGGAGCCGGCGCCGGCTCCTGGAACACCGCCGGCTGCGCCGCGGGCGCCGCCGTCACCGACTCCTGCCGAGGCGCACGGCCACGGCGACGCGGCGCGCGCGACTCCTCGGCGGCGGCCGGAGCGGCATCGGCGGCCTGGCGCGCCGGAGCGGCCTGGGTGGTCCGGGTGGCCTGCGGGGCCCGGGCGGCCCGGCCCGCGGAAGCGGCCTGCTGCGCCTCGCCCGCCGGAGCGGCCTTCTCGGCCTGGGCGGCCGGAGCGGCCTGGGTCGCCGGGGCGGACTGGGCGGCCGGAGCGGTCTGGGTCGCCGGAGCGGCCTGGGTCGCCGGGGCGGACTGGCGCGCGGGAGCGGCCTCGTCCGCCGGGGCGGCCTGCGGCGCCTGGGCGGCCGGAGCGTCCTGGCCGGCGGCGGCGGACTGGGGCGCCTGCACGGCGGCCGGCACGACGGCGCGGGTGCGGCGACGGCGGCGCGGGGTGCGGGTCACGGACTCGGAGCGGGCCTCGTCCGTGGCGGGGACGGCGGGCGTCTCGACGGCGGGGGCCACCGACGCGGGGACCTCGTCCGCCGCGCCGCCGCGGGTGCGCCGGCGCTGACGCGGGGTACGGGTGCGCTCGGGGCGCTCCTCGGTCCGCTCGGCCGGCTTCGGGCCGCGGGCACGGCGGCCGCCGGGCTCGCCGAGGTCCTCGAGCTTCTCCGCGCCCAGACCGGCGCGGGTGCGCTCGGCGCGGGGCAGGATGCCCTTGGTGCCCGCGGGGATGTCCAGCTCCTCGAAGAGGTGCGGGGAGCTGGAGTAGGTCTCGACCGGCTCGTGGAAGTCGAGGCCGAGCGCCTTGTTGATGAGCTGCCAGCGCGGGATGTCGTCCCAGTCGACCAGCGTCACCGCGGTGCCCTTGGCACCGGCGCGGCCGGTGCGGCCGACCCGGTGGAGGAAGGTCTTCTCGTCCTCGGGGGACTGGTAGTTGATGACGTGGGTGACGCCCTCGACGTCGATGCCACGGGCGGCGACGTCGGTGCAGACGAGGACGTCGACCTTGCCGTTGCGGAAGGCGCGCAGCGCCTGCTCGCGGGCGCCCTGGCCGAGGTCGCCGTGGACGGCGCCGGAGGCGAAGCCGCGCCGCTCCAGCTGCTCGGCGATGTCGGCGGCGGTGCGCTTGGTGCGGCAGAAGATCATCGCGAGCCCGCGGCCGTTGGCCTGCAGGATGCGGGAGACCATCTCCGGCTTGTCCATCGAGTGCGCGCGGTAGACGTGCTGCTTGATGTTGGCGACGGTCACGCCCTCGCCGTCGGGCGAGGTGGCGCGGATGTGCGTCGGCTGCGACATGTAGCGGCGGGCCAGGCCGATGACCGCGCCCGGCATGGTGGCCGAGAACAGCATGGTCTGACGCTTCGCCGGAAGCATGTTCATGATCTTCTCGACGTCGGGCAGGAAGCCCAGGTCGAGCATCTCGTCGGCCTCGTCGAGGACGAGGACCTTGACCTTCGACAGGTCGAGCTTGCGCTGGCCGGCCAGGTCGAGCAGGCGGCCGGGGGTGCCGACGACGACGTCGACGCCCTTGTTCAGCGCCTCGACCTGGGGCTCGTACGCCCGGCCGCCGTAGATGGCGAGCACGCGGACGTTGCGCACCTTGCCGGCGGTCAGGAGGTCGTTGGTGACCTGCTGGCACAGCTCGCGGGTGGGGACGACGACGAGCGCCTGCGGGGCGTCGGTCAGCTGCTCGGGCTTGGCCCGGCCGACCTCGACGTCCATGGGGACGGTGACGCGCTCCAGGATGGGCAGGCCGAAACCGAGGGTCTTGCCCGTGCCGGTCTTGGCCTGGCCGATGACGTCGGTGCCGGTGAGGGCGACCGGAAGGGTCATCTCCTGGATGGGGAAGGGGTTGACGATACCGACGGCCTCCAGGGCCTCGGCCGTCTCAGGGAGGATTCCGAGCTCTCGGAAAGTCGTAGTCAGGGTGCTGCCTCTTCTGTGAGACGCGGCGCGAGGCGAACGAAGGGGGTCGTACCGTGCCGGGAACCTTCCGGCCGGATCGTGGAGATCACTGCCGGGTGGCACGGGACCACTGCCGTCGCTCGAGCGTCGTACCGCTGAGGGTGACCCTTCCGCGGGTCCGCCGGAAGGGCTGTCGGGCCGGAGCCGATCGGGCCACCGACCGGGCATCCTCATTCATGAGTCGGCCCACCGGGTACGTCCGAACGTGCGAAAGCATGTCCGCATACTCAGCAGGCGCTTTATCACTGTACCCCGGATTCGCGCATGTGTGTTGGGAGAAAACGTGATGAGGGCACGGTCACACTGACTGACCAGGGCCTTCCCGGGGCCGCGAGCGGGCTATTGTGCGCTCCATGGAGACGCCTGACAACGCCACACCCACCGGGATCGCCGCCGAGGACTGGGCCACGGCATCCGCCGAGCCGCAGTACCGCGCCGCCGTCATCGACCTCCTGGGCGCCCTCGCCTACGGAGAGCTGGCGGCCTTCGAGCGGCTCGCCGAGGACGCCAAGCTGGCGCCCACCCTCGCGGACAAGGCGGAGCTGGCGAAGATGGCCGCGGCCGAGTTCCACCACTTCGAGCAGCTGCGGGACCGGCTCGCCGCCGTCGACGCGGAGCCGACCGCGGCGATGGAGCCCTTCGCCAAGGCGCTCGACGACTTCCACCGGCTGACCGCGCCGTCGGACTGGCTCGAAGGCCTGGTCAAGGCGTACGTGGGCGACTCCATCGCCAGCGACTTCTACCGGGAGGTCGCGGCGCGGCTCGACTCCGACACGCGGGGCCTCGTCCTCTCGGTGCTCGACGACACCGGTCACGGCAACTTCGCCGTGGAGAAGGTCCGCGCGGCCATCGACGCCGACCCGCGCGTCGGCGGCCGGCTCGCGCTCTGGGCGCGCCGCCTGATGGGCGAGGCGCTCTCGCAGGCGCAGCGCGTGGTCGCCGAGCGCGACGCGCTCTCGACGATGCTGGTCGGCGGTGTCGCGGACGGCTTCGACCTGGCCGAGGTCGGCCGCATGTTCTCCCGTATCACCGAGGCCCACACCAAGCGCATGGCCGCCCTCGGCCTCGCCGCCTAGGACTCCGCACCGGTACGACGAAGGGCCCGCGCGATCTGAGCGCGGGCCCTCACGTATGCCAGGGCCGGATGGACCGCGCCGCGCTCCTCACGCGGCCGCTGAGCGGCGGAGGTGGCGGCCGGCCGGGCGGATCAGGAGGGACAGCAGTACCGCGGCGACGGCGGCCGCGCCGATGAGGGTGGCGAGGAAGTGGCCGGGGCCGAGGGCCCCGTGGGTGACGAGGGCGCCGAAGACGCCGCCGACCGTGCCGGTGGCGAGGACCCTCCCCCGGACGGGGAGGCGGTCGGCGAGCCGCTGCACGGCGACCCAGGCCAGGGCGAAACCGAGCAGGGCGGAACCGAGGGCTTCCAGGAACACGGCGGATCACCTCGCGGGGTGCTGCGGGGCGGGTGGTGCGGTCGCTGACCTCCTACCCCTGAGCGCCGGAACGCAATCCTCCCGTACCCCCTGACGTGGCCATACGGGCATACGGAAGGCCCGGTGGGACCTCATCGGTCCCACCGGGCCTTCCTCACGATCCTGGGCTCAGAGCGCGCCGAAACCCACGCGGCGGACGGCGGGCTCGCCGAGCTCCACGTACGCGATCTTCTCGGCGGGAACGAGGACCTTGCGGCCCTTCTCGTCCGAGAGACTGAGCAGCTGCGACGTGCCGGACAGTGCGTCGGCCACCGCGCGCTCCACCTCCTCGGCGGACTGCCCGCTCTCCAGAACGATCTCCCGGGGTGCGTGCTGCACGCCGATCTTGACCTCCACGGCTATGTCCCTCCGAACGGTCAGCGTTGCGCGATTGTTTGCGCCGTACGCTGCACACATTAGCCCGGTGAGGGGACGCGCACGGCGCAGCGGCGGCACGCCAGGAGCGAACAGCCCGCAGGAATGTTCAGTGGCCCTCGGCGCTCAGCAGGCCGTCCACCGGGTGCAGCGGGAAGCCGGCGATGCCGCGCCACGCGAGCGAGGTGAGCAGTCCGACCGCCCTGTCGCGGGGGATCTTGGACTCGCTGGACAGCCAGTAGCGGGCGACGACCTGGGAGACGCCGCCGAGGCCGACGGCGAGCAGCATCGACTCGTCCTTGGACAGGCCGGTGTCCTCGGCGATGACGTCGGAGATCGCCTCGGCGCACTGCAGGCTGACCCGGTCCACGCGCTCGCGTACCGCGGGCTCGTTGGTGAGGTCCGACTCGAAGACCAGACGGAAGGCGCCGCCCTCGTCCTCGACGTAGGCGAAGTAGGCGTCCATCGTCGCCGCGACCCGGAGCTTGTTGTCCGTGGTGGAGGCGAGGGCGGTGCGCACCGCGAGGAGCAGGGACTCGCAGTGCTGGTCGAGCAGGGCGAGGTAGAGCTCCAGCTTCCCGGGGAAGTGCTGGTAGAGCACCGGCTTGCTGACGCCGGCCCGCTCGGCGATGTCGTCCATCGCGGCCGAGTGGTACCCCTGGGCGACGAAAACCTCCTGGGCCGCGCCGAGCAGCTGGTTCCGTCGGGCACGTCGCGGCAGGCGCGTGCCCCGAGGGCGTGCTGCCTCTGTCTGCTCGATGGCGCTCACGCGGCCTCCCAAGAATCGATCCATGCGCGCTGTCGCGCCGCGCCGCCATCGTACTTTTGGGTAACCCGGCTGTGCGCGGTGCGAACGCAGAATTTCACGGACCGGACGTCCGGGTCGACAGTCGATTCAAGATTAAACCGAACAAATCAGCGGTAGTCGTCTTCGTCCAGCGCGACGACGCGCGCCTGTTCGGACGCGTCGGCCTCGTTCGCCGACTCGTGCTCGATATGGGTGAGGGGTTCGTCCTCGCGTTGTTGCAGTTCGGTGTGCTGCTCGGCGGCGTCGGCCTCCGGGATTTCCTGCTCCAGCAAGACGACCTCTTCCTCGGCGAATGTGTCCGGCTCGGTCGGATCGACAGTCATGCGGTTCCTTCCGGCATGCGGGTCGCGGTCCTCTCCGATGGCCCTCTCTTCGAGCGTAGGAGCACACGCGCCCCGCCGCACACGCACTTGTGACGCCACCCACACGCGGAGCCGCGTGATCGTCTCGTAATATTGCGGCCATGTCCTCGACCGAGCTGCCGGAAAAACGGACCGCCGCCGCACCGCCCGCGGCGCGCACCCGCGCCGTGAGGGTCGCCGACGGCGAGGAGCTCCGCTCCGTCGAGCTCCCCGGGCTCACCCTCACCGTGCGCTCCCGGCCGGGGAACCGGCCCGGCCTGCCGCCCGCGCTGTACGTGCACGGCCTCGGCGGCTCCTCGCAGAACTGGTCCACCCTGATGCCGCTGCTCGCGGACCAGGTGGACGGCGAGGCCGTCGACCTGCCGGGCTTCGGCGACTCCCCGCCGCCCGACGACGGCAACTACTCGGTCACCGGCCACGCCCGCGCGGTCATCCGGCTCCTGGACGCCGGCGGACGCGGGCCCGTGCACCTCTTCGGCAACTCGCTGGGCGGCGCCGTCGCCACCCGCGTCGCCGCCGCCAGGCCCGACCTGGTCCGCACCCTCACCCTCATCTCCCCGGCCCTGCCCGAGCTGCGCGCCCAGCGCACCGCCTGGCCGACCGTGATGCTCGCGGTGCCCGGCGTCGCCTCCCTCTTCGCGAAGCTCTCCCGGGACTGGACGCCCGAGCAGCGCGTCCGCGGCGTCCTCTCCCTCTGTTACGGGGACCCCGGCCGCGTCACCGACGAAGGCCTCCTGCACGCCGTCGAGGAGATGGAGCGGCGCCTTGAGCTCCCGTACTTCTGGGACGCCATGGCCCGCTCCTCCCGCGGCATCGTCGACGCCTACACCCTCGGCGGCCAGCACGGGCTGTGGCGCCAGGCCGAACGCGTCCTCGCCCCGACCCTCCTCGTCTACGGCGGGCGCGACCGGCTCGTCTCGTACCGGATGGCCCGCAAGGCGGCCGCCGCCTTCCGCGGCTCCCGCCTCCTCACCCTCCCCGACGCGGGGCACGTGGCGATGATGGAGTACCCCGAAACGGTCGCCCAGGCCGCGCGGGACCTGATCGCCGACCACGGCGGGAGCTGATCCGGGACCGTGGGACGACACAGCCGCAAGAGCTCCGCCCCCGCCGCGCCCCCCGCCCCTCCGGCGGCCGCCCGGCCCCAGCCGTCGGCCCAGCCACGGGCCCAGGCTCCGGCCCAGGCCCAGCCGTCGGCCGCCCAGACCCGGGCTCAGGCCCAGCCGTCGGCCCAGGCCCGGACTCAGGCGCCGACCCAGGCCCAGCCGTCGGCCCAGGCCCAGCCGCAGGGCCCGTCCCCCGCCCCGGGCACGGGCCGCCGTCGCCGGGCCCCCGGCGCCGTGGGCGGCCAGGACGCTGCAGGCACCCCGTCCCACGGCACCCCTATGTACGGCACCCCGGCCCACGGGACTCCGGGGTACGGGACTCCGGCTCCCGGCACCCCCGCGTACGGCACCCCGGCTCACGGGACTCCCCGGCATGGGGCCCCTGGGTACGGCACCCCGGCCCATGGGACCCCCGGGTACGGGACTCCGGCCCATGGGACCCCCGGGCACGGGACTCCGGCTCACGGGACCCCTGGCTATGGGACTGCGGCCCACGGGGCCCCCGGGCACGGCACCCCGGCTCACGGCACTCCGGCTCCCGGCACCCCGGCTCACGGGACTCCCCGGCATGGGACCCCTGGGTACGGCACTCCGGCCCACGGGACCCTCGGGTACGGGACTCCGGCTCACGGCACCCCCGTGCACGGCACCCCGGCTCCCGGCACCCCCGCCCACGGCACCCCGGCTCCCGGCACCCCCGCCCACGGCACCCCGACCTTCGGCTACGGCACGTACAGCGGCCCCGGCGGCCCCGGCCGCCCGGGCGGCGCCGGTGCGGGTGGCGGTCGTGCGTCCGGCGGCGGCGTGGGGGGAGGTGTCACGCACGGCAGTGGTGTGTATGTGGGCGGGGGCTTCGATACGCCGGCGCACGGCACGCCCGGCACGCCCGCGCATGGCATTCCGGCCTATCGGACGCCGGTGCGGGGCGGGCATCCGGAGCATGACGAGGCGGTGGGCGCGGCGCCGCCGGGCGGGCACGGGGGGAGGCGTGGGGCGCACCGGGCGCCGGCGCCGGCGCAGGAACGGGCAGAGGGGCAGACGGCGTTCATTCCCGCGCCCCGGCGTGAGAGTGGTTCGAGGGGGCCGGAGGGCGAGGGCGCGGCGCACCGGCCCGGTGGGCTGGGGCGGACGCTGACCGGGGTGGCGGCCGTGGGGGTCGTGACCGTCCTGGCGGTCGTCGTCGCAGGTCAGGTTGGGGAGCGGGAGGACACGCCGCCGGTAACGCACGCGGCTGAGGGTCCGACGGAGCGGCCGACGGACGACACGTCCGCCTCGCGTTCGGACGAGCGGGGCGTGCCGACGACCCCGGCTCCGGCTGTGACGCCGGTGACGTACGAGCAGCTGATGACCCGGCAGTTCCCGATCGATCCGAAGCTGAAGGGTTCCGGGGAGTTCGAGGCGGTGGCGGGCTTCGACAAGGCGCCGGGCAAGGGGCGGCTGATCCGCTACCGGATCGACGTCGAGAAGGGAATCGGCCTCGACGCGAAGCTGTTCGCCGACGCCGTGCAGAAGACCCTGAACGACAAACGGAGCTGGGCCGGCAACGGCGAGATGAAGTTCGAGCGGATTTCGAGTGGAGACCCGCAGTTCGTCATCACGCTCGCCAGCCCGGGCACCACCGGCGCGTGGTGCAAGAAGTCCGGTCTCGACACCACCGTCGACAACGTGTCCTGTGACTCCGCCTCCACCGACCGCGTGATGATCAACGCCTTCCGATGGGCGCAGGGGTCGGACACCTTCGGACCGAAGGCCATGCACGCCTATCGCCAGATGCTCATCAACCACGAGGTCGGCCACCGGCTCGGGCACGGCCATGTGAGCTGCCGTACCGCCGGCTCGCTGGCTCCGGTGATGCAGCAGCAGACGAAGTCCCTGAACATCGACGGGATTCCGTGCCGCCCCAACCCGTGGGTGCACCCCGGCAGTTGACGCCCCGTCCGGTCTCGGCGTGATCACATGCCGAGACCGGTGTCTCACTTCTGACGCGAATCGCGTTGACATCGCTCGCGTGTTCGTCCATATTTCTCGGCATGTCGCCCCGTCACGTCTCCGATCGCGCCGCCATTGAGCTGGCGCTCATCGGCGTGACCGCACATACCGTGTCCGACATTCTCTGTAGCTGACGTCCACCCGAGCGTTCGTCGGCTTTTCCCGCGTTTTCGCGTTGCCGATGATTCACCGCGCCCGGGTTTTCCCTCCCCGCAGGCGTGGCTCTTTCCCGTGTTCGACGTGATGTCCGGACGATGCCGATCGCCGCTGCCCGCGGGGAATTCTCCTTTCCCTTTCCGCAGTCCTCCGAGAGGTAATCTCCGATGCGTCAACCGTCCGTCATTTCGCGCCGCGTGGCAGTGGCAGCCGTCAGTCTCGTCCTGGCCTCGGGCACCGCCGCCTGCGGTCCCGAGGACGCCGGCGCCAAGGGCGGTACCTCCGGCAAGGCCGGGGGCGCCCCGCAGAAGGGCGGCACGCTGACCGTCCTGAACAGCGAGGCGCAGAGCGACTTCGACCCGGCCCGGCTCTACACCTCGGGCGGCGGCAACGTCCCCTCGCTCGTCTTCCGTACGCTCACCACCCGCAACCGTGAGGCGGGCGCCGCCGGCACCCAGGTCGTCCCGGACCTCGCCACCGACACGGGCCGCCCCAACAAGGACGCCACCGAGTGGACGTACACGCTGAAGGAGGGCCTGAAGTTCGAGGACGGCACGCCCATCACCAGCGCCGACGTCAAGTACGGCATCGAGCGCTCCTTCGCGGCCGAGCTGTCCGGCGGCGCCCCGTACCTGCGTGACTGGCTGGTCGGCGGCGACACCTACCAGGGGCCGTACAAGGACAAGAAGGGCCTCGCCTCGATCGTCACCCCCGACGCGCGGACCCTCGTCTTCAAGCTGAGGAAGCCCGAGGGCGAGTTCCCCTTCGTGGCCACCCAGACCCAGTTCGCCCCGGTCCCGAAGGCCAAGGACACCGGCGCGAAGTACGAGGAGCACCCGGTCTCCTCGGGCCCGTACAAGGTCGTCGAGAACAAGAACGACGGCGAGCGGCTCGTCCTGGAGCGCAACCCGCACTGGGACCCGAAGACCGACGAGGAGCGCAAGGCCTACCCGGACAGGATCGACGTCAGGTCCGGGCTCGACGAGGCCGTCATCAACCAGCGCCTGGCCACCTCGTCCGGCGCCGACTCCGCCGCCGTCACCACCGACACCAACCTCGGCCCGGCCGAACTCGCCCAGGTCGGCTCCGACAAGGCGCTCGCCGCCCGGGTCGGCACCGGCCACTTCGGCTACACCAACTACCTGGCGTTCAACCCGAAGGTGAAGCCCTTCGACAACCCCAAGGTGCGCCAGGCCATCTCGTACGCGATCAACCGCACCAGCGTCGTCAACGCGGCCGGCGGCTCCGCGCTCGCCGAGGCCGCCACCACCTTCCTGCCGAACCAGAAGGCCTTCGGCTACACGCCGTACGACCACTTCCCGGCCGGCAAGACCGGTGACCCGGAGAAGGCCAAGCAGGTCCTGAAGGAGGCCGGTTACCCCAACGGGCTGACCATCACCCTGCTGCACTCCACCGCCCAGAACCGCGCCACCAGCCCCGAGGTCGCCACCGCCGTCCAGGAGGCGCTCGGCAAGGCCGGCATCACCGTGAAGCTCGACGGCCAGCAGCCCAACTCGTTCAACGAGAAGCGCTGGAGCGTCAAGGGCGCCCCCGGCTTCTTCCTCTCCCGCTGGGGCGCCGACTGGCCGGCCGGCGGCCCGTTCCTCGCGCCGATCTTCGATGGTCGCCAGATCGTCACCAACGGCTCCAACTACAACCACGCGCAGCTGAACGACCCGGCGGTCAACCGGGAGATCGACGAGATCAACAAGCTGACCGACCTCAAGGCCGCCGCCGTCCGCTGGGGCGCCCTCGACAGCAAGATCGGCGAGCAGGCCCTCGACGTGCCGCTCTTCCACCCCGTCTACAAGCGGCTCGTCGGCAAGGACATCAAGAACGTCGTCATCAGCGACTGGACCGGCGTCCTCGACATCTCGCAGGTCGCGGTCAAGTGACCACACTGACCGACGCCCCGGGGGGGGGGGGGGGGGGCGCCCGCCACGGGGCGGACCGTGGGGAGCGGGGGGGGGGGCGTGAA
>NZ_JBVJVO010000003.1:203795-236703 GCF_055603625.1 Streptomyces sp. NPDC037273
TCCCCATCCCCCTCTCCCCCCCCCCCCTCCTCCCCCCCCCCCCCCCCCCCCCCCCCCCCCCCCCCCCCCCCCCCCCCCCCCCCCCCCCCCCCCCCCCCCCCCCCCCGCCCGGCAGGCCTGGCGGCGGCTGCGCACCCGGCCCGCCGCGCTCGCCTCCGCCGCCGTCCTCCTGCTCCTCGTCATCCTCGCCGCCGCCGCCCCGCTGCTCGCCGCCCTGGCGGGCCAGGACCCGTACACGTACCACGACGACCTCGTGGACTCGGCCCGCGGCGGCGTCCCGTACGGCACCTTCGGCGGGGCGAGCGCCGAACACTGGCTCGGCGTCGAACCCGGCACCGGGCGCGACCTGTTCGTCCGGCTGCTCCACGGCGCCCGGATCTCGCTGCTCGTCGCCGTCGGCGCCACCGCCGTCCAGGTCCTCATCGGGGTCCTCGTCGGCCTCGCCGCCGGACTCGGCAACCGCTGGGTCGACGGCGCCCTCGGCCGGATCACCGACGTCTTCCTCGCCCTGCCGTTCCTCGTCCTCGCCATCGCGCTCACCGCCGTCGTCCCCCGTGACGTCCCGCGCCCGCTGCTGCTCGTCCTGGTCATCGGACTGCTCGGCTGGGCCGGCACCTCCAGGATCGTGCGCGCCCAGACCCTCACCCTCAAGAGCCTCGACTTCGTCGCCGCCTCACGGCTCGCCGGCTCGGGACGGTGGCGGACCGCGCGGCGCGAACTGCTGCCCTCGCTCGCCGCGCCCGTCCTCACCTACGCGGCGATCCTGCTGCCCACCAACATCGTGGTCGAGGCCTCGCTCTCGTTCCTCGGCGTGGGCGTCACCCCGCCCACCCCGTCCTGGGGGCAGATGCTGTCGACCGCGCAGACCTGGTTCCGCGCCGACCCGGCGTACGTACTCCTCCCGGCCGGACTGCTCTTCGTGACCGTGCTCGCCTTCACCGTCCTCGGCGACGCCGTCCGCACCGCCCTCGATCCCCGAGAGGCCGCCCGGCTCGGCGTGGGCACCCGAAAGGAGAGCGGCCGATGACCCGCTACGTCCTGAAGCGGCTCGCGGGCGCCGTGCTCGTCCTCCTCGCGCTCTCCGTGCTCGTCTACGCGCTCTTCTACGTCGCGCCCGGCGACCCCGCCAAGCTCGCCTGCGGCGAACGCTGCAACCCCCAGCAGATCGCCCAGGTCCGTGAACAACTCGGCCTGAACGAAAGCGTGTTCGCCCAGTACCTGCACTTCCTCCAAGGCATCTTCGCCGGCCGCGACTACTCCACCGGCACCGGTGTCGCCCACTGCGGGGCGCCCTGCCTCGGCCTGTCGTACCAGAACGACCAGCAGGTCACCGAGGTCATCCTGGAGCGGCTCGGCGCCACCGCCTCGCTCGCCCTCGGCGCGATGGTGATCTGGCTCGTCGTCGGCATCGGCACCGGGCTGCTCTCCGCGCTCCGGCGCGGCGGGCTCACCGAGCGCACCCTCACCGTGCTCACCCTCGCCGGCACCGGCACGCCCGTCTTCATCCTGGGCCTGCTGCTGCTCATGGCGGTCTGCGCCTACCTCCAGTGGCTGCCCTTCCCGACCTACGTGCCCCTGGGCGAGGACCCCGAGCAGTGGGCCTGGAACATGCTGTTGCCCTGGCTCACCCTCGGCTTCTTCGAATCCGCCAAGTACGCGCGCCTCACCCGGAGTTCCACCCTGGAGACGCTCGCCGACGACCACATCCGCACCTTCCGCGCCTACGGGGTGGGGGAGCGGTCCGTCGTCGCCCGGCACGCGCTGCGCGGCGCCGTCCCGCCGGTCATCGCGCTCAGCGCCATCGACCTCGGCACCATGTTCGGCGGGGCCGTCCTCACCGAGTCGCTCTTCGGCATCCCCGGCCTCGGCAAGACCCTCATCGAAGGCGTCCGCGACGTCGACCTGCCGATCGTCGTGGGCATCGTGCTCGTCACCGGCGTCGCCGTGGTCCTCGCGAACGTCGTCGCCGACCTCCTCTACGCCCTCGCCGACCGAAGGGTCGCCCTGACATGACGCACGACGCCACCACACCGCTGGTACGGGTCGACCGGCTCACCGTCGAGTTCGGCGGCGGCGTACGCGCCGTCGACGAGCTCTCCTTCACCCTGGAGGCCGGCCGCGCCCTCGCGCTCGTCGGCGAGTCCGGCAGCGGCAAGTCCACCGTCGCCGGCGCCCTCCTCGGCCTCCACCGCGGCACGGGCGCGCGGACCACCGGCTCCGTGCGCGTCGGCGGGATCGACGTGGGCACGGCGGGGCCCGAGGAGCTGCGGCGGCTGCGCGGCGGGGTGGCCGCCATGGTCTTCCAGGACCCGCTGTCCGCCCTCGACCCGTACTACGCCGTCGGCGACCAGATCGCCGAGGTCCACCGCGTCCACCACCGCGTGTCGCGGAAGGCCGCCCGCGCCCGGGCCGTGGAGGTCCTCGACCGGGTCGGCATCCCCGACGCGGCCCGCCGCTCCCGGTCCCGTCCGCACGAGTTCAGCGGCGGCATGCGGCAGCGCGCCCTGCTCGCGATGGCCCTCGCCTGCGAACCCCGGCTCATCGTCGCCGACGAACCGACCACCGCCCTCGACGTCACCGTGCAGGCCCAGATCCTCGACCTGCTGCACGAGCTGCGGCGCGAGACCGGCACCGCGCTGCTCCTGGTCACCCACGACGTCGGCGTCGCCGCCGAAAGCGTCGACGACGTCCTCGTCATGCGCGGCGGGCGCGAGGTCGAACGAGGGCCCGTGACCAAGGTGCTGGGCGCCCCGGCGGAGACGTACACGCGCGGGCTGCTCGCCGCCGTGCCCCGGCTCGACGGACCGGCCAGGACCTCCGCCGCGGCGGGCGAGCCGCTCCTCGAAGCCGTGGGCCTGCGGCGGGAGTTCGGTCGCGGCAAGTCCGCCGTGACCGCCGTCGACGGAGTGTCCCTCACCGTCCGGGCGGGCGAGACCCTGGGCGTCGTCGGGGAGTCCGGCAGCGGGAAGACCACCCTCGGCCGCATGCTGGTGCGGCTCCTCGACCCGGCGGGCGGCGAACTCCGTTACGGGGGTACGGAGATCGGCACCCTGTCCGAGCGGGAACTGCGCCCGTACCGCCGCGAACTCCAGATGGTCTTCCAGGACCCGGTCGCCTCCCTCAACCCGCGCCGCTCCGTCGGCGAGTCGATCGCCGACCCGCTGCGGGTGGCGGGGGAGCGCGACGAGACGCGGATACGGGGGCGGGTGCGGGACCTGCTCGACCGGGTGGGGCTCGACCCCGACCGGTACGGGGCCTACCCGCACGAGTTCAGCGGCGGCCAGCGCCAGCGCGTCGGCATCGCCCGCGCGCTCGCCGCCGAACCGCGCCTCATCGTCTGCGACGAACCCGTCTCCGCGCTCGACGTCACCACCCAGGCCCAGGTCACCGCCCTGCTCGCCGAACTCCAGGCCGAACTGGGCCTCGGCCTCGTCTTCATCGCCCACGACCTCGCCGTCGTCCGGCAGGTCGCCGACCGGGTCGCCGTCATGCGCGCCGGACGGGTCGTGGAGCAGGGCATCGTCGCCGAGGTGTACGGCGCGCCCCAGGACCCGTACACCCGGCGGCTCCTGGCCGCCGTCCCCTCGCTCGACCCGGTCCTCGCCGCGGAACGCCGGGACCGGCGCCGGGAGTCGGCCGCCGCCTGACGCCGGCCGGGGCAAGGCCGCCGCCTGACCCTCCGTGACCGTTCTGCCGCTTAGCGCGACAGAACGCGACCGGGGTGCGAAAGTTACGTGCATTCACCCCTTCCGGTGGTGCGACGGACAACCGTCCGCCGCACCACCGGTCTCTCCGCTTACGTTCTTCCCGCTGCGAGTCGCCGGACCAACGGTGGCCGCCGCCAAGGGAGATCGGGGGTGTGCTCGTGCGGATCGGACTGCTCACGGAAGGTGGCTACCCGTACGCCACCGGTGAGTCCGGACTCTGGTGCGACCGGCTCGTACGCGGACTCGGACAGCACCAGTTCGACCTCTACGCCCTCGCCCGCCCCGGCACCCCGCTCCCGCTCCCGCCGAACGCCCGCGTGGTGCGCACCGCCGACCCGGCCGGACCCGACGCCCACGGCACGCCCAGGAGCCGCTTCGAACGCGCCGCCTTCGGCGAGGTCCTGGCCGGCCGCAGGGCCTACGGCCGGCGCGAACGCCGCCGCTTCACCGAGGCCTTCCACGCCCTCGCCACCGGCCTCTGCGCCGACCCCGAAGCCGGCACGGAGACCGGCGGCACCGAAGCCCCCGGCGCGGCCTCCTTCGCCGAAGGGCTCTACGCACTCGCCGAACTCGCCCGCGAACGCGGCGGACTGTCCGGCGCGCTCCGCTCCGACGACGCGGTCCGCGCCCTGGAGACCGCCTGCCGCGCGCCCGGCGCACGCCCGGGCGCGGCCGCCGCCGGACTCCCCGACCACCTCGCCTTCGCCGACCACCTGGAGCGGGCCCTGCGACCCCTCTCCCTCGACTGGTACGCCGAGGACGCCCTCGGCGCGGCCGACCTCTGCCACGCCGCCGCCGGAGGCACCACCGCCCTCCCCGGCCTGCTGGCCAAACGCTTCTTCGGGACCCCGCTCCTCGTCACCGAATACGGTGTCGGGCTCCGCGCCCACTACCTCTCGACGGCCGCCGACCGCTCCGCACCCCTGCGGGCCCTGCTCGCCGCCCTCCACGGCAGGCTCGCCGCCGAGACCTACCGGCAGGCCGCCCTCCTCACCCCGGGCAACGCCCACGCCCGCCGCTGGCAGGAGAAGTGCGGCGCCGACCGGACCCGCATCAGGACCGTCCACCCGGGCATGGCGGCCGACCGCTTCGCCGAGGTCGGCGAGGACGAGGAGAGCGGCGACCCCGCCACCCTGGTCTGGGTCGGCCGCGTCGAACCCGCCAAGGACCTCATCGCCCTCCTCCACGCCTTCGCGGAGATCCGCGCCCGGCAGCCCGACGCCCGGCTGCGGATCGTCGCCGTGCCCGTGCGCGAACCGGGCGGCGGCGCGTACCTCGCGCACTGCAAGGGGCTCGCCGCCCAGCTCTTCCCCGACGAGGCCGCCGGCGCGCACGCCGTCGGCGAGAACCCCGTCACCTTCGAGGAACTCGGCGGACCCGAGGCCCCCACCCTGGAGGACACCTACGGCTCCGGTGCCGTCGTCGTGCTCTCCAGCGTCGTCGAGGGCTTCCCCGCCAGCCTCGTCGAGGCCATGTTCTGCGCGCGGGCCACCGTCTCCACCGACGTCGGCGCGGTCGTCGAGATCATCGGCGGCACCGGCCTCGTCGTCCCCCCGCGCAACCCCCGGGCCCTCGCCGACGCCTGCCTCGCACTGCTCCGCGACCCCGAGCGCCGCCACCGGCTCGGCGCCGCGGCCCGCGCCCGCGCCCTCGAACTCTTCACCGTCGAACAGAACCTCGCCGCGTTCCGCGACATCTACCTCGAACTCCTCTCCCACGCGCCGGTCCGCCACCGCCCCGGGGACGGCGTGCCCTTCGCCCACCCCGCCGAAGCCCATGTGCCGGGCAGCTGGACGCAGGCCGTGACCGCGGGTTCGGGAGGCCCCGATGCCTGAAGGAGGCACCCCCATGCGCGGCCCCGCCGCCCCGACGAGCCCCGGAGCCTGGGACGCCCGCTCCGAGGCCCTCCTCGGCACGCCCGCCCTGATCCCGCCGCCCGACGAGCCCGCACCTGACGGGCCGCCGGAACCCGCCGACCCCTCCGACGTGGTGGACACCGCGCCGCCGTCCGCGATAGCCCCGGCCCCGGAGGCGCCCGCGACGCCGCTCCCGGAGCCCGGCCCCGACCGCCCCGGCGCCCCGGCGCCCGGTGTCGCGTGGCGCGGCAGGACCGAGGGCGCCGCGGCACCCCGGCCCCGCCGGGGGAACGCCGACCCCGTCAAGGTGCTCATGCACCGGCACCGGGAGCTCTGCGAGCGCGCCGTGGACCCGCTGGAGATCGCCGCGGGCCTCGAAGCACAGGGCTTCACCGACCGGACCGCCGCGCGCTTCCGGCACCGGGACGTCTTCTCGCTCGCCGACGAGCTGTACGCGCGCGTGCCGCGCGGCACCGCGAGGACCGCACCCCCGCCGGACCCCGAACCGGCCCGGGCCCCCTGGGCGCTCGCCGTGCTCGCCCCCGGAGCCGTCGCCGGGCTCGCGGGCCTCGGCCTGACCCTCGCCTACGGCTCCGCGCGGGTCGCCGTCGCCGCGCTCGCCGTGCCGGCGCTCGGCGCGGCCCTCGTGCTCGCCGTCCGGCAGGGACCGTTCCGGGTGCCCGACGGCGGAGCCGTACCCGCCGCACGGCTCTGGACGCTGTGGCTCCTGGCGTACGCGGTCGGCGGCGACGGACTCCTCGCCCAGGTGCTCAGCGGAGGCCCCGACGGGCCCTGGGAACTCACCCCGGGACCCCTCGTCGGGCTCGCCCTCTCCGTCGCCCCCGCCGCCTGGTGCGCGCACCTCTTCGCCCGCCGGGCGCGCCGCCGGATCGCCGACAGCCGGGGCCTCGCCGACTTCGCCGCCGCCACCAGGCCGCTGCTCCTCGGCACCGTGGCCGTCCAGCTGCTCGCCCTCGCCGCCCTGCTCGGCCTCACCGGCTTCAGCACCGGCGCCCTCGCCCTCGGCGCGCTCCTGCTGCTCGCCCGGCTCCTCACCGTGCACGGCTTTCCCGAGACGGCCGGCGCGGCCCTCGGCGCCGCCTGCGCCGCCGAGGCCCTCGCCCTCGCGAGCGTCCTCGCCGCCCGGGTCCCGCTGCCCGGCTTCGACGGGCTCGCCGCCCCGGTGCGCGCCCTCGTCGGGGCCTGGGGCACCGGGGCCGTACCCACCCTCGTCTGCGGCGCCGCCGCGCTCGGCCTGCTGGCCCACGCGACCGGCGCCCTGGCCCGGGCCTCGGCCCACGCCACCCCGTGAACTCCCCGCAGGAGGCCCGGGCGACGGCCCCGGGAGCACAGCGACCACCCCGCCGAGCCTCACGCCGGGAACCCTCCGGCACCCGCGGAGCCGACGCCGCGGGCGCCCCCTGTCACCTCTCTCATCACCCCGCAAGGAGACCGAAGACCATGACCCCTCAATCCCAAGGACCGGCCGGTCGGCACGTAGGGGCCGCACGATGAGGGTGCTACTGCTCGGAGCCAACGGCTTCATCGGCCGCTTCGTCGCCGACCGACTGCTCGCCGACCCGGCCGTCCACCTCACCGCCCTCGGCCGCGGCGACGACGCCGACGTCCGCTTCGACCTCGCCTCCGGCAGCCCGGGAGCGCTCACCCGCTTCCTGGACGCCGTCCACCCGGGCGTCGTCGTCAACTGCGCGGGCGCCACCCGCGGCGGCGCCCGCGACCTCACCCGGCACAACACCGTGGCCGTCGCCACCGTCTGCGAGGCCCTGCGCCGCAGCGGCTGCGGGGCCCGCCTGGTCCAGGTCGGCTGCGCCTCGGAGTACGGGCCGAGCCAGCCCGGCTCCTCCACCGCCGAGGACGCCGTGCCCCGCCCCGGCGGCCCGTACGGCGTGTCGAAGCTGGCCGCCACCGAACTCGTCCTCGGTTCCGGGCTCGACGCCGTCGTCCTGCGGGTGTTCTCGCCCGTCGGCCCCGGCACGCCCGCCGGCTCCCCGCTCGGCCGGCTCGCCGAGGCGATGCGCCGGGCGATGCAGGCCGGCGACGGCGAGCTCAAGCTCAGCGGCCTCGGCGTGCAGCGCGACTTCGTCGACGTACGGGACGTGGCGAGGGCCGTGCACGCGGCCTCGCTCTCCGCCGCCCAGGGCGTGGTCAACATCGGCACCGGCCGCGCGGTCCGGCTCCGCGACGCCGCCGCCGTCCTCGCCCGGGTCGCCGGCTACTCCGGCAACCTGCACGAGCTGGACGCCCCGCACGGCATCCCGCAGCGCCCGATGATCGGCGCCCCCCGCACCGAGGGGACCATCGCCGAGCAGCTGGCCGCCGCCCCGTACCCGTACCCCGACGGCTGCGGCACCTGGCAGCAGGCCGACGTCCGCACCGCCCGCGACCGGCTCGGCTGGCGGCCCCGGATCAATCTGGAGGAGTCGCTCGCCGACATCTGGATGGAGGCGGCGTGCCGCATCTGACGACCACCGCCACGGGGGCCGTCCAGGCGCTCGGCGTGGGCGTCCCCGGCTACGCCCATCCGCTCCTCGCCCCGGTCGAGTGGGCCGAGCTGACCCGCCCCGGGACCCCGGTGCACTGGGCGGTCCTCAACGTCGCGGAGGGCCCGGGGAGCCGGCCTGACCCGCACTGTCTGGAAGCGGCGGGGAAGCTCCGCAACGCCGGGGTCAGGGTCCTCGGGCACCTGGACGCCGCCCACGGCCGGCGGCCCTTCGGGGAGCTGGTCTCGGACGCCCACCGCTTCCTCGACTGGTACAAGGTGGACGGCTTCTACCTGGACCGGGCGCCCGCGGACCGCGCCGACCTGGCCGGGACCCGCCGGCTCACCGCGACCCTGGAGGCGGTCCTCGGCGGCGAGTGCCACGTCGTCCTCGGCCACGGCACCCACCCGCATCCGGGGTACGCCGAGATCGCCGACCAGCTGGTGACCTTCTCCGGCTCCTGGGTGGACTACCGCTGGTCACAGGTGGCGGAGTGGACCGCCGACTACGCCGAGGCGAAGTTCGTCCACCTCGTGCACGGGGTGCCGCGCACCCACCTGGAGGAGGCCCTGCGGGTCGCCCGCTGGCAGGGCGCGGGGACGATCTTCTTCACGGACCGCGCGGGCCGGCCGGGACAAAGCGACCAATTCCACACCCTGCCCGGCTACTGGGACGAAATCGTCTCGCGGATCGGAACGGGTGTCTCGGAATGAGAAGGGGCGTGGCAGTGTTACGGGGAGAACAACCGTACTGACATACCGACAACCGGAGTCCCCGTGTCGCTGCCACCCCTGGTCGAGCCGGCTGCCGAGCTCACCGTAGACGAGGTCCGCAGGTACTCCCGCCACCTGATCATCCCGGACGTCGGGATGGACGGGCAGAAGCGGCTGAAGAACGCCAAGGTGCTGTGTGTCGGCGCCGGCGGCCTCGGCTCGCCGGCGCTGATGTACCTGGCCGCCGCCGGCGTGGGCACGCTCGGCATCGTGGAGTTCGACGAGGTCGACGAGTCGAACCTCCAGCGCCAGATCATCCACAGCCAGGCCGACATCGGCCGCTCCAAGGCCGCGTCGGCGCGCGACAGCGTGCTCGGCATCAACCCGTACGTGAACGTGATCCTCCACGAAGAGCGGCTCGAAGCCGAGAACGTGATGGACATCTTCAGCCAGTACGACCTGATCGTCGACGGCACGGACAACTTCGCCACCCGTTACCTGGTGAACGACGCCTGCGTGCTGCTGAACAAGCCGTACGTCTGGGGCTCGATCTACCGCTTCGACGGCCAGGCCTCCGTCTTCTGGTCCGAGTACGGCCCCTGCTACCGCTGCCTCTACCCGGAGCCCCCGCCGCCGGGCATGGTCCCGTCCTGCGCCGAGGGCGGCGTCCTCGGCGTGCTGTGCGCGTCGATCGGCTCCATCCAGGTCACCGAGGCCATCAAGGTCCTGGCCGGCGTGGGCGACCCGCTGGTCGGCCGCCTGATGATCTACGACGCCCTGGAGATGCAGTACCGCCAGGTGAAGGTCCGCAAGGACCCGAACTGCGCGGTCTGCGGCGAGAACCCGACCGTCACCGAGCTCATCGACTACGAGGCCTTCTGCGGCGTCGTGTCCGAGGAGGCCCAGGAGGCGGCGCTCGGCTCCACGATCACTCCCAAGCAGCTCAAGGAGTGGATCGACGACGGCGAGAACATCGACATCATCGACGTCCGCGAGCCGAACGAGTACGAGATCGTCTCGATCCCGGGCGCCCGCCTGATCCCGAAGAACGAGTTCCTGATGGGCACCGCCCTCCAGGACCTCCCGCAGGACAAGCGCATCGTCCTGCACTGCAAGACGGGTGTGCGCAGCGCGGAGGTCCTCGCCGTGCTGAAGTCCGCGGGCTTCGCGGACGCCGTGCACGTCGGCGGCGGCGTGATCGGCTGGGTCCACCAGATCGAGCCCGAGAAGCCGGTGTACTAGGAGTACGCACGAAGGGCCCGGACCTCCTCGCGAGGTCCGGGCCCTTTCGCGTCCGCGTCAGCCGCAGGTCGTGCCGTACTCGGGGACCTTGCCGTTCAGGAGGTACGCGTCGACCTTCCGCGTCACGCACGCCGAGGTGCCGTAGGCCCCGTGGCCCTCGCCCTTGTTCGTGACCAGGATCCCGACGCCGTCCCCGAGCTCCTTCGCCATCTTCTCGGCGCCCTCGTACGGCGTCGCCGGGTCGCCGGTCGTGCCGACGACCAGGATCGGGGCCGCGCCCAGGGCGCTCGCCTCCGGCGTCCGCCGCTCGCCCTCGACCGGCCAGCCCGCGCACCAGCCCGCCGTGTCCCAGGCCAGGAACGCGCCGAACACGGGGGAGAGCCGGCGGAACTCCGGCAGCAGCGCCTTCGCCTGCGCGGCGGTCGGCCGCTCGCTGGAGTCCGCGCAGGAGATCGCCCGCTGGGAGTGCGACTGGGTGGCGTAATGGCCCTTCGCGTCCCGGTCGTTGTAGTAGTCGGCGAGTTCGAGCAGCCCGGCGCCGTCCCCGCGCTCGGCCGAGGCGAGCGCCTCCGTGAGCAGCGGCCAGTTGGCCTGTCCGTACAGCGTCACCGCGATGCCCGTGAGGGCCAGGCCCTCGGTGAGCCTGCGCCCGCCGACCGGCAGCGGCTCGCGGTCGAGCTTCCGCAGCAGCCGGGCGATCCGCTCGGTGCCGGCCTTCGGGTCCTGGCCGGTGCTCTTCAGGTAGTTGTCCAGGGCCCGCTGGAAGCCGACCGTCTGGTGGCGGGCGTGCCCGGTGGTGTCGGCGGTCGGGTCGACGACCGCGTCGAGCACGATCCGGCCCACGCGCGCGGGGAACAGGTGCGCGTACGTGCCGCCGAGCTGCGTCCCGTACGAGATGCCGAAGTAGTACAGCTTGTCGTCGCCGAGGACCTGCCGGAGCAGGTCCATGTCGCGGGCGGTGGCGGTGGTCGTGGTGTGCGGCAGGAGCTTCCCGGAGCGGCGGGCGCAGCCGGCGGCGAAGGCGGCGCCGTCCGCCAGGTAGGCGCGCTCCTCGGCGGCGGTGTCCGGGACGAGGTCCACCGAGGCCTCGGCGGCGGCCTGTTCGGCGTCGTCCCGGCAGACCACGCCCGCGCTGCGGCCGACGCCCCGCGGGTCGAAGCCGACCAGGTCGTAGCGCTGGTTCAGGTTCCGGTACTCCTCCGCCGCCTGCGGCAGGATGTCGACGCCGGAGGCGCCGGGCCCGCCGAAGTCGAAGAGGAGCGAGCCGACGCGGCCGCTCTTGCTCCGCGCCTCCTTGCGGATCAGCGCGACCGGGATCGTCTCCCCGGCGGGCTCGGCGTGGTCGAGCGGGACCTTCACCGTGGCGCAGCGCCACTCCGTGCCGGGCCGCTGCCCGCCCTCCGCCGCCTCGCAGGGCTTCCAGTCGGGGCGCTGGCCGGTGAGGGAGGCGGGGAGCGCGGGGGAGGCGGAGCCGGTGGTGGTCGCCGTGGGCTTCGCGTCGGTGGTGGCCGGCGGGGTCTTCGTCGTCCCGGTCGCGCCGCCGCCGCTCGTACAGCCCGCGACCAGCACCCCCGTCACGGCCAGCACGGTCATGCGTACACGTATGGACATGTGTTCCCCCAGGATCCCGGCAAGGCGGCCATCCTAGGCGGCACGGCTGTCCGGGCCGGGCGGCGCTACTTGCACACGGTCCCGGAGGCGGGCACCTTGCCGTCCAGGAGGTAGCCGTCCACCGCGCCCTTCACGCACTTGTTCCCGCTGTTGTACGCGCCGTGGCCCTCGCCCTCGTACGTCAGCTCCACGCCGACGCCCTTGCCGAGCGCGTTCACCATCGACCGGGCTCCCTCGTACGGCGTCGCCGGGTCGCCGGTGTTGCCGACCACCAGGATCGGCGCCGAACCGGCCGCGGACACGTCGGGGTGCTCCCACACGCCCGGCACCGGCCACTGCGAGCAGCTCGACAGCGCCCAGCCCATGAAGTCGCCGAAGACGGGCGAGGCCTCGCGGAACTGCGGGAGCCGCTCCTTCGCCTGGCCGAGGGTGTAGCGCTCCTTGAAGTCCACGCAGTTGATGGCGGCGTTCGCGGACTGGATGTTGCTGTAGGAGCCGTTCTGGCCGCGTCCGTTCATCGAGTCGGACAGGCTCAGGAGCAGCGCCCCGTCACCGCCGTCGGCCGCGTCGAGACCCTGCTCCAGATACGTCCAATACTCCTTGGAGTACAGGGCCTGCGCGATGCCGTTGGTGGCCTGCGTCTGGGTGAGCTTCCGGTCGCCGATGCCGGGGATCGGCTCCTTGTCCAGGGCCGTCAGGAGGTCCTGGATGAAGCCCTCGATCTCGGCGACCGTCGAGCCCGGCAGGGTGCAGGCGTCGCCGCGGTCCACACAGTCCTGGGCGAAGTTGTCCAGCGCCAGCTGGAAGCCCTTCGCCTGGCCGAGGGCGCCGTCCTCGACGCCCGCGTCCGGGTCGACCACCGCGTCGAAGACGGCCCGGCCGACGTTCGCCGGGAACAGGTGGGCGTAGACGCCGCCGAGCTCGGTGCCGTACGAGATGCCGAAGTAGTGCAGCTTGTCGTCGCCGAGGACCTGGCGCATCAGGTCCATGTCCCGGGCCGCGTTCTCGGTGCCGACGTGCGGCAGGGCCGCGCCGGAGTCCTTCTCGCAGCCGGACGCGTACTTCTTCTGCGCGTCCGAGAGGGTCCGCTCCTCGGCCTCGTCGTCGGGCGTGAAGTCCAGGGCGTAGTAGGCGTCCAGCTCCTTGTCCGTGGCGCACTCGACCGGGTCGCTGCGGCCCACCCCGCGCGGGTCGAAGGACACCAGGTCGTAGCGGCCGCGCAGGGTCTCGTACGAGGACGCGAAGCCGGGCAGCGCGGTGATCCCGGAGCCGCCGGGCCCGCCGAAGTTGAAGACGAGCGAGCCGATCCGGCGCGACCGGTCCTTCGCCTTGGCCCGGATCAGCGCCAGCTCGATGGTCTCGCCCTCCGGCACCGACCAGTCCAGCGGCGTCTGGAGGAAGGAACACTCCCAGGTCGTGTCGCCGGGCAGCGGCGACGGCGCGGCCCCGCCGCCCTCCGCGGCCGACGGCGCCGGGCACGGCGCCCACGACAGCTTCTGCGAAGTCAGCGCCGACACCCCGGTGCCGCTCGGCTTCGTCACCTCCGCCGCGCCGTCTCCCCCGTCCGAGCACCCGGCGGCGAGCAGCACGGTCGTGGCGGTCAGCAGGGCGGCGCGCTGCGCTGCGGAGATCGGCATACGCCCATCGTGGGCCGCCGCCCGGCCACCCGCGCGGGACGGGCGTCCATGCGGGTGGCCGGGGGGCTTTTCGCGGCCGGTTCGGCTAGGACAGGCCCTAGAGCGCTTCGCGCTTCGTCAGCCAGTTGAAGCAGAGCCAGCCGGGCAGGACCGGGATCCACAGGGTGAGCAGGCGGTACAGGAGCACCGCGGGGGTCGCGACCTCCAGGGGCAGGCCGACCGCGACCAGACCGAAGGTGAGCGCGCCCTCGACCGCGCCGACACCGCCGGGCGTCGGCGCCGCCGAGCCCAGCGCGTTGCCCGCGAGGAAGACGACGGCGACGCTCGCGTAACTGATCGTCTGGTTCCCGTGGCTGAAGGCCCGGATCGAGGCGTCGAGGCAGAGCACGAACACACCGGTCAGCAGCAGCATCCCGCCGATGCCGGTCAGCAGCTTCATGGGCCGCTGGAGCACGTCCAGCATGCGCGGCACCACGCCCGCGAACAGCGAGCGCAGCCGCGTCGACACGAACTTGCGCATGAACGGGATCGCCGTCACGACCAGGACGAGCACCGCGACCGTCAGCAGGCCGGCGATGACCGTCCTCGACGGGGTGAACGACTGCGACTTCTCCGTCCCCGTCAGATAGCCGAAGGAGAGCAGCAGCAGGATGTGCGCCCCGAGCCCGAACAGCTGGGAGGCGCCGACGCTCGCCACCGCGAGACCGGGCCGGACGCCCGAGCGCTGGAGGAAGCGGGTGTTCAGGGCGACACCGCCGACCGCCGCCGGGGCCACGATCTTCACGAACGAGCCGGCGACCTGCGCCACCACCGTCCGCCAGAACCCGACCCGCTCCGGCACGAAGCCGAGCAGGCTCATCGCCGCCGCCACGTAGCTGACGGCCGAGAACAGCACCGCCGCCGCCACCCAGCGCCAGTCCGCCTGGCTGATCGTCGACAGCGGCGTCCGGGCGATCTGCGACAGCAGGAAGTACGCGGCGACCGCGCCCGCGATGAGACTGACCAGGGTCCGCGGCTTGATCCGTTCGAGCCGGACCGGCTCCACCGGGGCCTGCGGGCGGATCAGCAGCACCTGCTGGCGGATCTGGGCGAGCAGGTCCTCCTCGCGCGCCTCGTCGAGAGCGGTGTCGAGGGCCCGCTTCTCGGCCTTCTTGTCCGCCTTCTTCTCGGCCTTCGCCTCGGCCCGTACGTCCTTCGTCCCGGCCCGCGCGTCCTTGGCGTCCGCCGCGGCCGAGGCGGCGGCCTTCGCGAGCTCCCGCTCGTGCTTGGCGGCCTCGGAGGCGGCGAGGACGGCCTCCCGCTCCCGGGCCGAGCGCTCGCGCGCCAGTTTCCGCAGCGTCGCGCGCGTGGAGCGGCTCAGGGCGATCGGCTGGAGCAGCGGCAGACAGTCGGCGACGGTGTCCGGGCCGAGGACCGCGACGGCCGCGGCGACCGCCCGCTCGGCCCCGACCCGCAGCCCGAGGGTGGTGAGCAGCTGGGCGATGTCCATCCGCAGGATCAGATCGCCGGCCGCGATCTCGCCGCCCCGGAGATCGGTCAGGATCACCTTGCCGGAACGATCCACCAGAATCGCGTCGCCCGTCAGCCTGCGGTGCGCGATCCGGCGGGACTGGAGCGCCCGCACCTGCCGCCACGCGCTGCTGACCAGCTCGTCGGTGATCTCGTCGTCGTCGAGGGAGTCCAGGCTCCGGCCGCCGATGTGCTCGTACACGAGCATCACCGCGTCCGGGCCGAGCTCCGAGGTGGCGATCAGCTTCGGCGCGTTCGCCCCGGCGGCGATGGCCGCGTACGCGAGGAGCGCCTCCTGCTCGAGGGCCTGGCGCAGCGACACGATCGACCGGCGGGTGGTGATCGTCCGCAGCGTGATCCGGCGCCACGCGCGGTAGAAGAAGCCGTGCGCCTGCTGCTCGCGGTCGACGACGGTGACGTCGAGCGGCGGCCCGTCCTCCAGGGTCACGATGTAGCGGCGGCCGCGGTCCCCGCTGTCCGAGGAGTCCGGCACGCCCTCCGCGCGCAGTGCCGTCACCGGCCGGAAGCCGACCCGGCGGAGGCCCGCGAGGAGGGTCTGCCCGGTGGGCCGGACGTTGGGGGAGCCGACCGCGTACAGCGTGCCGTACGCCACCGTCCAGCCGATCAGGACGGTCAGGATGATCGACAGGGCCGTGGTGTAGCCGGCCACCAGCATGGTGAACGCGTCGAGCAGCAGCACCACCCACAGCGAGACCCGCCAGCGGGGCCTGCGGGCCATGCCGACGGCGGTCATGTACGCGATGACCGGAGCGAGGTAGTTGTGCACCGGGTCGGTGAGCCCGCCGCCGGACTGCGGCTGGGTCAGCGCGTCCTGGATGGTGCCGGGCGCGGCCTGGGCGACCCAGAGGTCCGTGGCGAGCGTGACGCCGTGGGCGAGGACGGCGGCGAGCACGCCGTCGGCGATGCGCAGTCCGTCCCGTTTGATCAGCCGTTCGATGGCGAAGGCGACCGGGACGAGCAGGACGGCGATCGAGGAGACGAGACCGGCGATCTTCACGAAGACGTCGGGGGCGCCGACGGCACCCTTGTTGATGTCCTCTTCCAGGCCCGAGGTCGTGGCGTGGGCGAACGCCGCGATGGCGATGACGAGCCCGATGGCGAGCAGGCCGACGAGCAGCCGCATCAGATCGGAGGGCCGGTGGACGCGGGCGGCGAGCAGCGGCTCGTCCCCGGACACCCGCTCGGGCACGTCGGCCTCGCCCCCCTCGGGAGGCTGCGTGTCCTGCCCCATCACCATGTCCGTCTCTGCGTGCGCGTCTCGTCGATCACGTTCTTGTTCTTGGCGTTCTTGTTCTTGTACTTGTCGCTCTTGATCTCGTATCACCAGTCACCGCCCGGACGATGGTGGCACGAAGAGCCGCCGTGCGGAGGCATCAGGGGCATGTCGGTGCGGTGAGGCAGGATGGGACGGATGAGCATGGAGGAACCCGTGGGGGAGACCGGAGAACTGCCCGAGTACGCGGAGCGGGTGCTCGACGTGGCCGACGGAATCCCGCCCGGCCGGGTCATGACCTACGGCGACGTGGCCGAATGGCTGGGCGAGGGCGGGCCCCGCCAGGTGGGCCGCGTGATGGCCCTCTACGGCGGTTCCGCACCCTGGTGGCGCGTCGTCCGCGCCGACGGCACCCTCCTCCCCGGCCACGAGCTGCGGGCCCTCGGCCACTACCGCGCCGAAGGCACCCCCCTCCGCGCCGCCGGCCCCTCCGCCGAGGGCCACATCCCCCGCCTCGACATGCGCCGCGCCCGCTGGGACGGCTCGCCGTCCCCGGCACCGGACGCCGACGGGGGTACGGACCCGGGTGCCGGCCGCGGCACGGGCCGGGCCGCCGGGCCGGGGGCCGGCTCGGGTGCCGGAACTCACATCTGAGGGCGAGGCCAGGGAAGACGCGGGCGCGGCGGCCCCGCACGGGTGGCCGGCGCCCGGAGTACGGCTCGCCGCCCGCCCGCTTCGCGTAACGTCGACGTGCGCGACCCACGGGACGACGGGGGCGCTCCCCGAGGCGGTGGCCACGGCACACCGCCGCCTCACCCGCACCACCACATCCACCAGGACCGGCGATCCACGTGAGCTCCTCCTCCACCACCCGGCGTACGCCGCCGAACCAGGGACAGCCGTACCCGGGTCCGGGACGGCAGCGGACCCCGGGCGCGTACCGACTGGTGCGCACCACGCCGGCCCCGCAGGATCCCCCTCAGCTGGACGCAGCCCAGCGGCAGGTGGTTGACCACCGCGGCGGACCGCTCCTCGTCCTCGCCGGACCCGGCACCGGCAAGACGACGACGCTGGTCGAAGCCGTCGCCGCCCGCATGGAGGCCGGCGCCGACCCCGAACGCCTCCTCGTCCTCACCTTCAGCCGCAAGGCCGCCGTCGAACTCCGCGACCGCATGGCCGCCCGGCTCGGCGGCCGCCGCCCGCCGCAGGCCACCACCTTCCACTCGTACTGCTACGCCCTGATCCGCGCCCACCAGGACGCCGAACTCTTCGCCGAACCGCTCCGGCTGCTCTCCGGACCCGAGCAGGACCTCGCCGTACGCGAACTGCTCGCCGGCCACGTCGACCTGGAGAAGACGGGCCTCGGCAGCATCCGCTGGCCCGACGAACTGCGCGCCTGCCTCACCACCCGCGGCTTCGCCGACGAGGTGCGGGCCGTCCTCGCCCGCTCCCGCGAACTGGGCCTCGGCCCCGATGCCCTCGCCCGCTTCGCGGACCGGGTCGGCCGCCCGGACTGGAAGGCCGCCGCCGGCTTCCTCGCCGAGTACCTCGACGTCCTCGACCTCCAGGGCGTCCTCGACTACACCGAACTCGTCCACCGGGCCGTCCTGCTCGCCCGGGACGTCACCCTCCCCGCGTACGACGCCGTGTACGTCGACGAGTACCAGGACACCGACCCGGCCCAGGTCAGGCTGCTGCACGCGCTCGCGGGCGACGGCCGCGGCGACGTCCTCGCCTTCGGCGACCCGGACCAGTCCATCTACGCCTTCCGCGGCGCCGACGTGAACGGCATCCTCGACTTCCCCACCGCCTTCGGCGGCGCCCCCGTGAGCGTCCTCGGCACCTCCCGCCGCTCCGGCGCCCGGCTCCTCGCCGCCACCCGGCAGCTCGCCCAGCGCATGCCGACGCACCGGCTCCCCGCCGACAAGGTCCGCGCCCACCGCGACCTCGCGCCCGTACGCGACGGCGGCCGGGCGGAGGCGTACACCTACCCCACCGCCTCCGCCGAGGCCGAGAACATCGCCGACCTCCTCCGGCGCGCCCACCTGGAGGACGGCGTCCCCTGGCAGGACATGGCCGTCCTCACCCGCGCCGCCGCCGGCCTCCCCTCCCTCCGCCGCGCCCTCACCTCCGCCGGCGTCCCCGTCGAGACCGACGCCGCCGACACCCCCCTCCGCCACGAACCCGCCGTCGCCCCCCTCCTGCTGGCCCTCCGCGCGGTGTCGGCCGCCCCCGCACCCACCGAGCCCGACGAAGGGCAGGAGCCCGACACCAGCTGGCTCGCCACCGACACCGCCCTGGAGCTCCTCGCCTCCCCCCTCGCCGGCGTGGACCCGGCCGACCTCCGCCGCCTGGGCCGCGCCCTGCGGGACGAGGAACGCGCCGCCGGCAACAAGGTCCCGCCCCCCTCCGACGTCCTCCTCGCCCGCGCCCTCGCCGAGCCGGAGCGGCTCGTCGCCCACGACCCCGCGTACGCCCGCGGCGCGAAGCGGCTCGGCGAGCTGCTCCGGGAGACCCGCGCGCTGCTCGCCGACGGCGGCACCGCCGAGGAGGCCCTGTGGGTGCTGTGGAACGGCACGTCCTGGCCCGGCCGTCTTGAGCGCGCCGCGCTGCGCGGCGGACCCGCCGGGCGCAACGCCGACCGCGACCTCGACGCCGTGTGCGCGCTGTTCGAGACGGCCGCCCGAGCGGAGGAGCGCGTCGGCGGCCGGGGTGTCCTGAACTTCCTGGAGGAGCTCGACGCGCAGGACATCGCGGCCGACACGCTGACCCGCCGCCACACCCGGCCGGACGCGGTCCGACTGATGACCGCCCACCGCTCCAAGGGCCTCGAATGGGGCTTCGTCGTGGTCGCGGGACTGCAGGAAGGCCTGTGGCCCGACCTGCGCCGGCGCGGCTCGCTCCTGGAGGCGGACCGCATCGGCCGCGACGGCCTGGCCGAACCCCTCAGCGCCGGCGCGCTCCTGGCCGAGGAGCGCCGGCTCTTCTACGTGGCCGCCACGCGCGCGCGTGACCGGCTGGTCGTCACCGCGGTGAAGGCCGCGGCGGAGGACGGCGACCAGCCGTCCCGGTTCCTCACCGAACTCGGCACCGAGCCGAAGGACGTCCCCGGCCGCCCCCGTCGTCCCCTCGCCGTCTCCGCCCTGGTCGCCGAGCTCCGCGCCACCACCGTCGACCCGGACGCCTCGCCCGCCCTCCGCGACGCGGCGGCCGACCGGCTCGCCGCCCTCGCCGCGCTCACCGACGAGGAGGGCCAGCCGCTGGTGCCCGCGGCGCACCCGGACCGCTGGTGGGGCCTGTTCGAGCCGACCCGCGGCCCGGAGCCGCTGCGCGAGCGCGACCGGCCGGTGGCGCTCTCGCCGAGCTCGCTCGAGAACCTGGTCGGCACCTGTTCCCTCCAGTGGTTCCTGGGCCGCGAGGTCAAGGCCGCGGCGCCGGCCACCGCCGCCCAGGGCTTCGGCAACGTCGTCCACGTCCTGGCCGACGAGGTCGCCTCCGGCCGTACCCCCGCCGACCTCGACGTCCTCATGGCCCGCCTCGACTCCGTCTGGGACGCCCTCGCCTTCGACGCGCCCTGGAAGTCGGCGCAGGAGAAGGGCAACGCGCGCGTGGCCCTCGAACGTTTCCTGCGCTGGCACGTCATGGACCGCGGCGGCCGCACCCCCGCCGCCTCCGAGCACGACTTCGACGTGACCCTGGAGGCGGGGGAGTACGAGGTCCGCATCCGCGGCTCCATGGACCGGGTCGAGACCGACGAGCACGGGCGCGCGTACGTCGTCGACTTCAAGACCGGCAAGTCGGCCCCCACCAAGGACGAGGTCGCCCACCACCCGCAGCTCGCGGTCTACCAGCTCGCCGTCCGCGAGGGCGCCCTCGACGAGGTCTTCGACGGGCGGCGGCCCGAGCCGGGCGGCGCCGAACTCGTCCAGCTGCGGCAGAGCGCCCCGCAGAAGGAGGGCGGGGACGCCCTGCCGAAGGTGCAGGCCCAGCAGCCCCTCGAAGGGGAGTGGGTCGGCGGGCTGCTCGCCACCGCGGCCGGCCGGGTCCTCGACGAGCGGTTCACGCCGAGTACCGGACAGCACTGCGCGAACTGCGCCTTCCGCGCCTCGTGCAGCGCCCAGCCGGAGGGCCGCCAGGTCGTCGACTGACATCCGCCGGGACATCCTCCGGGACATCTGCCCGGTGCTTTGTGCGGAGCATCACGTTCCGCTCCGTGCATCCATTGTTCGGACTCGTACGTCAATGTCTTCGCGGCGTCCGCATAAAGGCGCCGTGAAGACAAGCTGTGAAAACCGCCGTCCCGGACGGCCGTGAGGAGAAGTACACGCATGAGGGCCAACAGGAAGCTCTGGTCGGCGGCGATGGTCTGTGCGGCCCTGGTCGCGGGTGTCACGGGCTGTTCCAAGGGCGAGGAGAAGGCCGCCGACCCGTTCGCGGGTCTCACCGCCGACGCCATCGCCGACAAGGCCGTCACCACGACCAAGGCGGCCACCGCCTTCCACATGACGGGCAAGGGCAAGACCGACGGCGAGGACATGACCGTCGACATGTCCGTCGACGACAAGGGCAACTGCAAGGGCTCCATGCAGGCCGCCAAGGGCGGCAAGGCCGAGATCCTCGGCACCGGCGGCACCAGCTACATGAAGGGCGACGACGCCTTCTGGAAGTCCACCGGCGGTGAGGAAGGCGCCTCCGCCGACGAGTCCGGCGCCATGTCCACCCTCCTCAAGGGCCGCTGGCTGAAGATGCCGAACGAGGCCGGCGCGGGCGAGGGCGGCCCCGGCGCGTTCTGCGACCTGAAGCAGATCGTCAAGGACATGGACGAGGACACCCCGCGCAAGGGCATGACCCGCGAGGCCGACGCCGACGTCAACGGCACGTCCGCCGCCGTCCTCAGCAAGAAGGACAAGGGCGAGACCACGACCTTCTACGTCGCCAAGGACGCCGCCAAGCCGTACGTCCTCCGCGTCGTGACGACCGGTGGCGACGAGCCCGGCACCGTCGACCTGGGCGACTACGACAAGCCGGTCACCGTCACCGCGCCGCCGGCCGACCAGACGGTCGACATGGCGGAGCTCATGAAGGGCGCCTCCTGACACACGCGCGCGTGCCCGCGACCCAGAAGTAGCGGGCACGCGCGCGCGGGGTGACGCTGGTGGGACGGCCCGGGGGAATCAGCGAGGAGGCTCGCATGACGACCCACACCCACCGGAAGCTCCGCGCCGCGTCCGTCGTCTGCGCGGTCGCCGTCGTCGTGGGACCCGCGCCCGCGGCGGCCTGGGCCGCGGCCGACGCCCCGCCGCGCGCCACGGCCCTCGCGCCGTCCCCCGATCCCTTCACCGGCCTCAGCGCCGACGAGATCGCCGACCGGGCGGTCACCGCCACCCAGTCCGCGACCTCGCTCCACATGAAGGGCCGGGTCGTCACCGACGGGCAGCCCGTCGACGTCGACTTCGCCGTCGACGACCACGACCGGTGCACCGGCGTCGTGAAGATCAAGGGCGGCACCGCCGAACTCCGCAAGGTCGGCCAGGTCACGTACATGAAGGGCGACGAGGCCTTCTGGCGGGCGTCCATGGCCTCCCAGGGCATGCCCGAGGCCCAGATCGACGCCACCATCGAGCTCCTCAAGGGCCGCTGGCTGAAGATCGCCGCGGGCCAGGCAGGAACCGACGCCCTCGGCGGCGTCTGCGACCTGGACTCGCTCCTCGCCGACCTCGGCGAGGACAAGGAGGACCGCACCGGACTCACCCGGGGACCGGACGCCGAGGTCGACGGCACCCCCGTCGCCACCGTCGTGAAGAAGAAGCCCGGCGGCGAGACCACCACCGTCTCCGTCGCCCGCGAGGGCAAGCCGTACATCCTGAAGGTGGTCAAGACCGGCGGCGACGACCCCGGCTCGGTGGTCCTCTCCGACTACGACAAGCCCGTCGTCGTCACCATCCCGCCCGCCGACGAGACCGTCGACCTGTCCCGCCTCGACCAGGGCACCCCCGCCTGAACCACCCCGCCTCGTGAAGTCGCAGGTCAGACCGGTGGCGGTCCGGAATGTCAGTCGGCCCCGTTAGCCTCTTTGGGGTGACCGCACGCATCACCGACCCCGAGCAGCTCAAGGAGCTCCTCGGCATCCCGTTCACCCCGGAGCAGACGGCCTGCATCACCGCGCCGCTCGCCCCGCACGTCATCGTGGCCGGAGCCGGCTCCGGCAAGACGACGGTGATGGCCGCCCGGGTGGTCTGGCTGGTCGGCACGGGCCAGGTCGCCCCCGAGCAGGTCCTCGGTCTCACCTTCACCAACAAGGCCGCAGGCGAACTCGCCGAGCGCGTCCGCACCGCCCTCGTCCGCGCCGGCGTCACCGACCCCGACGTCATCGACCCGGACGACCCCCCGGGCGAGCCCCGCATCTCCACGTACCACGCCTTCGCCGGGCAGCTCCTCACCGACCACGGCCTCCGCATCGGCCTCGAACCCACCTCACGGCTCCTCGCCGACGCCACCCGCTACCAGCTCGCCGCGCGCGTGCTCCGCGAGGCCCCCGGCCCGTACCCGGCGCTCACCCGCTCCTTCCCGACCCTCATCACCGACCTGCTCGCCCTCGACGCCGAGCTCGCCGAGCACCTCGTACGGCCCGAGCGGCTCGACACGTACGACTCCGAGCTGCTCACCGCCCTCGCCGGGGCCCGGCTGAGCAACGCCGAACTGCGCAAGATCCCCGAGGCCGCCGCCGCCCGCCGCGAGCTCCTCGACCTCGTCGTCCGCTACCGCGCCGCCAAGCGCTCCCGCGACCTCCTCGACTTCGGCGACCAGATCGCCCGCTCCGCCGAGCTCGCCACCACCAGGCCCGAGGTCGGCGAGATCCTGCGCGAGGAGTTCCGGGTCGTCCTCCTCGACGAGTACCAGGACACCTCCGTCGCCCAGCGGCTCCTGCTCTCCGGACTCTTCGGCCAGGGCACCGCGGGCCGCCCCACCGGGCACGCCGTCACCGCCGTCGGCGACCCCTGCCAGGCCATCTACGGCTGGCGCGGCGCCTCCGTCGCCAACCTGGACGACTTCCCCGAGCACTTCCCGCACGCGGACGGCCGCCCCGCCGACCGCTACTCCCTCTCCGAGAACCGGCGCAGCGGCGGCCGCCTCCTCGACCTCGCCAACGGGCTCGCCGCCCCCCTGCGCGCCATGCACGCGGGCGTGGAGGCGCTCCGGCCCGCACCCGGCGCCGAGGCGGACGGCAGCGTGCGGATCGCCCTCCTCCCCACCCACGCCGAGGAGATCGACTGGCTGGCCGACTCCCTCGCCCACCTCGTCCGCACCGACCGCGAGCCCGGCGACATCGCCGTCCTGTGCCGCACGGCCACCGACTTCCCCGCCATCCACGCGGCCCTCGTCGCCCGTGACGTCCCCGTCGAGGTCGTCGGCCTCTCCGGACTCCTCCACCTGCCCGAGATCGCCGACCTCGTCGCCGTCTGCGAAGTCCTCCAGGACCCGGGGGCCAACGCCTCCCTGGTCCGCCTCCTCACCGGCCCCCGCTGGCGCATCGGCCCCCGCGACCTGGCCCTCCTCGGCCGCCGCGCCCGCCTCCTCGTCCACCGGGGCGGCGACGAACCGGACCCCGAGCAGCGGCTCGCCGCCGCCGTCGAAGGCGTCGACCCGGCCGAGGTCGTCTCCCTCGCCGACGCCCTCGACACCTTCCTCGGCTCCGGCGGCACCGACGACGACGGCCTGCCCTTCTCCGCCGAGGCCCGGGTCCGCTTCGCCCGCCTCGCCACCGAACTGCGGGCCCTGCGCTCCTCGCTCGCCGACCCCCTCATGGACGTCCTGCACCGCGTCCTCACCGCGACCGGCCTCGAGGTCGAGCTCTCCGCCTCCCCGCACGCGCTGGCCGCCCGCCGCCGCGAGACCCTCGGCCAGTTCCTCGACATCGCCGCCGGCTTCGCCTCCCTCGACGGAGAGGCGAGCCTGCTCGCCTTCCTCGGCTTCCTGCGCACGGCCGTCCAGTTCGAGAAGGGCCTCGACAGCGCGCTCCCCGGCGGCGAGAACACCGTCAAGGTCCTCACCGCCCACAAGTCCAAGGGCCTCGAATGGGACGTCGTCGCCGCCCCCGGCCTGGTCGCCGGCCAGTTCCCCAGCTCCCGCGCCCGCGAGTCCTGGACCTCCCAGCCGCAGGTCCTCCCGCACGCCCTCCGCGGCGACGCGCCCACCCTGCCCGGCATCGACGCCTGGGACGCCAAGTCCCTCACCGCCTTCAAGAACGACATGCGGGACCACCAGCACACCGAGGAACTCCGCCTCGGCTACGTCACCTTCACCCGCCCCCGCTCCCTCCTCCTCGGCTCCGCCCACTGGTGGGGCCCCTCCCAGAAGAAGCCCCGCGGACCCTCCGACTTCCTCCGCGCCCTCCACGACCACTGCGCCCTCGGCCACGGCGACATCGAGCACTGGACCGACGAACCCGAGAAGGACGCCGAGAACCCGTCCCTGACGGACTCCCAGCACGACCAGCCCTGGCCGCTCCCCCTGGACGACGAGGCGCTGACCCGCAGGCGCCGGGCGGCGGAACTCGTCAGGACCCGGCTCTGGGCCATCGCCCCCCAGGACGGGACAGGCGGCCACGACCACCCCGCCGCAACGGCTCCCGCCCTCCGGAACCCGCAGGACCAGGACCAGGCCCGGAACCCGCAGGACCAGGACCCGCACCAGGAGGACCTCTGGCCCGAAGAGGAGGAGCCCGTCTGGGACGAAGAGGCCCTCCCCGAGGACACCCACGCGGACGCGGTCCCCGCTCCCCGCGAGGAGCGGTCACCGCTCACCCCCGAGGACGCCCGGGCCATCGCCTCCTGGGACCGCGACCTCACCTCCCTCACCACCGAACTCCGCCGCGCCCGCGCCACCACCCGCGACGTCCTCCTCCCCGCGTACCTCTCGGCCTCGCAGGTCCTCCGCCTAGCCGAGGACCCGGACGGCTTCGCGCAGGAGCTGGCGCGCCCGATGCCGAAGCCGCCGCAGCCGGCCGCGCGCCGGGGCACCCGGTTCCACGCGTGGGTGGAGTCCCGCTTCGAGGAGCTGCCCCTGCCGTTCCTGGGCCCGGAAGAGCTCCCCGGCGGGGAGGACTTCGCGGGAGAGCCGGAGATCCTGGACGAGCGGGACCTGGAGGAGCTGAAGGAGGCCTTCGCCCGCACCCCGTACGGCCACCGCACCCCGTACCGCGTCGAGGTCCCCGTCCACCTCTCGCTGGGGGGCCGGGTGGTCCGGGGCAGGATCGACGCCGTCTACCGGGACGCGGACACCGGCGCGTACGAGATCGTCGACTGGAAGACCAGCCGGCACCGGACCGCCGACCCGCTGCAGCTCGCGATCTACCGGCTCGCCTGGGCCGAGCAGCACGGCCTGGAGCCGGAGGAGGTGGCCGCGGCGTTCGTGTACGTCCGTACGGGTGAGGTGGCCCGTCCGGCCCGTCTGCCGGGCCGTGCCGGGCTTGAGGCCATCCTGCTGGGCGGGGCACCCCCGGACGCCGGATAGGCTCGGAGGCATGAGCGAGACCCCGGACAGCGCCGTCCACGCCGTACGCACGTACATCGACCAGCACCGTGCCGCCTTCCTCGACGACCTCGCCGAGTGGCTGCGCATCCCGTCGGTGTCGGCGCAGCCGGACCGGGCAGGGGACGTGCGCCGCAGCGCCGAGTGGCTCGCCGCCAAGCTCACCGAGACCGGCTTCGGCACCGTCGAGGTGTGGGAGACCGACGGCGCCCCCGCGGTCTTCGCCGAGTGGCCCTCGGACGACCCGGACGCCCCGACCGTCCTGGTCTACGGCCACCACGACGTCCAGCCCGCGGCCCGCGAGGACGGCTGGCACACCGAGCCCTTCGAGCCGACGGTGATCGACGGCCGGATGTACGCGCGGGGTGCCGCCGACGACAAGGGCCAGGTGTTCTTCCACACACTCGGCGTCCGCGCCCACCTCGCCGTCACCGGCCGCACGGCCCCCGCGGTCAACCTGAAGCTGATCGTCGAGGGCGAGGAGGAGTCGGGTTCCCCGCACTTCCGCGCCCTCGTCGAGGAGCGCGCCGACCGGCTCGCCGCCGACGCCGTGATCGTCTCCGACACCGGCATGTGGTCCGAGACGACCCCCACCGTGTGCACCGGCATGCGCGGGGTCGCCGACTGCGAGATCGAGCTGTACGGCCCCGACCAGGACATCCACTCCGGTTCCTTCGGCGGCGCCGTGCCCAACCCGGCCACCGTCGCGGGCCGGATCGTCGCCGCCCTGCACGACGAGCACGAGCACGTGGCGATCCCCGGCTTCTACGACGGCGTCACCGAGCTCTCCGACGCCGAGCGGGCCCTCGTCGCCGAGCTCCCCTTCGACGAGGCGGCCTGGCTGCGTACGGCCAAGTCCCACGGCACCCTCGGCGAGGCCGGTTTCTCCACCCTGGAGCGCGTCTGGGCCCGCCCGACCGCCGAGGTCAACGGCATCGGCGGCGGCTACCAGGGCCCCGGCGGCAAGACGATCGTCCCCGCCTCCGCCCAGCTGAAGCTGTCGTTCCGCCTGGTCGCGGGCCAGGACCCGGCCAAGATCGAGCTCGCCGTACGGGACTGGCTCGCCGGACTCGTCCCGGCCGGCATCCGGTACGAGATCGTCTTCGGCGCCCCGACCCGCCCCTGCCTCACCCCCCTCGACCACCCCGCCCTCACGGCGGTCGCCGGGGCGATGAGCAGGGCCTTCGACGGCGCCAAGGTCCGCTACACCCGCGAGGGCGGCTCCGGACCGGCCGCCGACCTCCAGGACGTCCTGGGAGCACCCGTCCTGTTCCTCGGCATCTCCGTCCCGTCCGACGGCTGGCACGCCCCCAACGAGAAGATCGAGCTCGATCTCCTCATGAAGGGCGTCGAGACGACCGCGCACCTGTGGAGCGACCTGCCCGCCGCCCTCCACGCGCGCTGAACCCACACACCGATCCGGGGGAGTTGGAAGCACCTGTGAGCACCCTGAAGAACGCGAAGGCCGACGCGCCGGCGGACGACCGACCGGACCGCCCGATCTCGCTCACCGCGCCCAGCGGCATCGACCGGGCCGCCCACCACCGCCTCGACGAGGCGTGGCTCGCGGCGGCCTGGAGCCACCCGACGACCCGGGTCTTCGTGGTCTCCGGCGGCCAGGTCCTCATCGACGACCGGCCCGACGGCACCACCGAGCTGGTGATGACGCCGGCGTTCGAGGCGCCGGTCACCGAGACCCACCGCTACTTCCTCGGCACGGACGGCGACGGCGTCTCCTACTTCGCGCTCCAGAAGGACTCCCTGCCCGGCCGCATGGACCAGTCCGCCCGCCCCGCCGGGCTGCGCGAGGCCGGGCTGCTGCTGTCGGACCGGGACGCGGGCCTCATGGTGCACGCGGTCGCCCTGGAGAACTGGCAGCGCCTCCACCGCTTCTGCTCGCGCTGCGGCGAGCGCACGGTCATCGCCGCCGCCGGGCACATCCGCCGCTGTCAGGCCTGCGGCGCCGAGCACTACCCGCGCACCGACCCGGCGGTGATCATGCTCGTCACCGACGACCAGGACCGGGCCCTGCTCGGCCGCCAGGTCCACTGGCCCGAGGGCCGCTTCTCCACCCTCGCCGGTTTCGTCGAGCCCGGCGAGTCCATCGAGCAGTCGGTGGTCCGCGAGGTCTTCGAGGAGGCCGGCGTCACGGTCGGCGAGGTCGAGTACATCGCCAGCCAGCCGTGGCCGTTCCCGTCCAGCCTGATGCTGGGCTTCTTCGCCCGCGCCACCTCCTCGGAGATCAACGTGGACGGCGAGGAGATCCACGAGGCCCGCTGGTTCTCCCGCGACGACCTGGCGGCCGCCTTCGAATCGGGCGACGTCGTGCCCCCGTACGGCATCTCGATCGCCTCCCGGCTGATCGAGCGCTGGTACGGCAAGCCGCTGCCCAAGCCCGGTGACGTGGTCTGACGGCTCTGGCACGATGCCGGACATGACGCGGGACAGGGCGCACGACGACGAGCGGCTCGTGGGCGCCTACCGGCGGGGCAACGAGATGCCCGAGGAGTCGCTCCGTGACTGGATCCGGCTGATCGGCTCCTTCGCGGACCGGCCGTCCCCCGCGATCCTGGAGGTCGGCGCCGGCGCCGGAGTCTTCTGCGCCGCCGCCGCCCGCCGGCTCACGCCCTCCGCCGTCGTCGGCGTCGAGCCGTCCGCCGCGATGCTCGCGGAGGCCGTGCGCCACCACGCCCACCCGGCGGTCCACTACCTCCGCGGTGTCGCCGAGGCCCTGCCGGTCCGCTCCGGGGCCTTCGACCTCGCCCTGCTGTCCCGGGTCATCCACCACCTGGACGACCGGCCCCGCGCCGCCGCCGAACTGGCCCGGGTGCTGCGGCCCGGGGGAGTGGTGGTGGTCCGCACGACCTTCCGGGAGCGCCTGGACGCCCTGGTCTACGACTACTGGCCGCGGCTGCGCGAGCTCGACCGGGACCGCTTCCCCTCGGCGGGCGAGGTGGTCGGGGAGCTCACCGCCGCCGGCTTCACGGTGCTCAAGGTCACGTCCTTCGCCCGCCCGGTCGCCGAGGACCTGCGGACGTACCACGCGCGGCTGACCACCCGCCCCCAGTCGACGTTCGACCGGCTCACCCCGGCCGAGTTCGAGGAAGGCCTGCACCACCTCGCGGCCGACGCCCGCCGCGAGTGCGCCACCGGCCCCGTCCCCGTCGACGAGCGCTACGACCTGGTCGTGGCCACCGCCCCCCGCTGACGACGAACCCCCGGCCGGATGCTTCACCGGTCGGGGGTTCGGATGCGTCGGGGCAGCCCGGGCTCAGACGCCGATCTTCTGCTTGACCTGCGCGAGCGAGGGGTTCGTCAGCGTCGAGCCGTCGGGGAAGAGGACGGTCGGCACGGTCTGGTTGCCGCCGTTGGCCTTCTCGACGAAGGCCGCCGAGTCGGCGTCCAGCTCGATGTTGACCTCGGTGTACGCGATGCCCTCGCGGTCCATCTGGCTCTTCAGCCGACGGCAGTAGCCGCACCACGTGGTGCTGTACATCGTCACAGTGCCCTGCATGGCGAGGCGCTCCTCTTGTTCGCTGACGGGTGCCGAGAAGGAGAACGTACGTCCCCGCCCCCTCATTCCCGGAATTCGTATGACCGGGGCCACCCGCCTGTGGACAGTGCTCCGCACCGACCCCGGTGAACCTGGCAGCATGGCGGAGTGACAGCAGCAACGCACTCCACTCTCTTCCCGCAGGTCCCGGAGACGGCCGACGCGGTGCTCGAAGGGCTCGACCCGGAGCAGCGCGAGGTCGCGCTGGCCCTGAGCGGGCCGGTGTGCGTCCTCGCGGGCGCCGGGACGGGCAAGACGCGCGCCATCACGCACCGGATCGCGTACGGGGTGCGGGCGGGCATACTCCAGCCCGCGAGTGTGCTGGCCGTCACGTTCACCAACCGGGCCGCGGGCGAGATGCGCGGCCGGCTCAGGCAGCTCGGCGCCGGCGGCGTCCAGGCCCGCACCTTCCACTCCGCGGCCCTCCGGCAGCTCCAGTTCTTCTGGCCGAAAGCAGTCGGTGGCGAGATGCCCCGGCTCCTGGAGCGGAAGGTCCAGCTCGTCGCCGAGGCCGCCGCCCGCTGTCGCGTCCGGCTCGACCGGAACGAGCTCAGGGACGTCACCGGCGAGATCGAGTGGGCCAAGGTCACCCAGACGGTCCCCGCCGACTACCCGGCCGTCGTCGCCAAATCCGTACGGGACGCCCCTCGCGACCCGGCCGAGATTGGCCAGATCTATGCCATGTACGAGCAGCTGAAGCGCGACCGCTCGGTGATCGACTTCGAGGACGTGCTGCTGCTCACCGTCGGCATCCTCCAGGACCGGCACGACATCGCCGACCAGATCCGCCGCCAGTACCAGCACTTCGTCGTCGACGAGTACCAGGACGTCTCGCCGCTCCAGCAGCGGCTGCTCGACCTCTGGCTCGGCGACCGCGACAACCTCTGCGTCGTCGGCGACGCCAGCCAGACGATCTACTCCTTCACCGGCGCCACCCCCGACCACCTGCTGAACTTCCGCACCCGCCACCCCGGCGCCACCGTGGTCAAGCTGGTCCGCGACTACCGCTCCACCCCCCAGGTCGTCCACCTCGCGAACGGGCTGCTCAGCCAGGCCCGCGGCCGGGCCGCCGAGCACCGCCTGGAGCTGATCTCCCAGCGCGACCCCGGCCCCGAGCCGGCCTACACCGAGTACGCCGACGAGCCCGCCGAGGCGGAGGGCACCGCCCGCCGCATCCGCGACCTCATCGCCGCCGGCGTCCCGGCCGGCGAGATCGCCGTCCTCTACCGGATCAACGCCCAGTCCGAGGTCTACGAGCAGGCCCTCGCCGACGCCGGAGTGCCCTACCAGCTCCGCGGCGCCGAGCGCTTCTTCGAGCGCCAGGAGGTACGCGAAGCGGGCGTCGCCCTGCGCGGCGCGGCCCGCGCCGGGGGCAACGACTCCCTCCTCGACGACGCCGACGACCTGCCCGCCCAGGTCAGGGCCGTGCTCTCCACCAAGGGATGGACCGGCACCCCGCCCGCGGGCTCCGGCGCCGTCCGCGACCGCTGGGAATCGCTCGCCGCCCTCGTCCGGCTCGCCGAGGACTTCGCCCGCGCCAAGCCCGGCGCCACCCTCTCCGACCTCGTCGCCGAACTCGACGAGCGGGCCGCCGCCCAGCACGCCCCGACCGTCCAGGGCGTCACCCTCGCCTCGCTGCACGCGGCGAAGGGCCTCGAATGGGACGCCGTCTTCCTGGTCGGCCTCACCGAGGGCATGATGCCGATCACCTACGCCAAGACCGACGAGCAGGTCGAGGAGGAGCGCCGCCTGCTGTACGTCGGCGTCACCCGCGCCCGGCTCCACCTCACGCTCTCCTGGGCGCTCTCCCGCTCCCCGGGCGGCCGTGCCTCCCGCCGCCCCAGCCGCTTCCTCAAGGGCCTGCGCCCCGGCTCGGGCTCGCTCGGCTCCGGCGGCGCCGCCGGAGCGGGCGGCATCGAGCGGGGGAGGGGCCCGGCCGCCGCCGCCCCGCGCAGGCCGCGCGGCCCCGTGCTCTGCCGGGTCTGCGGGGCGACCCTGACCGAGGCGGGCGCCATGAAGCTCATGCGCTGCGAGGACTGCCCCTCGGACATGGACGAGGCACTGTACGAGCGGCTGCGCGACTGGCGCGCCGAGCAGGCACGGGAGCTGTCCCAGCCGGCCTACTGCGTCTTCACCGACAAGACGCTGATGGCGATCGCCGAGCGGGTCCCCGCCACCGGAGGGGAGCTCTCCTCGATCTCCGGCGTCGGCAAGCGCAAGCTGGACCGCTACGGAGCCGACGTGCTGGCCATCTGCGCAGGTGGGGACGGAGGGGCGGGCGACGACGAGGTCCGATGAAAACTCGTCGAAAAAATAGTTTGCGCCTGCCCCGTCAAGCGCCATAGGTTCTTAACCACGGAAACAGCGGCTTCTTGGAAGCCCTGTCTTCGTGCTGTACTTGTCCATATACATACGAGGGTCAGGCTCGCACCCGAGCCCTCCGAGACGCCGAGAGGAGGCGATTCCAGTGATCAGCAGCAACATTCAGACCAGCACCGCCGGCGTCATCAGCGCCGCCGCCTTCGTCGGCACGGCCAAAATGACCGATCGCTCGGTCGTCTCCGCCTGCACGCTCGGCTTCTCCGCCTCGGCTCTCATTGGCACCGGTCTGCCCGTCGCCGCCCTGCCCGTCTCCGGTCTTTCCGGTCTCGGCATGGCCGCCGTCGAGCTCCGCAATGAGCGACCGACCAAGGCACTGGAAGCAGGAGTAGCAGGCAAGGCCACGACCTATGGCTTTGCGGCGACCGGTGCCGGCACCCAGCAGCAGACGACGATGCACCACCACACGATGTGGGCCTTCCGTGGGCTCGAACCCTGGAGTGATCCAGTCTGATCCATGATCAGACCGGCGCCTTCAGGGCCGCGGAACCCCACCCGGGATCCGCGGCCCTTCTGTTTGTCCCCGAACGGGGATGAGGCGCGAAGGGGCCTCGGGACAGAAACACCCGGTACCAGCCGAAACCCCGGCCAACAGGCCGGAACGACCAGACGAGGAAAGACCACCGTGCAACTCGAAGCGCACGCCCCGTCCGTACCGCTTTCCGATTCGCTCCCCCTGCCCGGCCTCACGGAGGACCCCGCTTTGACCCCCCTCACCGCGCTCACCGCGCTCGACGACGCCATCGAGAACCTCGGCGTACCGGTTCCCTGTCGTGCCTACGACCCCGAGGTCTTCTTCGCGGAGTCCCCGGCGGACGTCGAGTACGCGAAGTCCCTCTGCCAGACCTGCCCGCTCGTCGCCGCCTGCCTGGCCGGTGCCAAGGAGCGCCGCGAGCCCTGGGGTGTCTGGGGTGGCGAGCTCTTCGTCCAGGGCGTGGTCGTCGCCCGCAAGCGGCCCCGTGGCCGTCCGCGCAAGAACCCGGTCGCGGCATGAGCGCCACCGGAACCATCGACCGCCCCCTCACGCACGATCCCCAGAAGCAGGCCCCGATGACCTCGTCCGCAAGTGAGCCGTTCGGCTCCGCGATCCCAGCCTTCTCCCCCGCCGCCGCGCACACCGCGCGTCAGAACAGGACCCGTGAAATGCAACTCATCCCAGAAGCCCTGGCCCGTGCCCATATGCACGAGCGACAGCGTGAGGCCGAGGCGGAACGCCAGGCCGTGCGCCTGGTCGCCGCCCGGCGCATGCAGCGGCGCGCCGAGCGCGTCTCGCTGCGCGCCCGCCGCGCGCTGGCCATGGCCGTCATGAACTGACGCATCTCCCTGATGCCACCGCGGGGGGGGGGGGGGGGGGGGGGGGGGGGGGGGGGGGGGGGTGGTGAGGGGGGGGGGGGGGGGGGGGGGGGGGGGTAGGGGGGGGGGGGGAGGGGGTGGT
>NZ_JBVJVO010000003.1:236713-516787 GCF_055603625.1 Streptomyces sp. NPDC037273
GCGGGGGCCGGTCCGAACGGACCGGCCCCCCCGGTGCGTTGACCGCGCGACCGCGCCCCGCCGGGGTTATCGTCACCAGGGTGAACGACGCCCGTGATCCCGAGGAGCGCCTCGTCTGCGCGCGCTGCGGCAAGACCACCGAGACCCTGCCGCTGACCTGGACCTGCTCGGTCGAGAACGGCCGGCGCACCTACTTCTGCGAGGACTGCGCCCGCGCCAACATCCGCTCCATCGAAGGCCGCCTCGACTCCGCCTGGTGGTGACGCCCTCCTCAGGCGGGCGGCCGGAAGCCGGGGAGCCAGGTGTGGAGTTCGTCGCGGAGACGGACCGTGGCACCGAGCTGGCAGAGGACGCCGATGGTGCTGAGGGTGACGCGGTGTATGAGGAGGTAGGAGGGCGGCAGGTTGAGCTGCTTGCCGAGCTGGTGCGCGGGGGAGCGGGGATCGGCGATCCGGGCGGCCTGGGCGCGCATCCAGCCGCGGGTGAACTCGAAGGCCTCCACCTCGGCGGGTTCGATGATGGGCAGCAGATAGGCGAGGACCGCGTCCGGGTCGAGGGCGACGGACTCCTTGACGAAGCCCTCCGCGCGCAGCAGCTCGTAGACGGTCTCGGCGTCGCCGGTGAGGGCCATCCGCAGACAGGTGCCGATCGTCTCCGGCAGCCCGCCCGGCAGCCGGTCGACGGTGCCGAAGTCGAGGACCCCGAGCCGCCAGCCCTCCGGCCCCGCCTCCTCGTCCGCGCCGGGCAGGAGCCGGAAGTTCCCCGGGTGCGGGTCGGCGTGGAGCAGACCGGTGCGCGCGGGGCCGGAGAAGAGGAAGCGGGCGAGGAGCTGGCCCGCCCTGTCCCGCTGGGCCTCCGTGCCGTCCGCGATCACCTCCGCCAGCGGGATCCCGTCCATCCACTCGGTGACGAGGACCTGGTCCGCCCGGTGCACCACGGCCGGCACCACCACGTCGGGATCGTCCGCGAACTCCTCCGCGTGCCGCTGCTGGGCCTCCGCCTCCAGGGCGTAGTCCAGCTCCTCGGATACGCGGTCCCGCATCTCGGTGATCAGCGGCTTGATGTCCATGCCCGGGATCAGCGGGCCGAGGAGCCGGGCGAAGCGGCTCAGCTGCGTCAGGTCCGAGAGCAGCGCCTCGCCCGCGCCCGGGTACTGCACCTTGACCGCGACCTCGCGCCCGTCGTGCCACACGGCCCGGTGCACCTGACCGATCGAGGCGGCCGCCGCCGGCTTGTCCTCGAACTCCAGGAACAGCTCGCGCCACCGCGCGCCGAGCCGCTCCTCGAGGACCGTGTGTACGGTGCGGGTCGGCATCGGCGGCGCCGCGTCCTGAAGCTTCGTCAGCGCGGCCCGGTAGGGCCCGGCCACCTCCTCGGGAAGGGCCGATTCGAAGACGGACAGCGCCTGCCCGAACTTCATGGCCCCGCCTTTGAGCTCCCCGAGCACCTTGAACAACTGCTCGGCCGTGCGCTGCTGGAGCTCGCGGGCGACGAGCTCCGCCGATCTCCCGCCGATCCGCTTGCCCAGACCCCAGGTGGCCCGGCCCGCGAAGCCCAGAGGCAACGCGGCCAACTTGGCGGTCCGGGTGACCGCCTTCCGGGGAAGATCAGACATACGCCCCTCCAAAACCCAGACTGCCGTGCCGCGCAGGGCCGTTACCCCGCCATTGTGTCCTGCGTGTCCCCGGCCGCCGAGGTGCGCTCCCCCTCTCCGCCGCGCGCCGCCCCGCAGGGGCAGGCCGGATGGGGTCTCAGCCGCTCGGCCCGCCACTCCAACAGCGGCGGCGACGTCTCCCAGCGGGTGCCCGTGCTCGCCGGGAGGCCGCCGTCCAGGAACGCCAGCGCGTGCGCGGCCGCCAGCCCCGCCACCGCCGTCGCCAGCCCCAGGTCGCAGGCCGGCAGCGGATGCGGCGCACCGGAACGCCACTGGGCGAGCAGCCGGGGCCAGAACGGCTCCCGGTCGGTCCGCTCCTCCTGGAGACACCGCGCGCACGCCGTCCCACCGGGCAGCACGAGCGGCCCGACCGATCCGGTCGCCTCCAGGACCCCCGCGTACAGATGGGGGATGCCGGCCGAGACCCACGGGTCGGAGGTCAGCGGATCGGGGACGTACGCCCCCAGCCCGTCCCTCGGCGTCACCACCACGAGTGAAAGCCCGTGCTCCCGGGGCTCCTCACCCCGCCCGCCGGCCTCGTCCCTTCCCGCGCGGCCACCCGCACCGCGTCGTCGGGCCGCCCCGTCCCGGGCCCAGGTGCGGACCAGGCGGCGGGCCGCGGTCGCCCGGCGTTCGCCGACGGACTCGGCGGGCAGGCCGCCGGGGGCCGTCTCCCAGGGGGCGACGCGGCCGGAGTCCAGGACCTCGACCTCGCCCACGCCGGCCGCGGAGAGCAGGGCGGCCACCGTCGCCCCCACCCGGCCGGCGCCTCTGACCTGGACGCGCAGGGCCCGCCGGGCGGTGAGCGTCCTGGCCGCTCGCTCGGGCTCGGGGTGGACGACGGAGAGGGAGGCCAGGTCGGCGCGGAGGGGGTCGAGGGCGGGGTCGGCCGCCCCGGCGGGCGGGGCGGCGCGGCCGGGGCGTCCGGCCGTGGCGTCGGCGAGGAGCCCGGCCGCGGCCAGCCGGCGGAGGAGGCCTTCGAGGCGGCCGTCCGGCAGGCCGAGCGTCCGGGCCTCGGCGCGGAGCAGCTCGGTCCCGCGGGTGCCGTCGAGCAGTCCGAGCAGGGTTCCGGTGAGCTGGTCGACCGGGCCGAGGACCACCGCGTGCGCGGGAGTGACTCCGAACTGCACGCACTGGAGACTCCGCCAGGCCCGCCGCAGCGCCGGCTTCACCATCGGATGCATTTCCCCGCCCCCGCCCGTGATCGCATTTCATGATCGACAACGGCTCTTTCGCCGTCCGTGACGACAATGCCCCGCTGTCGTGACGGTCGCCGAAAGTTGTCCACAGGCCGGGGGAATAGTCATTCAAATGGTGCGCGGTGAGGCCGGAACGTTCCCGAAACCATCCCCGCGGGCGGGACTTCCCGCGCCGCCAGCGGGTAACGTCGGGGCCGTGCCCGCCGACCCACAGCGCAGCGTGACCAGCCAGCCGCCCCGCGGTGCCGGGACGAGTGCGGTCGAGGTCCGCAGAAGCCCGCGGCGGAGCAGAACCGTGTCGGCGTACCGCGAGGGCGACCGGACCATCGTGCTCATCCCGGCCCGGATGTCGGAGGCGGAGGAGCGGCGCTGGGTCGGCGTGATGCTGGACAAGCTCGCCGCGCAGGAGAGCCGGAGCGTCCTCGGCGACCGCGAGCTGACCGAGCGGGCGCTGCGCCTGTCGGAGCAGTACTTCGACGGCCGGGCCCGGCCCGGCTCGGTCCGCTGGGTCACCAACCAGAACACCCGCTGGGGTTCCTGCACCCCCTCGGAGGGCAGCATCCGGCTCTCCCACCGGCTCCAGGGCATGCCCGAGTACGTCGTCGACTACGTCCTCCTCCACGAGCTGGCCCATCTGCTCGTGCCGGGCCACGGCCCGCGCTTCTGGCGGCTCCTGGAGGCGTACCCGCGCACCGAGCGTGCGCGCGGCTACCTGGAGGGGGTGGTCGCCGCCGGCCGGCTGCCGCACCTCCCGGCCGCCCGCGAGGAGTGACGACCAGCCGGGAGTGACCACTCCGGTACGCATCGGTGCGCGGGTTTCCCGATTCAGTACCGAAAACGACCCGCCCTGTCTCAATGTCGCACTCAGCCGTTAGCCTGGCGCGAGCATTCGCCATTCGGGATGGGGGACGGACGTTACGCATGGCCAGGGAATTCCAACGCGGCCACAAGGCCAAGATCAGTGATCTGACCGCGGGAACCGATCTGTACGTCGGCGTGCAGATCGCGGCGCCCGGACTGACCTTCGACATCAGCTGCTTCGGCCTCGACGCGGACGAGCGGCTCTCGGACGACCGCTACTTCGTGTTCTTCAACCAGCCGAAGACGCCCGAGGAGTCCGTCCAGCTGCTCGGGGCGCAGGCCGGAGACACCGAGTCGTTCCGCGTCACCCTCGACCGCATCCCGGCGAACATCCACAAGCTGTCGTTCACCGCGACGATCGACGGCGCCGGACAGATGTCCCAGATCGGCCCCGGCCATCTGCGGATCGTGGCGGGCGGCGAGGAGGTCGCCCGGTACGCGTTCACCGGCGCGGAGTTCTCCACCGAGCGCGCCGTGATGCTCGGCGACTTCTATCTGAAGGACGTCTGGCGGTTCGCCGCCGTCGGCCAGGGCTTCGACGGAGGCCTCGACGCGCTCCTGCGGAACTTCGGCGGCGAGGTCGCCGAGGAGGAGCCCGCGGCTCCGCAGCAGCAGGCCGCGGCCCCCGGCTTCGCCCCGCCGCCGCAGGGCGCGGCGCCCCCGGCCTTCGGCGCGCCCGCGCAGGCCCCGGCCCCCGCGCCCGCGTTCGGCGCGCCGCCGGCCCCGCAGCCCCCGGCGCCCGCGCAGCCGGTCCACGCGGCGCCCACGATGGTGGCGCCGATGGCACCCGCCACCGTCCCGCCGCCCGCGCCGGCCCCCGGCCCGTACGGCCAGCCGCCGCAGCCGCCCCAGCAGCCGCAGTACGGCCAGGTCCCGGGGCAGTACCCCGGCCAGGGCCAGCCGCCGCAGGCACCCCCGTACGGCCAGCAGCCCCCGGCGTACGGGCAGCAGCCCCCTGCCTACGGGCAGCAGCCCCCCGCCTACGGGCAGCCCGCCGGCGTCCCGCAGGGCGTCCCGGCGACCGGCGCCGGGCTCGCGGCCGCGCTCGCGCCGTACAAGGAGACCGCCACCGGCGCCCGCTGGACGCCGCAGAACCAGCAGCTCATGCGGGTCGACCTGGCCATGGGCGGGGTGCCCGTGCTCGCCCGGCAGGGCTCCATGGTCATGTACCAGGGCAAGGTCGACTTCTCCTACAAGAGCGCGGGCTTCGCCGGCCGGATCGTGGGCAACGCCACCGGCCAGGAGATGCAGCTCATGAAGTGCACCGGCCGCGGCCAGGTCTTCCTCGCCGAGCAGGGCGCCCATCTGCACCCGATCGAGCTCCAGGGCGACGGCATCTGCGTCTCCGCCGAGAACGTCCTCGCGTTCGACGAGTCCCTCCAGTACGAGGTCCGTCGCATCGAGGGCCACGGCATCCCCGGCGGCGCGCTGTTCACCATGCAGTTCCAGGGCACCGGCACGGTCGTCGTGAAGACCCACGGCGTCCCCGTCGTCCTGCCCGTCACACCGACCACCTTCGCCGACTGCAACGCGGTCGTCGCCTGGTCGTCCGCGTCCCAGGTCATCCTCTCCAGCCAGGTCAGGCTCCGGCGCAACGCCTACCCCGGCCACAGCGGAGAGACCGTGAACCTCCAGTTCCGGGGCGCCCCCGGCAACTTCATCGTCGTCCAGCCCTACGAGGTCTGAGGGAGCCCGAAGTCATGAACCAGCAACTCGCGGGCTACGCCCCGACCCCCGTCGCGGCCCGGATGGAGAACCACGGCCGCACCATGCTGAAGGTCGCCATGGCCTCCGGCCAGGACCTGTACGCCCGAGCCGGCTCGATGGTCGCCTACGAGGGCTTCATCACCTACGAGCCCAACCCGCCCGCCGCCCGCCAGGTCGCCAGGGAGTGGGCCACCGGCGAAGGCACGCCGATCATGAAGTGCGCCGGCGACGGCCTGCTCTACCTCGCCGACTACGGCGCCGACGTGGTCGTGATCAACCTCCAGAACGACTCGATCTCGGTCAACGGCACCAACCTGCTCGCCTTCGACGCCCACCTCCAGTGGGGCGTCGAGCGGGTCAAGGGCCTCGCCAAGTTCGCCGGACAGGGCCTGTTCAACGTCGAGATCGCCGGAACCGGCTGGGTCGCGCTCACCTCGCGCGGCACGCCGATCGTCGTCGACTGCGGCCGCGGCGAGGACGAGACGTACGTCGACCCCGACGCGCTCGTCGCCTGGTCGCCGGCGCTCAAGGTCAAGGCCAAGCGCAGCTTCAAGGCCTCCGCCCTCATCGGGCGGGGCAGCGGCGAGGCCATGCAGATGGCCTTCTCGGGCCAGGGCATCGTCGTCGTACAGCCGAGCGAGGACAGCACCGACCGCCTTCGGGTCCGGGGCTGAGGGGGAGCGAGAACACCATGCAGAGCCCGCTTTTCAACCACGCCGAACAGCAGAGCCAGGAGCGGTACGTCATCCAGAACCCGCAGCTCCTGCGGATCACGCTCACCGGGCAGGACGACATCCTCGCCCGCAAGGGCGCCATGGTCGCGTACCAGGGACTCGTCGACTTCGACGGCGAGTACAAGACCCCGAGCCAGCGCCGGGCCCAGGCCCGCACCGGCGAGGGCCTCGACCTGATGCGCTGCTCCGGCCAGGGCACGGTCTACTTCGCCAACCTCGCCCAGTACGTCCACATCGTGGAGGTCGAGCAGGAGGGCCTCACCGTCGACAGCGCCTACGTCCTGGCGCTCGACTCGACCCTCCACACCGAGGTCATCGCCGTCGACAGCCAGTACGGCATCTCCGGCTCCGGCAAGTACCAGCTCAACATCTCCGGCCGCGGCAAGGTCGCCCTGATGACCTCCGGGCAGCCGCTGATGATGCACGTCACGCCCGACAAGTACGTCAACGTGGACGCGGACGCGATCGTCGCCTGGTCCACCGGGCTGCGCGTGCAGATGCAGGCCCAGACGACCAACTCCAGCGTCATGCGCCGCCGGGGCAACACCGGCGAGGGCTGGGAGCTCAGCTTCCTCGGCCAGGGCTTCGCGCTGGTCCAGCCCAGCGAGGTCATGCCCCCGCAGAACGCCGGCATCGGGCAGGGCATCGCCGCCCAGTTCGGCGCCGGACAGCACGGCTCCCACGCGCAGAACCAGAACAACGCCTGGAACTGAGTACGCACGGGAAAGGGGCGGCCTCCACCGGAGGCCGCCCCTTCGCCGTCCCTCAGGCGTCCCTCAGGCGAGCCGCGCCAGCGTCGCCTCCAGGAGACGGACCACGGACTCGTCCGCCACGCCCGCCACCTCGTCGTACGCGAACCAGCGCAGGTCGAGCGACTCGTCGCTGATCTCCGCCACCGCGTCCGCCGGCGCGAGCGCCGCGTACTGCACGTCCAGGTGCCAGTTGCACGGCGCCGGGATCGGATGCCGGTCGAGCCGCACCGGGCCACCGGGCAGCAGCGTCAGGCCCGAGATCCCGGACTCCTCGGCCGCCTCGCGCAGCGCCGCCGACTCCACCGTCGTGTCGTCCGCCTCGCAGTGGCCGCCCATCTGCAGCCACATGTTCAGCTTCTTGTGCAGGGTGAGCAGCACCCGGCCCCGCGAGGGGTCGATCACCAGCGCGCTGGAGGTCAGATGCCCGGCCTCACAGGGCTTGTACATGCCGTCGGGGTGCTCGGCGAGGTGCGCCAGATAGACATCGCGCAGCTCGGACTGGTCCTCGTACCGCTTCAGGACGAGGACGGCGTCGTCGTACAGGCTCACTTCTCGGCGTCTCCGTCTTCCGGGTTCTCGCCCTTGGCGGCCTCACCGAGCATCTTGTCGAGCTCGGAGAAGTCGAGGGTCTCGCGGTGGACGAAGCCGTCGGGGTCGTCCAGGTCGGTCGCGGTCGGCAGCATGTCCGGGTGCTCCCACAGCGCGTCGCGGCCGTCCGCCCCGCGCGCGTCGGTGAGCGAGGCCCACAGGCGCGCCGCGTCCCGCAGCCGCCGCGGACGCAGCTCCAGACCGATCAGAGTCGCGAAGGTCTGCTCGGCCGGACCACCCGAGGCCCGGCGCCGGCGCAGCGTCTCGCGCAGCGCGTCCGCCGAGGTCAGCCGCGACTTCGCAGCCTCGTGGACCACCGCGTCCACCCAGCCCTCGACCAGCGCGAGCGCCGTCTCCAGACGGGCCAGGGCCGCCTTCTGCTCCGGAGTGTCCTCCGGCTGGAACATGCCCTGCTGGAGCGCCTCCTGCAGCTGCTCCGGGTGCGTCGGGTCGAGCTGACCGACGGCCTCCTCCAGCTTCGAGGTGTCGACCTTGATCCCCCGCGCGTACCCCTCGACCGCGCCGAAGAGGTGCGCCCGCAGCCACGGCACGTGCGCGAAGAGACGCTGGTGAGCGGCCTCGCGCAGGGCCAGGTAGAGCCGCACCTCGTCCGAGGGCACGCCGAGGTCCTTGCCGAAGGCCTCGATGTTCAGCGGGAGCAGCGCCGCGCGCCCGGCCGGGCCGAGCGGCAGGCCGACGTCCGTCGAACCGACGACCTCACCGGCGAGCGCCCCCACGGCCTGCCCGATCTGCTGGCCGAACATGGCGCCGCCCATCGAGCGCATCATGCCGATCAGCGGGCCGGCCATCGCCTGCATCTCCTGCGGCAGGACGTCGCCCATCGCCGAGCCGACGCGCTCGGCGACCGGGTCCACGAGCTGCTGCCACGCCGGCAGCGTCGCCTCGACCCACTCGGCGCGGCTCCACGCCACCGCGATGCCCGCGCCCGAGGGCAGCGAGGTGACCTGGTCGAGCCAGAGGTCGGCGAGGCGCACGGCCTCCTCGACCGCGGACTTCTCGGCCGGGCCCACGCTGGCGTCCTTGGTGCCGTCGGGGGTGCCCTGGGCCACCACCTGGCGGGCGATCTGCTTGGCCATGTCCCAGTTCACGGGACCGCCCTCGTAGCTCAGCATCTGGCCGAGCTGTTGGAAGGCCGCCCCCAGGTCGTTGGGGTTCAGCGAGCCGAACATCGCGGCGAACGGGTTGTCCGCGCCGCCGCCGGGGCCGCCCATGCCCGGCAGTCCGCCGAAGCCGAACGGGTTCGCCCCGAACGGGTTGCCGCCGGACCCCTGCCCACCTCCGGCGGGGTCCTTCTTCTTGCCCTCGTCGCCGTTCTCCGGCTCCTCCGGCGGAAGGCCGAATCCGAATGGGGTGTCACTCACAGGTTTCCTCGGCTCGTAGGGCCGCCGGCCTCCTGCCGACGGCGACTGCCCGACCAGGCCTGTCAGACAGACCCGCACACCACCAGCGTAGACATCCGGGCCGGAAATGGGCTCGGTGCTCCGCCGGGCCGTGCCCTGCGGCAGGATGGACGCCACCTGGTCCGTACGCGTCATGCGGCGTACGTACTGAAGACAACCGCTGGAGACGCCCGGTGAGTTCCCCAGATCCTCAGGTTCGCGGAGCGCGAAACCCCTCAACCCGGTCCGCCGTGCGCGGCCCCGTCGTCGCGGTCACCGGCGCCGCTTCCGGCGTCGGCGACCTGCTGACCAGGAGCCTCGTGGCCTCCGGCGAGGTCAAGCGGGTCGTCGCGATCGACGAACGCCGGGGCGAGGTCGCCGAGGCGCAGTGGCACATCCTCGACGTGCGCGATCCGGCCATCGCGGAGAAGCTGCGCGGCGCGGACGTCGTCGTGCACCTCGCCGTCGACCTCGACCTGGAGACCGACCCCGCCGCCCGAACGGCCTACAACGTGCGCGGCACGCAGACCGTCCTCACCGCCGCCGCGGCCGCCGGCGTCCGCCGGGTGGTGCTGTGCACCTCGGCGATGGTCTACGGCGCGCTGCCCGACAACGACATCCCGCTCTCCGAGGACGCCGAGCTCCGGGCCACCGCCGAGGCCACCGGCGTCGGCGACATGCTGGAGATCGAGCGCCTCGGCCGCCGCGCGCCCCGCGCGCACCCCGGCCTCAACGTCACCGTGGTCCGCCCGGCCGTCCTCGTCGGCGGTACGGACACGGCGCTGACCCGCTACTTCGAGTCGCCCCGGCTGCTCGTCGTCGCCGGATCCCGGCCGACCTGGCAGTTCTGCCACGTCGAGGACCTGGTGAGCGCGCTCGAGTACGCGGCCCTGGAGAAGGTCGACGGGGAGCTCGCGGTCGGCTGCGAGGGCTGGCTGGAGCAGGAGGAGGTCGAGGAGCTCTCCGGCATCCGGCGCATGGAGCTCCCCTCCGCCGTCGCCCTGGGCGCGGCGGCCCGGCTCCACCGGATCGGCCTCACCCCGTCCCCGGCGGGCGACCTTGCGTACACGATGCACCCCTGGGTGGTCAGCGTCGGGCGGCTGCACGACGCCGGCTGGCGGCCGAAGTGGACCAACGAGGAGGTCCTCGCGGCGCTCCTCGCCGAGGCCGAGGGCCGTCACACCGTCGCCGGACGCAGGCTGGGCCGCAAGGACGCCACGGCGGCGGGCGCGGCCGGTGCGACGGTGGCCCTGCTGGGCACGGCGGCACTGGTCCGCCAGATGAGGAAGCGGCGCGGCTTGTAGGACTCTCCTACGGAGGGTCTCGTCCACAGGTCGAAAGGTCTCTTACCGGATGTCGGCGCCGTGCGGCACCATGGCCTCATGGCGCACAAGCACGACCACCCCGGTGAGCAGGCGGCGGACGACCCGATCAAGCTGCTCGCGATCCGTGACACCCCGCTCTCCGTCGACGAGGTCTTCCGGGCCGTCGGCGACGACGCCTCCGGCGGCACGACGCTCTTCGTGGGCACCGTGCGCAACCACGACGGCGGCGCGGACGTCGACGCGCTCGGCTACTCCTGCCACCCCACCGCGGAGGCGGAGCTGCGCCGGGTCGCGGAGAAGGTCGTCGCGAACTACCCGGTCCGCGCCCTGGCCGCCGTCCACCGCGTCGGCGACCTGCGCGTCGGCGACATCGCGGTCGTCGTCGCCGTCTCCTGCCCCCACCGCGGCGAGGCCTTCGAGGCCTGCCGCAAGCTCATCGACGACCTCAAGCACGAAGTGCCCATCTGGAAGCACCAGACCTTCTCGGACGGCACAGAAGAGTGGGTCGGCGCCTGCTGAGCGCTCACCCGGAGACTGGGGGTGCCCCCGGCCGAAGGCTGGGGGAGGGTCGGCGCCTGCTGAGCGCTCACCCGCGCCTGCTGACGCGGCAAGCAGGCGCGCCGACAGGGCGTAGCCGAACGCCCGATTTGCGTAACCGGCCCCCAGGCGCGAGCGTTGGTCTCACAGATGACACAGTCTGCTGATCAACTCACTGGGGATGGGAGGTCGGGATGGCAGCGCTGGCCTGGTTGCTGATTCCGCTTTTCGCAGTCGTCGGCGCGGCGATATGGGGAAGCTGGGCTTCGAGGAACAAGACGATAGGTGACGTGGCCGAACTCGCCGGCTACGCACGCTTCAGGGACGCGATGGAACGCGCCCACCCCACCACCCCGGATTCCGCCCGGGCCGAGCGCGAACCGGCCGCCGCGACCGGCGGTGTGAGCACCTCGCCGTCGAGCTGACCCCCGGGCGCCCTCGTACGGACCCGCCCCAGGGGTGCACCCACAGACGAGTCCCGTACTGTCGTTCCATGCCACGCCGCACCGCGACGATGCTCGCCTCCACCCTGGTCCTGATCTGTCTGCTGATCGCGGGTGTTCTGATCCCGGTGCCGTACGCGGAGATGAGCCCGGGGCCCACGGTCAACACCCTCGGTGAGGCCAGGGGAGAACCGGTCCTCCGGATCTCGGGACGCAAGACGTACCCGACCGACGGACACCTCAACATGACGACCGTCCGGGTCACCAGCGCGGACTACAAGATGAACGCCGTCGAGGCCGTCTACGGCTGGCTCGCCCACGACAACGTGGTGGTGCCGCACGACACCCTCTACCCGGACGGGAAGACCGAGGAGGAGTCGAGCCAGGAGAACGCCGAGGAGTTCAGCCAGTCCCAGGAGAGCGCCAAGGTGGCCGCGCTCGGGGAGCTGGGCATCCCGGTGGTCGCCAGGGTCGTCGTCGCCACCGTGATCAAGGGCTCCCCGGCCGAGGGCAAGCTGCACGCCGGTGACGTGATCAAGGCCGTGGACGGGGTGCCGGTCAAGGAACAGACCGACGTCGCCAAGCAGGTGACGAAGCGCAAGCCGGGCCAGGACGTCGAGTTCACCATCGTCCCCGCCAAGGAGGCGGCCGCCGCCGAGAAGGCGCGCCGGGAGCCGAAGGTCACCGAGAAGGTGGTCATCAAGACCACCACGTCCGAGGAGGGCGACCGGGCGGTCGTCGGCATCCAGGCCGGCACCGACCACGTCTTCCCGTTCACCATCGACATCAACCTGGCGGATGTCGGCGGCCCGAGCGCCGGACTGATGTTCGCCCTCGGCATCGTCGACAAGCTCACCCCGGAGAGCCTCACCGGCGGCCGGTTCATCGCCGGCACCGGGACCATCGACGACAAGGGGAAGGTCGGCCCGATCGGCGGCATCGAGATGAAGCTGGTCGGCGCGCGGAACGCGGGCGCCGAGTACTTCCTCACCCCCGCCGACAACTGCGAGGCCGCGGCCTCCGACACGCCCGACGGCCTCACCCTGGTCAAGGTGGACACCATCGACGACGCCACCAAGTCCCTGGAGAAGCTCCGCAAGGGCGACACGAAGTCCCTGCCGAGCTGCTCGAAGAGCTGAGCCGTTCGAGAACTGAGCCGTTCGAGAACTGAGCCGTTCGAGAACTGAGCCTCGGAGTTACGCCGAAGGGGCGCCCGGTCGACATGACGGGCGCCCCTTCGGCGTAACGGCGGATCGGCGGCGGATCAGGACTCGAAGGTCGCCGCCAGTGCCTCGGCGAGTCCGGGCACGAGGTCGGGGCCGGTCAGCACCTCGGTGGCGCTGTCCTTCTCGCGGAGCCGGATCGCCGCCTCGCGGGCGCCGCCGCGCAGCACCGCCACGGTCATCCGGACCTCCTGGCGGTCGGGGTGGCCGGCCACCCACTTGGCCAGCTGCTTCTCGTTCAGGCCCTGCGGGACCTGGGCCTCGGCGGACGGGGGCAGCATGAGCCGCTCGACGGTCAGCGCGCAGCCCGCGACGCCCGCGGGCCAGGCGATCGTGCCGAGGAACTCGTCGAGGGCCTTGCCGCGGGGCAGCTTGTCCTGCTCGATGGGGGTGTAGGCGGTGGCGTCGTCGCCCAGGCCGAGCTGGGAGGCGAGCTTGGGTTCCTGGGCGCGCAGCCGTGCGGTGTCGACCAGGGCGAAGAGGCGGGCCGGCTGATCCCAGCCGAGACCCGACGCGTACTCGTCGATCTCGAGCACCGCGCGGGTGAGGGGGCTCGCGGCCATCGCCGGGCCGGAGGGGGAAACGTTGGACATGAGCAATATCCTGCCTCGTCTTCCCCTGAAGACGGGAACTAGGTAAAGCCTCAGTAAGTTGCACCAGTGGGCTCTACGATCGCGGGGCCTGCTTTCAGACGCATCAACATCGAGGGGCGCACGTTGGCTTTCCAGATGCCGGACCGCGGCGGGAGCCCGTCCGGGCCAAGGATGAGAGTCGGCCGGCCGTCCCGGCGGGCCCGTACCCTGCTCATGACGCTCGGCGTGCTGGCCGTGCTGGCCATGGCGTTCGTGATGTTCGCCGGGTTCTGGACGGACTGGCTCTGGTACCGCTCGGTCAAGTACTCGTCCGTGTTCACCACCACGCTGTGGACCAAGATCGGCCTGTTCGCGGTCTTCGGCCTGCTGATGGGGCTGGCCGTCGGCCTGAACATCTGGCTGGCGTACCGGCTGAGGCCGCCGCTCAGCGCGATGTCCCTGGAGCAGCAGAGCCTCGACCGGTACCGGATGGGCCTCGCCCCCTTCAAGAAGTGGGTGCTGCTCGCGGTCACCGCCCTGGTGGCCCTGATCGCCGGCGCCTCCGCCTCCGGGCAGTGGCGGACCTGGTTGATGTGGGTCAACGGAGTGAAGTTCGGCCAGAAGGACCCGCAGTTCGACCTCGACGTGGCGTTCTACGCGTTCGACCTGCCCTGGTACCGCTTCCTCCTCGCCTTCGGCTTCGCCGCAGCGGTCCTGTCGCTGATCGCCGCCGCGCTCACCCACTACCTGTACGGCGGACTGCGGATCACCAGCCCCGGTGCCCGCGCGACCGCCGCCGCCACCGGCCACCTCTCGGTGCTGCTCGGCGTCTTCGTGTCGCTGAAGGCCGTGGCCTACTGGCTCGACCGGTACGGCCTCGCGGTGAAGTCCAGCGACTTCAAGGCGACCGGCAACTGGACGGGCCTGCGGTACGTCGACGCCAACGCGTACCTGCCGGCGAAGACGATCCTGTTCTGCATCGCCGTCATCTGCGCGCTGCTGTTCTTCGCGACGCTCTGGCGCCGCACCTGGCAGCTGCCGGTGATCGGCTTCGGCCTGATGGTCCTCTCGGCGATCCTGATCGGCGGCCTCTACCCGGCCATCGTGCAGAAGTTCCAGGTCCAGCCGAACGAGCAGGCCAAGGAAGCGCCGTACATCCAGAAGAACATCGACGCGACCCGCAAGGCGTACGCGATCGACTCGACCAAGCCGGAGAACTACTCGGGCAAGTCGACGGTGAAGGCCAAGGACCAGCTGCGCACGGACGCCGACACGGCGGCCAGCTACCGCGTCCTCGACCCGAACATCGTGTCGCCGACGTTCCAGCAGCTGGAGCAGAAGCGGAAGTACTACCAGTTCCCGACCACCCTGGACGTCGACCGCTACCAGGGCAAGGACACCGTCGTCGGTCTGCGTGAGCTCAACATCAAGGGCATCCCGAAGCGGAACTGGATCAACGACCACTTCACCTACACCCACGGCTTCGGCGCGATCATGGCCGCGGGCACCCAGACGGACGCCAACGGCTCCCCGGTCTTCACCGAGTCCGGACTGCCGACGACCGGCTCCCTCGGCACGTACCAGCAGCGGATCTACTACGGCGAGAAGACCGACCAGTACTCGATCGTGGGCGGCCCGCAGAAGGAGCTGGACTACGAGGAGAACGGCGAGAAGACCACCAGCTACAAGGAGAAGAGCGGCGTCAGCCTCTCCAGCACCTTCAACCGCGCCGCGTACGCGGTGGCCTTCAGCGAGCCGCAGATCCTCTACTCGGGGGCCATCGGCGAGGGTTCGCGGATCCTCTACAACCGCACGCCGAAGGAGCGCGTCGAGGCCGTCGCCCCGTGGCTGACCATCGACGGCGACGCCTACCCGGCGGTCGTCGACGGCCGGATCCAGTGGATCATCGACGCCTACACGACGACCAACGGCTACCCGTACGCCTCGCGCACCACGCTCGGCGACACCACGGCCGACTCGCTGACCGTCGGCAACCAGCAGCGCGCCGTCGTCGCCCAGCAGAACCAGGTCAACTACATCCGCAACTCGGTGAAGGCCACCGTCGACGCCTACGACGGCACGGTGAAGCTCTACGAGTGGGACACCCAGGACCCGGTCCTCAAGACCTGGATGAAGGCCTTCCCTGACACGGTCAAGCCGAAGTCCGAGATCAAGGGCGACCTGATGGCACACCTGCGCTACCCGCAGGACATGTTCAAGGTCCAGCGCGAGCTGCTGACCCGCTACCACGTCACCGACCCCGCGCAGTTCTACAGCGGCTCGGACGCCTGGCAGGTGCCGGACGACCCGACCAACAAGGACGGCAACGCGGTCCCGCCGTACTACCTGAGCATGAAGATGCCCGGGGACGCGGCGCAGCGCTTCTCGCTGACGACGACGTTCACCCCGAACGGGCGGCCCAACCTGGGCGGCTTCATGGCGGTCGACGCCGACGCCACCAGCAAGGAGTACGGCCGGCTGAGACTGCTGCGGGTCACCGAGGACGTGCCGGGCCCGGCACAGGTCCAGAGCAAGCTCAACGGCCTTCCGTCCGTCGCCCAGTTCGTCCGGGACATGAAGGGCGCCGACTCGGACATCCAGTACGGCAACCTGCTGACCGTCCCGCTCGACGGCGGCTTCCTGTACGTGGAGCCGGTCTACGCCCAGGGCCGCAACGCGCTCTACCCGCTCCTGAAGAAGGTCGCGGTGTCGTACGTGGACGCGGACCAGCCGGACGGTGACACCACCAAGGACACCACGGTGTTCGAGGACAACCTCACCAAGGCGCTCAACGCGGTCTTCGGGGTGGAGGCGCCCAGCACGCCGACGACCCCGCCGGGCACCACCAAGCCGCCGGGCACCACCCCGCCGCCGGCGTCCAACGACGCCGCGCTGCAGCAGGCCATCTCCGACGCCCAGAAGGCGTACGACGCCGGCGAGGCCGCCCTGCAGAAGGGCGACTGGACCGCGTACGGCAAGGCGCAGGAGGACCTGCAGGCGGCCCTCCAGCGGGCCGCGGACGCCGGGGCGAAGCTCAAGACGAGCCCCTCAGGCGGCTGACCTGAGGGTTTCTGCCCCGCGTCGTGGTACTGTTGGTTCACCGACGCGGGGTGGAGCAGCTCGGTAGCTCGCTGGGCTCATAACCCAGAGGTCGCAGGTTCAAATCCTGTCCCCGCTACTCAGAGGACGAGGGCCCGGATCCATCAGGATCCGGGCCCTCGTCGTGTGTCGGTATTGCATGGGGGTGCGAAGAGCGGTACGGAAGGGGCGAGTTGGCGTGAGGCGTGTTTGACTTGTCTCTCTGTGGGCATGTCGACAAAACGCTGAGTGACCTCACTGGCTGCGGTATACCAGGTGTGCTCGGGTTGCGGGTGGTGCGACGATGGTATTTATGGGGGACAGGGCAACTCTGTTGGAGACAGGGCGGTTTGTGCAGCGGCACGCCAGAAACGCCGCAGACGAGATCATCGAGGCAGTAGGGGCCGTCGATGCGGTCGTCGACACCACCGCCACGACCGGCGCCGGCACCACCGACGCCGAGAACGAGACCGAGACCGAGACCGAGGCCCGGCACCGACGGGCCGCCGAGCGCGGTGACCTCGCCTCGATGAGCGCCCTCGGCGCGCTGCTGCTGCGCCGCGGCGACCTCGACGGCGCCGAGCCCTTCCTGCGCGGCGCCACCGCCGAAGGCGACCGGGCCGCCGCCAACAACCTGGGCGTCCTGCTGCACCAGCGTGGGTACGCCGACGAGGCCGCCGGCTGGTGGCGGGTCGCCGCCGTCGCGGGATCCGCCCCCGCCGCCCACGCGCTCGGCCGCCACCACCGCGAGCGCGGCGACGAACCGGCCGCCGAGTACTGGCTGCGCCAGGCCGCCGAGCAGGGCCACGCCCTCGGCGCCTACGCCCTCGCCGACCTCCTGGAGCACCGCAGCGACGTCGGCGCCGAGCGCTGGCTCCGCGCCGCCGCCGAACAAGGCCACCGCGAGGCCGCCTACCGGCTCGCCGTCGCCCTCGAACGCCGTGCCACCGACACCGTCCGCGGCCCGCACGACACCGGCAGCCGCCTCCGGGTGCCCCCGGGCGTCCGCCCCGACGGCGTCGCGGGCGCGCCCGCGCCCGGGGCGGCCGTCGGCGAGCCCAGCGGAGAGGCGGCCGAGGCCGAGCAGTGGTTCCGGCAGGCCGCCGCGCGCGGACACCGGCGGGCCGCGCTGCACCTCGGCGCGATCCTGGAGCACCGCGGCGAGCTCAAGGAGGCCGGCCGCTGGTACCTCAGCTCCGCCAAGGAGGGCGAGGCCAAGGCCGCCTGCGCCCTCGGCTTCCTGCTCCGCGACGCGGGCGACGAGGAGAGCGCCGCCGTGTGGTGGCTGCGTGCCGCCCAGGACGGCGACGGCAACGCCGCGAACGCCCTCGGCGCGCTGCACGCCGCCCGCGGCGAGCAGCAGACCGCCGAGCGCTGGTACCGGGCCGCCATGGACGCCGGCGACGTCAACGGCGCCTACAACCTCGGGCTGCTCTGCGCCGCCCAGGACCGCATCCCGCAGGCCGAGCAGTGGTACCGCCGCGCCGCCTACGCCGGCCACCGCGAGGCCGCCAACGCGCTGGCCGTCCTGCTGCTCCAGGCCGGCGACGCCAACGGCGCCGAGCCCTGGTTCTCCAAGGCCGCCGAGGCCGGCAGCGTCGACGCCGCCTTCAACCTGGGCATCCTGCACGCCGGACGCGACGACGACCGTACGGCCCTGGTCTGGTACGAGCGGGCCGCGGCCGCCGGGCACACCGAGGCCGCCCTCCAGGTCGGCATCGCCGCCCTCAGGGACGGCGACGAGCGGACCGCCGAGCGGCACCTGCGCTGCGCGGCCGGCGGCGGCAGCGCCGAGGCCGCCTTCCGGCTCGCCTCCGTGCTCGACGCCCGCCGCCCCGAGCCCGGCCCCGCCGTGCTCGGCGCGCCCCGCGAGGAGAAGTCCGAGTGCGAGGAGTGGTACGAGCGCGCCGCCCAGCAGGGGCACCGGCGCGCCCAGGTGCGGGTCGGCATGCTCGCCGCCGGGCGCGGTGACCTCGCCGAGGCCGACCGCTGGTACCGCGAGGCGGCCGAGGCGGGCAGCCGCAACGGCGCCTTCAACCTCGGCCTGCTCCTCGCCCGCGAGGGCAGCGAGCGCGAGGCCGCTCTCTGGTGGACCCGGGCCGCCCGGGCCGGCCACGGCCGCGCCGCGCTCCGGCTCGCGCTCCTCGCGGCACGCCGGGGAGAGCTCACCGAGGGGCGCCACTGGTGCGCCCGCGCGGTCGAGCTCGGCCCCGCGGAGGTCGCCGAGCGGGCGGCCCGGCTCAGCGAGGCGCTCCACCAGGAGCTCACCGCCTAATGGATTTGCCCTGCTCCGAACGGTCCCGTAAGGTTGGGTTCACCGACGCGGGGTGGAGCAGCTCGGTAGCTCGCTGGGCTCATAACCCAGAGGTCGCAGGTTCAAATCCTGTCCCCGCTACTCAGTAGCAACGAAGGCCCGGATCCAGTCACTGGATCCGGGCCTTCGTCGTATGCGTCGGCACCGAAAGAAGCCCCCCGCGCGGGCGGGGGGCTTGTTCTCGGAAGTCCGGTGCGTCAGGCCGTGGTCGCGCAGCTCGGGCAGATGCCCCGGTAGGTGACCTCGACGTTCGAGATGGTGAAGCCGAAGCGCTCGGTGTCAGGGAGGTCCGCCATCGGGTCGCCGGCCGGGTGGACGTCGCGGATGGCACCGCAACGGCCGCAGACCAGGTGCTGGTGCGGCCGGTGCGCGTTGGGGTCGTAGCGCTTGGCGCGTCCGTCGGTGGCGACCTCGATGACCTCGCCGAGCGTGACCATCTCGCCCAGCGTGTTGTAGACGGTCGCGCGGGAGATCTCGGGGAGTCTCGTCACGGCGCGGGCGTGGACCTCGTCGGCGGTGAGGTGCACATGGTCCCCGTCGAGGACTTCGGCCACGACACGCCGCTGCGCGGTCATCCGCCAGCCGCGTCCGCGCAGTCGTTCCAACAGGTCACTCATGAGGGCCAGCCTAACAGCCGGGGGAGCGGGGTCCCGAACGGGTGTGAGTTTGGAAGTTCACTTGACTTAGACATTGTCTATCGTAGGATCGAAACCGGGATTGGCCAAGAGCCCTTTCAGGGGCCGGGTCGAGAGACAGGACTCGCAGGAATGACGCAGGAGGCGCACGTGACGCAGGGACCGCTCACCACGGAGGCCGGCGCGCCGGTCGCCGACAACCAGAACAGCGAGACGGCGGGCGTCGGCGGTCCGGTCCTGGTCCAGGACCAGCTCCTGCTCGAGAAGCTCGCCCACTTCAACCGCGAGCGCATCCCGGAGCGCGTGGTCCACGCGCGCGGTGCGGGCGCCTACGGCACCTTCACGCTGACCCGTGACGTCTCGCAGTGGACGCGCGCCAAGTTCCTCTCCGAGGTCGGCAAGGAGACCGAGACCTTCCTGCGCTTCTCCACCGTCGCCGGCAACCTCGGTGCGGCCGACGCGGTCCGCGACCCCCGCGGCTGGGCGCTGAAGTTCTACACCGAAGAGGGCAACTACGACCTCGTCGGCAACAACACCCCGGTGTTCTTCATCAAGGACGCCATCAAGTTCCCCGACTTCATCCACACCCAGAAGCGCGACCCGTACTCGGGCTCGCAGGAGGCCGACAACGTCTGGGACTTCTGGGGCCTCTCCCCGGAGTCGACCCACCAGGTCACCTGGCTCTTCGGCGACCGCGGCATCCCCGCCTCGTACCGCCACATGAACGGCTACGGCTCGCACACGTTCCAGTGGAACAACGAGGCCGGCGAGGTCTTCTGGGTCAAGTACCACTTCAAGACCGACCAGGGCATCAAGAACCTCACCCAGGACGAGGCCAACCGCCTCGCCGGCGAGGACCCGGACTCGCACCAGCGCGACCTGCGCGAGGCCATCGAGCGCGGCGACTTCCCGAGCTGGACCGTGCAGGTCCAGATCATGCCCGCGGCCGACGCGGCGAACTACCGCTTCAACCCGTTCGACCTCACCAAGGTGTGGCCGCACGAGGACTACCCGCCGATCGAGATCGGCAAGCTGGAGCTCAACCGCAACCCGGAGAACATCTTCGCCGAGGTCGAGCAGTCGATCTTCAGCCCCGCGCACTTCGTGCCCGGCATCGGCCCCTCCCCGGACAAGATGCTCCAGGGCCGCCTCTTCGCCTACGGCGACGCCCACCGCTACCGCGTCGGCATCAACGCCGACCACCTGCCGGTGAACCGCCCGCACGCCACCGAGGCGCGCACCAACTCGCGTGACGGCTACCTCTACGACGGCCGCCACAAGGGCGCGAAGAACTACGAGCCGAACAGCTTCGGCGGCCCGCACCAGACCGACCGGCCGCTGTGGCAGCCGACCGCCGTCTCCGGCGTCACGGGCGACCACGCCGCCCCCTCGCACGCCGAGGACAGCGACTTCGTCCAGGCCGGCAACCTCTACCGCCTGATGTCGGAGGACGAGAAGGGCCGTCTGGTCGCGAACCTGGCCGGCTTCATCGCCAAGGTCTCGCGCGACGACATCGCCGAGCGGGCGATCGACAACTTCCGCCAGGCGGACGGCGACTTCGGCAAGCGGCTCGACGCCGCGGTCCAGGCCCTCCGCGGCTGAGGGCGCTTGCCGTAGACAGAGAGCGGGCCGGGATCTCCGTACGGAGTCCCGGCCCGCTTTCGTGTCACGCGCCGGGTCCGCTCACCCGGCCACGCTGTGCACCGGGATCCAGCAGCGGATGATGTCGCGGACGGAGACGATGCCGACGGGCCCCCGGTCGTCGAGGACCACCAGGTGGCGGAAGCCGCCGTGCGTCATCGCCTCGGCCGCCTCCGCCAGGGTCCACCCGGGGGCGGCGAAGACGACGTCCCGGGTGGTGTGCGAGCCCGCCGTCTCCAGGTCGGGGTCCTGGTCGCGGGCCAGGGAGTTCAGGATGTCGCGCTCGGTGATGATCCCGAGCCCGCCTGCGTCGGTGTCGAGGACGATCGCCGCGCCGACGCGGCGCGCCGACATCAGCCTTGCCGCCTGCCGGAGGGTGTGTGCGGGGCCGATGGTGAGGACCACGGTGCTCATGGCGTCACGGACGAGCATGGACGGAGCCACCTCCTTGGTGAACCCCTCCCGCCTTCAACGAGAAGGAATTCACAAGTTCACAAGTGGGGGGACTCTCAGAGTGACACCGGGGGAGGAGGCCGACAAGGGGGCGCGCGAGGCGCCCCCGGGGGTGCGGCGGGCGCTCAGGCCTCGGCGGGCTGTTGGTTGAGGTAGCTGAGGAGGTCGCCGTGGAGGAGGCCGTTGGAGGCGGCGGCGTTGCCGCTGTGGGGGCCGTGGCGGCCGTCGAGGCCGGTGTAGGTGCCGCCGGCCTCCTGGACGACGATCGCGACGGCGGCCATGTCCCAGAGGGAGAGCTCGGGCTCGGCGCAGATGTCCACGGAGCCCTCGGCGACCATCATGTACGGCCAGAAGTCGCCGTAGGCGCGGGTCCGCCAGCACGCGCGCGTGAGGTCGAGGAAGCCGTCGAGCCGGCCCTGCTCCTCCCAGCCGCTGATCGAGGAGTACGCGAAGGAGGCGTCCGACAGGGACGCGACCTTCGAGACGCCGAGCCGGGTCGCCGAGGAGAGGCTGCGGCCGGTGTACGCGCCGCTGCCCTTCGCGGCCCACCAGCGGCGCCCGAGCGCCGGGGCCGACACCACGCCGACCACCGGCTGGAACCCGGTGTCGCCGGCCTCCATCAGCGCGATCAGGGTCGCCCAGACCGGCACCCCGCGCACGTAGTTCTTGGTGCCGTCGATCGGGTCGATCACCCAGCGGCGCGGGCCCGAGCCCTGGACGCCGTACTCCTCGCCCAGGATCGCGTCGCGCGGCCTGGCCCGCTGGAGCTGTCCGCGGATCAGCTCCTCGGCGGCCTTGTCGGCCTCGCTCACCGGGGTCATGTCCGGCTTGGTCTCGACCTTGAGGTCGAGCGCCTGGAATCGGTCCATGGTGGCCGCGTCGGCGGCATCCGCGAGGACGTGGGCGAGACGCAGATCATCGTGGTAATCGGCCATGACCGGCACTCTATCCCCGTGGCGCGAACGCCCGGGGAAGCGTCCACGGGCGCCCCGCGCGACCCCGCCGGAGACCCTTGACAGGGGACGGGCGGCTGTCGACGCTGGGGCGGTACCTGAGCGGAGAACCGTTCCCTCCCGGAGGTGACGATGGCGAACGCCCGCGCCGCCCTGCTCGACGCCGCGCTGGCCGCGCTCGCCCACCGGCCGTGGTCCGCGATCCGCATGGCCGACCTCGCCGCCGCCGCACGCGTCTCCCGGCAGACGCTCTACAACGAGTTCGGCAGCAAGGAGGGACTCGCCCGCGCGCTGGTACGGAGGGAGGCCGACGGCTATCTCCAGGGCGTCCGCACCCTGCTCGCCGCCCCGGCGCCGCCCGGCCGGAACGTCGTCGCCGTGGCCGAGTGGATCGTCGCCGAGGCCGCCGTGCGCCCGATACTGCGGGCCCTGCTCACCGGCGCCTGGGACGAGCGGCTGCCCGCGCCCCGGCCGGCCAGGCCCGGCGCCCGGCCCGCCCCCGTACCCGCGCAGCGGCGAGCCGACGCGGGACCGCCCGCGCCCGGCGAGCTCGTGGCGCAGACCGCGGCCTGTGCGGGGGAGCGGTGGGCCGCCGGCTGCGAACTCGCCGTACGGCTCGCGCTCAGCCATGTGGTGGCGCCGGTGCCGCCCGAGGGTCAGTGCGCCGAGCCGGAGAGCTGGAGCCCGATGACGCCGGCGATGACCAGGCTGATCGAGACGATCTTGAGCGTGGAGACCACGTCACCGAGGAAGACCATGCCGTAGATCGCCGTCCCGGCCGCGCCGATCCCCGTCCACACCGCGTACGCCGGGCCGACGTCCAGCTTCCGCAGCGCGAGGGTGAGGAGGCCGAAGCTGCCGAGCGCGAAGGCCGCGAAGGCGATCGTCGGCCACAGCCGGGTGAAACCGTGCGAGAGCTTCAGGCAGACCGCGAAGCCCGTCTCCAGGATCCCCGCGATCACCACCAGCAGCCACGCCATCGTCAGTGCCTCCCACGCCGTCGGTGACTGCTTCGTCGCACTTGGTGCGATTATGCCCTTATCCGCCGGCGCTCGGCCGTAAACGCCGGTGGCTCAGTCGCCCTCGCGTCGCTCCCTGGTCGCGAGCAGGCGCCGCAGCGACACGAGCCGCGCCGGATCGGCGTGCCCCTCCGCCACGTACGCGTCGAGCGCGCAGTCCGGCTCGTCGTGGCTGCACGCGCGCGGGCAGTTCTCCGTACCCGGCTCCAGGTCGGGGAAGGCGTGGATGACCCGGGACGGGTCGACGTGGTGCAGACCGAAGGAGCGCACGCCCGGCGTGTCGATGACCCAGCCGCCCTCCTTGTCGTTGAGCGGCAGGGCCAGCGCCGAGGTGGTGGTGTGCCGGCCGCGGCCGGTGACCGCGTTGACCACCCCGGTGGTACGCCGCCGCTCCGGCGGCACCAGGGCGTTCACCAGGGTCGTCTTGCCGACGCCGGAGTGGCCGACGAACGCGGTCGTCCGGCCCTTGAGGTGCTCGTGGACCCGCTCGGCGGCCACCCCGTCGACGAACTCGTCGCGGGTGGTCACCACGTACGGCACGCCGAGCGCCCCGTACATCTCCAGGAGCGAGTCCGGCGGCGCCAGGTCCGACTTGGTGAGCACGAGCAGCGGGGAGAGCCCCCCGTCGTAGGCGGCGACCAGACAGCGGTCGATCAGCCGGGGGCGCGGCTCCGGGTCGGCGAGCGCGGTGACGATCGCCAGCTGGTCGGCGTTGGCGACGACCACCCGCTCGAACGGGTCGTCGTCGTCGGCCGTGCGCCGCAGCACCGAGCTGCGCTCGCCGATCCGCACGATCCGGGCCAGGGTGTCCTTCTCGCCGGACAGGTCGCCGACGATCGAGACCCGGTCGCCGACCACGGCGGCCTTGCGGCCCAGCTCGCGCGCCTTCATGGCGGTCACGATCCGGTCGTCGACCAGACAGGTCAGCCGGCCGCGGTCGACGGTGAGGACCATGCCCTCGACGGCGTCCTCGTGCTTGGGCCGGATGGTGGTACGGGGACGGGTGCCCTTGCGGTTGGGCCGCTGGCGGATGTCGTCCTCGTCGGTGTGCTTGCCGTAACGCCGCATGGTCAGGCCCCGAGCATTTCGGTCCACATCCCGGGGAAGTCCGGCAAGGTCTTCGCCGTGGTCGCCACGTCCTCGATCAGCACGCCCTCGACCGCGAGGCCGATGATCGCGCCCGCCGTCGCCATCCGGTGGTCGTGGTACGTGTGGAAGACGCCGCCGTGCAGCGGGCGCGGGCGGATGTGGAGACCGTCCTCGGTCTCGGTCACGTCGCCGCCCAGCTCGTTGATCTCCTTGGTGAGCGCGGCGAGCCGGTCCGTCTCGTGCAGCCGCAGATGTGCCACGCCCCGCAGGGTGGAGGGGGAGTCGGCCAGGGCCGCGAGGGCCGCGATGCCCGGGGTCAGCTCGCCGACCTCGCCGAGGTCGACGTCGATGCCGTGGATCCGGCCGGTGCCGGTGAAGGTCAGGCCCTCGTCGGTCAGCTCGCAGGAGCCACCCATCTCGGTGAAGATCCGACGCAGCTCGTCGCCCGGCTGGGTGGTCCGGCGCGGCCAGTCGGGGATCGTCACCCGGCCGCCGGTCACGAGCGCCGCCGCCAGGAACGGCTGCGCGTTCGACAGGTCGGGCTCGACGACCAGGTCCCGGCCGCGGAGCGCGGAGGGCGCGACCCGCCACACGTCCGGCGCGCCGCCGTGCTCCGGCTCGTCGACCTTGGCGCCGACCGCGCGCAGCATGTCCACGGTCATCCGGATGTGCGGGAGCGAGGGGAGCCGGCCGCCCACGTGCCGTACCTCGACGCCCTGGTTGAAGCGGGGCGCGGACAGCAGCAGGGCGCTGACGAACTGGGAGGACGAGGAGGCGTCGATCTCGACCGTGCCGCCGTCCAGACCCCCGGCGCCGTGCACGGTCATCGGGAGCGCGCCCCGGCCGTCGTCGTCGATCCGGGCGCCGAGCGCGCGCAGCGCGTCGATCACGCCGTGCAGCGGGCGCTCGTGGGAGCGGCGGTCGCCGTCGAAGCGGACCGGGCCTTCGGCGAGCGCCGCGACCGGGGGCAGGAAGCGCATGACCGTGCCGGCGTTGCCGACGTCGACGCCGGCGGGGCCGCGCAGCGGCGAGGGGATGATCCGCCAGGCCTCACCAGAGCCGTCCGGGCCGACGCCCTCCTCGATCTTCACGCCGAGGGTACGGAGCCCCTCGGCCATCAGGAGGGTGTCGCGGGAGCGCAGCGGGCGGCGCAGCCAGCCGGGCTCGGAGGCGAGCGCGGCGAGCACCAGGGCCCGGTTGGTGACCGACTTCGATCCGGGCACGGTGACGGTCGCGTCGACGGCGCCGCTCGCGTGCGGGGCGGGCCAGAGGTCGGCGGGCGGGTCGGTGTGCGCGGAAGCTGCTGCGGTCATGTCCTCACTGTACGGGGGTGTCAGAACCGCAGGAGCCAGCGGCAGCCGCCGATCAGGCAGCAGATCGACACCGTGTGGAAGAAGAGGAGCCACACCCCGGCGGGCACGTGGGTGAGGCCCGCGAGCTGGTCCGCGTCGGAGTCGGGGGCGCCGCCGCGGCGCCGCTTCGCCTGGAGCTCGAAGGCCGGCCGGACGCCGCCGAGGAGCAGGAACCACACCACCGCGTAGGCGAAGGCCGACTGGACGTCGGGGCCGGTCAGCAGGGAGATCAGGAGGAAGGCGGCGCCCGTCAGGACGACGGTGAGGATCCCGTACGCGTTGCGGACCATCACCAGGAGGGCGAGGAGCAGGGCGGTCGCGGCCCACAGCAGCAGGGTGACGTGGCCGGTGCCGAGCAGGGCGGCGCCGCCGAGGCCGAGCAGCGGGGCCGCCGGGTATCCGGCGGCCAGGGTGAGGACGACGCCGACGCCGGTCGGACGGCCGCGGCTCACCGTCAGCCCGCTGGTGTCCGAGTGCAGCCGGATCGCTTCGAGCCGGCGGCCGGTGGCGACCGCGACGAGCCCGTGGCCGCCCTCGTGGGCGATCGTGATCGCGTTGCGGGCCGGCAGCCAGAGGGTGCGGAACGCGACCAGGGCCAGCGCGCAGGCGGCGGTGACGTAGACGATCCACAGGTCGGGAGCGGGCTGGGTGCCGAGGATCTCGGTCATTTCGCGGACGGCTCCTCGATGGGGTTCGGGATCGTGGCAGTGTGGCACGCATGTGCGGACGGTTTGCAGCGAGCCGGCGGCCCGAGGACCTCGTCGGGCTGTTCGGGGTGGAGACGGGGGTGCCGGCGGAGACCCTGGCCCCGGACTGGAACGTGGCGCCCACCAAGGACGTCTGGGTGGTCCTGGAGCGTGCTGTGAAAGACGCCGGATCCCCCCGTCCGGTTCGCCAGCTGCGCGCGCTGAAGTGGGGACTCGTGCCGTCCTGGGCGAAGTCGCCCGAGGGCGCCGCCCGGATGATCAACGCGCGGGCGGAGACCCTGCACGAGAAGCCCTCCTTCAAGAGCGCCTTCGCCTCCCGCCGCTGCATCCTGCCCGCCGACGGCTACTACGAGTGGGTGACCGGCGTGGACGAGCGGGACCTTGAGGTCGAGGGGAAGCGGAAGCGGGCGCGCAAGCAGCCGTACTTCGTGACCCCCGCCGACGGCTCGGTCTTCGCGATGGCCGGGCTCTACGAGTTCTGGCGGGACCCGACGATGCCCGCCGGGCATCCGAACGCCTGGTGGGTGACCTGCTCGGTGATCACCACCGAGGCCGAGACCGGGCCTCTGGGCGTCGCCCCGGCCGAGGGCCCCCGCTCGCTCCACGACATCCACCCCCGGATGCCGCTGATGCTGACCCCGGAGCGCTGGGACGCCTGGCTCGACCCGGCGCGCACGGACCCGGACGAGCTGCGGGGCCTGCTCGCGCCGCCACCGCAGGGCCTGATGCGGGCCTATCCCGTCGCCACCGCCGTCAGCAGCGTCCGCAACAACGGCCCCGAGCTGCTTGCGGAGCTGTCGGGCCCGGAGCTCGGCACGCTGTTCTGAGCGCCGCCCCCGGGCCGGTCGCGCGCGGCAGGATGGGGGCGTGACCAAGGACGTGACACAGTACGAGACCGTTTCCACCGACGCCGGCGAGGCCCGCGTCACCTGGCACGAGGCGACGAAGCCCTGGGCCGTCCTCGCCCTCGGCCACGGCGCCGGCGGCGGCATCGAGGCCCGCGACCTCCAGGCGCTCGCCGGCGCGCTCCCCGCGCGCGGGGTGACCGTCGCCCTCGTCGAACAGCCGTGGCGGGTCGCCGGCAAGAAGGTCGCCCCCGCGCCCAAGACCCTCGACACCGGCTGGCGCGGACTCTGGCCCGCCCTCGCGAAGCCGGGACTCCCGGTCGTCGCGGGCGGCCGCAGCGCCGGCGCCCGGGTCGCCTGCCGGACCGGGCGGGAGCTGGGCGCGCGGGCTGTCCTCGCGCTGAGCTTCCCGCTGCACCCGCCGGGCAAGCCGGAGCGGTCCCGCGCCGAGGAGCTCCTCGGCACCGGGCTGCCCACCCTGGTCGTCCAGGGCGGCAACGACCCCTTCGGTCGGCCCGAGGAGTACCCGGAAGGTCCGTACGGGCTGGTGGAGATCCCGTACGGGGACCACGGCTTCGCGCTCCCGAAGCGGGCGCCGCTCGGCCAGGAGGAGGCGCTCGGCCTCCTGGTGGACGGGGTCGCCGAGTGGATCGACGGACTCCGCTGACACACCGCCCGGAACCGGGAATGCGAAGCGGGGGGGCCGCTGTTGTTCGGTGCGTCGGTGTGAGAGCAAGGAAGAGGGAGTCCGTCGCATGGGTTCGACCATCTGCCCGGAGCGCGCGCAGGCCGCTGACCTCGACTGGACAGTGCTGCCCGCGCCCAAGGCGGCCCCTATTCGGGCGGCGGGCGGAGCGGTTCCTCGTCTATCCTCCGAAACGAGCGGGTCCGCCCTCGGGCTCGCCGCCGCGCTGGAGGAGGTGGGTCCGGTCACTGGGACCGACACAGGGACCGACGACGGCCCCGAGGAGACGACCGCTGAGCGCAACGCGCGCTTCGAGCGGGACGCCCTCGGATTCCTCGACCAGATGTACTCGGCCGCGCTGCGCATGACGCGCAACCCCGCGGACGCGGAGGACCTGGTGCAGGAGACCTACGCGAAGGCGTACGGATCCTTCCACCAGTTCCGTGAGGGCACGAACCTCAAGGCGTGGCTCTACCGGATCCTCACGAACACCTTCATCAACTCGTACCGCAAGAAGCAGCGCGAGCCCCAGCGCAGCGCCGCCGAGGAGATCGAGGACTGGCAGCTCGCCCGCGCCGAGTCGCACATGTCGACCGGGCTGCGCTCGGCGGAGTCGCAGGCCCTCGACCACCTGCCGGACTCGGACGTGAAGGAAGCGCTCCAGGCGATTCCCGAGGAGTTCCGCATCGCCGTCTATCTCGCCGATGTCGAGGGCTTTGCGTACAAGGAGATCGCGGACATCATGGGGACACCCATCGGTACGGTGATGTCCCGACTGCACCGGGGTCGCCGCCAGCTGCGCGGCATGCTCGAGGACTACGCCCGTGACCGCGGGCTCGTTCCCGCGGGCGCCGGTGAGTCGTCGAACGATCTGAAAGGCTCGGGCTCATGAGCTGCGGAGAGCCGCACGAGACGGACTGCTCTGAGGTCCTCGATCATCTCTACGAGTTCCTCGACAACGAGATGCCCGACACGGACTGCACCAAGTTCGAGGTGCACTTCGAGGAGTGCTCCCCGTGCCTGGAGAAGTACGGCCTCGAGCAGGCGGTGAAGAAGCTCGTCAAGCGCTGCTGCGGCAGTGACGACGTGCCCACCGACCTGCGCGCCAAGGTCATGGGCCGGATCGACCTGATCCGCGCCGGGCACCTGGTGCCGGAGCAGGACATCACGGCGAGCGCTCCGGCGACGCCGGCCCCGCAGGAGTAGCACCCTCCCGTGCGGGGACGAAGGCCGCCGGGGCATGCTCACGGCGGCCTTACGCATATATCAGCTTGTATCACCCGATGGTGCGAATCGCCTGTACCCGGCCGTACGACGCCGTTCGACTCGCTAGCGTGACAGCCGTGATGGGCGTGAAGGTCATTCCGCGAGCGGCACGCGTGTACATCGGCTGCGCCCTGCTCGCCGCCGGAGCCTCCGCGCTGCCCGCGCTGCGGCCCGGCGCGGGCGTCCCCTGGGGGACGGTCGCGCTCCTCGCCGCCCTGTACGCGCTCTGCGAGCTGCCCGCCCGCTGCCGGCTCATCGGCCGCGCGCTCGGCGGCTCCGTCCCCGCCGGCACCGGCTCCTTCTTCCCCGTACTCCTCGCCGCCGCACTGCTGCTGCCACCCGCCGCCGCGGTGCTCACCGCGCTGCCCGGCAGCCTCCTCGCCCGCGTCGACGAGCCGCCCGTCGCACCCCGCCGCGCCTGGCGGGCCGCCTCCACCGCCCTCGCCGTCTGGGCCGCCGCCGTCACCGCCGGCGCCCTCGGCGGGCCGGCCGCCCTCGGCCGCGGCGCGGCCGCCCCCGACCTGCCGTACGCGCTGCTGCCCGCGAGCGCCGCCGCGCTCGCCTTCTGCCTCGTCCTCACCGCCCTCGACGGCGGCATCCGGGCCACCGCGGACGCCCTGCCGCTCCGCTCCGCCTGGCGCGGCCCGCTCGGCCGGGCGGTCGCCCCGCACCTCGTGCACGGGCTCGCCGGACTGATGATGGCCGTCCTCTGGCGCAGCACCTACGGACCCGTCGCCGCCCTCTTCGTGATGCTCCCGATGTACATCTCCTGCTGGGTCTTCGCCCAGTACCACCGCGAGCGCGCCGCCCACCAGGCCACCATCCGCGCCCTCGTGCAGGCCGTCGACATCAAGGACCGCTACACCCGCGGCCACAGCGAACGGGTCGGCCACGCCTCGGTCCTGATCGCCCGTGAACTCGGACTCGCCGAGGAGCGCCTGGACGTCGTCCGCTTCGCCGGCATCCTGCACGACGTCGGCAAACTCGGCGTGCCCACCCGGGTCCTCCGCAAGGACGGGCCCCTCACCCCCGAGGAGCGCCGGGTCATCGAACTGCACCCGGAGTACGGCCACGAGATGGTCCGCGGCATCGGCTTCCTCGGCGAGGCACGGGACGCGATCCTCCACCACCACGAACGCATGGACGGCAGCGGCTACCCGTACGGCCTGAGCGGTGAGCAGATTCCCGAATTCGCCCGGGTGGTCGCCGTCGCCGACGCCTTCGACGCCATGACCTCCACCCGCTCCTACAGCAGGGCCCGCCCGGTGCCCACGGCCGTCGCCGAACTGGAGCGGTGCGCCGGCACCCACTTCGACCCCCGGATGGTCGCCGCCCTCGTCAGCGCCCTCGACCGGCACGGCTGGCAGCCCGCCGTCACCGCCGACGAGGCACCCCAGCCCGACCGGGTGCCGCCGCCCCGCGACGAGGCCGCCCCCGCCGCCGACCGCCCCAAGGAGCGCGCGTGAGACCGGGAACCGTCACCGTCGGCACCCTGTACGGGGCGGCGGCGCTGCTCAGCCTCGCCGGCCTCGGCTCCACCCTCTGGTACGGCGTCGACGAACCCGGCAACGCCCTCGCCTTCGGCACCCTCATCGTCCTCGGCGAGCTCGCCCGCTGGGGCGCCGCCCCCGGGCCCGGCTCCGCCGCGGGAGAGACCGGGGAACGGGAACCCGCCCCGCTGGCCGCCGCCGGAGCCCTCGCGTACGCCCTGCTCGGACAGAGCGCCGGCGGCGTCACCACGCACGGCGTCCTCCAGATCGTCGCCGTCGTCGTCGCCGCCGGGCTCGCCGGGATCGTCCCCCACCTGGCCCGCGGCCACGGACCCGGCCTCGACCACCTCGCCCGCCGCGTCCTCACCGTCGGCTTCGCCGCCCTCTGCTTCCAGCCCCTCTACAACTCGGGGGCCGTCGTCGAGTACCTCGGCCAGGGCCCCTGGTACGCCCTGTTCCTGCTGCTCCTGCTCGTCCTCACCGCCCTGTGCGACGCGGTGCTCGCCGCCCTGGTGCTCCGCGCCCGCACGGGATTCCCGTACGGCCCCCTCCTCCGCGACGAACTGCGCGCGCTCCTCGGCATCGGCTCCGCCGTCTGCGCCACCGGAGCCGTCATGGCCCTCGGCGTGGCGGGCGCGGGCCTGTGGGCGCTGCCCGTGCTCGCCGTGCCCCTGCTGCTCACCCAGGTCTCCTTCCGGCGGTACGCGGCCGTGCGGACCGTCAACCGGCAGACCATCGCCTCCCTGGCCCGCGCCACCGAGATCGCCGGCTGCACCCCGCCCGGGCACGCCCGCCGGGTGGCCGCGCTCAGCACCGCCGTCGGGCGCGAGCTGGGCCTCTCCGGGCCCGAGCTGACCGTCCTCGAGCACGCGGCGCTCATGCACGACATCGGACAGCTCTCCCTCGTCGACCCGGTCGAGGGCGGAGCCACCGCCCTGCTGCCCGCCGAGGAACAGCGCAGGATCGCCCTCCTGGGCGGCGAGGTGGTCCGCATGACCGGCGTAGCCGCCTCCGTCGCCGTGATCGTCGAGCGGCAGGCCGACCCCTACCGCGAGCAGCCGGTGCCCGCCCGGATCGTCCGCGCGGTCAACGCCTACGACGACCTCGCCGGCGACGGGGCGGGCGCGGCCCTGGACGCGCTCGAACGCCTCAGGCTCGGCACCGCCCGCGACTATCACCCGGATGTCGTCGAATGCCTGGCCAGGGTCCTGGCGCGAGGTGGAGCCGCTGGGGTGACCTCCGTCCCTCTGGGGTAACCCATGGGTAATGAGCGCGCCTCCGACCGGGCATGGTTGGATGCGAACAAGAGGGTGAAGCGACCGGCAGGCGGGAATCGTGAAGATCTTCGGGAAGGTACGGCATCGGCCCTCCGCCTCGTGGCGGCAGGCCACCGACCGGGCGTTCACGCTGATCGGCGACGGCCGGTACGAGGACGCGGGCGCCCTTCTGACGCGTGCGGCGGATCTGGAGCCCTGGCTCTCCGAGTCCTGGTTCAACCTGGCGCTGCTGCACAAGTTCCGGCACGACTGGGAGCAGGCCAGGGCCGCCGGGCTGCGCGCGGTCGCGCTGCTCGACAAGGAGTCCGGCGCCCCCGACTGGTGGAACGTCGGCATCGCCGCCACCGCGCTCCAGGACTGGCCGCTGGCCCGCCGCGCCTGGCAGGCCTACGGCCTCAAGGTGCCGGGGGCCGCCGCGGGCACCGGCGAGCCCGCCGGCATGGAGCTGGGCAGCGCCGCCGTCCGGCTCTCGCCCGAGGGCGAGGCCGAGGTCGTGTGGGGCCGCAGGCTCGACCCGGCCCGGATCGAGGTCCTCTCCATCCCGCTGCCGTCCTCCGGGCGCCGCTGGGGCGAGGTCGTGCTCCACGACGGTGTGCCGAACGGCGAGCGGACCACCACCGCCGGCCCCTCCTACCCCGTCTTCGACGAGATCGAGCTGTGGGCGCCGTCCCCCGTCCCCACCTGGGTGGTCCTCCTGGAGGCCGCCACCGAGGCCGACCGGGACGCCCTGGAGCAGCTCGCCGCCGAGGCGGGCTTCGCCGCCGAGGACTGGTCGTCGTCCGTGCGGCTGCTCTGCCGCGCCTGTTCGGAGTCGACGATGCCGAGCGCCGAGGGCGAGGGCGAGCACTCCGACCCGCACGACCACAGCGAGCCGGGCCATCCAGGACCGCTCGGCCACCGCTCGCCCGGCGAGCTGTGGGTGCCGGAGCGCGAGTGCGGCATCGCGGCCCCCGCGGGCCTGGTCCGCGGGCTCCTCGACGGCTGGGTGGCGGACAGTCCGGACAGCCGTGAGTGGCGGGATCTGGAAGAGGTCTGCTGAGCCTGCCCTTAGGCTGTACAGGACCATCGACTGGGGTTCTGAGGAAGGCGTGCGGCGGAATGGCGCAGCAGGAGACTGACGAGCAGATCAACGACGGGTTCGTCGTCGACACGGAGGACTGCGAGGCGCGCGAGCTCGCGTACCGCGAGCGCGGCACCGCGCGTCCGATCACGGTGGTCGGCAACCCGGTCCTCCACAAGGAGTGCAAGGACGTCACCGAGTTCGACGACGAGCTCGCGAAGCTCATCGACGACATGTTCGCCAGCCAGAAGGCCGCCGAGGGCGTGGGCCTGGCCGCGAACCAGATCGGCGTCGACCTCAAGGTCTTCGTCTACGACTGCCCCGACGACGAGGGCGTCCGCCACACCGGCGTCGTCGTCAACCCGGTCCTCCAGGAGCTCCCGGCCGACCTGCGCGTCCTGGACGAGTCCAACGAGGGCTGCCTCTCGGTGCCGACCGCCTACGCCGAGCTGGCCCGCCCCGACTACGCGGAGGTCCACGGCCAGGACGCCCAGGGCAACCCGATCAAGGTCCGCGGCACCGGCTACTTCGCCCGCTGCCTCCAGCACGAGACGGACCACCTGTACGGCTACCTGTACATCGACCGCCTCTCCAAGCGCGACCGCAAGGACGCCCTGAAGCAGATGGCGGAGGGCACCCCCCGCTACGAGACGGTGCCGAACGCCTGATCTCGCCTTCTCGCGCTCACGGCGCGGTGGCCGGCCCAGCCGACCGCCGCGCCGATCGCGTACCAGAACAGGTCCGGCGCGTTGAACGACGTGCCGAACACCAGCCGCGCCAGGGTGCTGTGCGCGGCCATCGAGGCCGGCAGGCCGGTCAGCTGGAACAACTCCACGGCGCAGCTGAACCCGAGGGCGATCCCCGCCGCGAGCAGGGGCCGCGTCCGGGGCGCGACCAGCACCACCAGGGCCGCGATCAGCACCGTGTAGAGCGCGTCCCCCGCGTATTTGGCGATCTCTCCGGACGCCACGGATCTGGTCCCCAGGCCCGCCGCCACCGTCGCCAGGGCCGCGGCTCCGGCCAGGACACGCATCCGTACGAGATCACCCATGCCGGTGAGCCTATGCGGAAGTGGCCTGTGAGGAAGGGGCCTACGAGGAAGGGCCCCGCACTCGTCGAGTGCGGGGCCCTTCCTCGTACAGCGGAGACCTAGAAGTCCTCGTCCAGGTCCACCGAGCCCTCGACGGCCACCTGGTAGGCGGACGGGCGGCGCTCGAAGAAGTTGGTGAGCTCCTGGACGCCCTGGAGCTCCATGAAGGAGAAGGGGTTCTCGGAGCCGAAGACCGGGGCGAAGCCGAGGCGCTGGAGGCGCTGGTCGGCGACGCACTGGAGGTACTCGCGCATGGACTCGGTGTTCATGCCCGGCAGGCCGTCGCCGCACAGGTCACGGCCGAACTGGAGCTCCGCCTCGACGGCCTCCTTCAGCATGTCCGTGACCTGCTGCTGGAGTTCGGCGTCGAAGAGCTCGGGCTCCTCCTTGCGGACGGTGTCGACGACCTCGAACGCGAAGTTCATGTGCATGGTCTCGTCGCGGAACACCCAGTTGGTGCCGGTCGCCAGGCCGTGCAGCAGGCCGCGGGACCGGAACCAGTACACGTACGCGAAGGCGCCGTAGAAGAACAGGCCCTCGATGCAGGCGGCGAAGCAGATCAGGTTCAGCAGGAAGCGGCGGCGGTCGGAGGCCGTCTCCAGCCGGTCGATCTTCTCGACCGAGTCCATCCACTTGAAGCAGAACTGCGCCTTCTCGCGGATGGAGGGGATGTTCTCGACGGCGTCGAACGCGGCGGCGCGGTCGTCCGGGTCGGGCAGGTAGGTGTCCAGGAGGGTCAGGTAGAACTGGACGTGGACCGCTTCCTCGAAGAGCTGACGGCTCAGGTACAGCCGCGCCTCCGGGGAGTTGATGTGCTTGTAGAGCGTCAGGACCAGGTTGTTCGCGACGATCGAGTCGCCCGTCGCGAAGAACGCGACCAGACGGCCGATCATGTGCTGCTCGGCCGGGGTCAGCTTGGCGAGGTCGGCGACGTCGGAGTGGAGGTCGACCTCCTCCACCGTCCAGGTGTTCTTGATCGCGTCCCGGTAGCGCTCGTAGAAGTCCGGGTAGCGCATGGGGCGGAGAGTCAGCTCGAAGCCAGGGTCGAGCAGGTTCTTCTTCTCGTTGGTGCTCATTACTGGCAGGCCTCGCAGGACTCGGGGTTCTCAAGGGAGCAGGCGAGCGCGTCGGCGTCGAGGACCGCCTGCTGGACGGGGATGGGGGCGGCGGCCGTGGTGGACGCCTGGGCGGCGCGGGCGATCCGGGTCGCCGGGCGCGAGCGCAGGTAGTACGTCGTCTTCAGTCCCTGCTTCCAGGCGTACGCGTACATCGACGACAGCTTGCCGATCGTCGGCGTCTCCAGGAACAGGTTCAGCGACTGCGACTGGTCCAGGAACGGCGTACGGGCGGCGGCCATGTCGATCAGGCCGCGCTGCGGGATCTCCCAGGCCGTGCGGTACAGCTCGCGCGTCTCGGCCGGGATCCAGGTGAAGCCGGCGACCGAACCGCTGGAGTCGCGCAGCGCGTCCCGGGTCTGCGCGTCCCACACGCCGAGCTTCTTCAGCTCGTCGACGAGGTACGAGTTGACCTGGAGGAACTCGCCGGAGAGCGTCTCGCGCTTGAACAGGTTGGAGACCTGCGGCTCGATGCACTCGTAGACGCCCGCGATCGAGGCGATGGTCGCCGTCGGCGCGATCGCCAGGAGCAGCGAGTTGCGCATGCCGACCGCGGCGACCCGCTCGCGCAGGGCGGCCCAGCGCTCCGGCCAGTTCAGCTCGACGTCGTAGTGGTCCGGGTGCAGGACGCCGCGGGCCGTGCGGGTCTTCTCCCAGGCGGGGAGCGGGCCGTTGCGCTCGGCGAGGTCGGCGGAGGCCTCGTAGGCGGCGAGCATGATCCGCTCGGCGATACGGGTGGACAGCGCGCGCGCCTCGGCGGAGTCGAACGGCAGCTTCAGCTGGAAGAAGACGTCCTGGAGACCCATGGCGCCCAGGCCGACCGGACGCCAGCGGGCGTTGGAGTTGCCGGCCTGCTCGGTCGGGTAGAAGTTGATGTCGACGACCCGGTCGAGGAAGGTGACGGCCGTGCGGACGGTCTCGTCCAGGCGGTCCCAGTCGATGTCCGAACCCACGACGAACGAGCCGAGGTTGACCGAGCCGAGGTTGCAGACCGCGGTCTCGCCGTCGTTCGTGACCTCGATGATCTCGGTGCAGAGGTTCGAGGAGTGCACGACCGAGCCCGGCTCGGCGGTCTGGTTGGCCGTGCGGTTCGAGGCGTCCTTGAAGGTCATCCAGCCGTTGCCGGTCTGCGCCAGGGTCCGCATCATGCGGCCGTACAGGTCGCGGGCCGGCATCGACTTGCGGGCCAGGCCCTTGGCCTCGGCGGCGCGGTAGGCGGCGTCGAACTCGTCGCCCCACAGGTCGACGAGCTCGGGCACGTCCGAGGGGGAGAACAGCGACCAGTCGGCGTCCGCGTTGACCCGGCGCATGAACTCGTCCGGGATCCAGTGCGCCAGGTTCAGGTTGTGCGTACGGCGCTGGTCCTCGCCCGTGTTGTCGCGGAGCTCAAGGAACTCCTCGATGTCGGCGTGCCAGGTCTCCAGGTAGACCGCGGCGGCGCCCTTGCGGCGGCCGCCCTGGTTCACGGCGGCGACGGAGGCGTCGAGGGTCTTCAGGAACGGGACGATGCCGTTCGAGTGGCCGTTGGTGCCGCGGATCAGCGAACCGCGGGCGCGGATGCGGGAGTAGGACAGCCCGATGCCGCCGGCGTGCTTCGAGAGGCGCGCGACCTGGTGGTAGCGGTCGTAGATGGAGTCCAGCTCGTCCTGGGGGGAGTCCAGGAGGTAGCAGGAGGACATCTGCGGGTGGCGGGTGCCCGAGTTGAAGAGCGTGGGGGAGGAGGGCAGGTAGTCCAGGCGGCTCATCAGGCCGTAGAGGGCCGCCACCTCGTCGAGCGCGCGGACGCTCTCGTCCTCCGCGAGGCCGCAGGCCACCCGGAGCATGAAGTGCTGGGGGGTCTCGATCACCTTGCGGGTGATCGGGTGGCGCAGCAGGTAGCGCGAGTAGAGGGTGCGCAGACCGAAGTAGCCGAAGCGGTCGTCGCCGGCGGCGTCGATCGTGGCGTCGAGGCGGTCGGCGTGCAGCGCGACGAAGTCGGCGGTGCGGTCGGCGATCAGGCCCTCGCGGTGACCGACGGCCACGGAGGCGGAGAAGGAGACCGCGCCCTGGCCGGCCGCCTCGTCGGCGATGGTGAGGGTCAGGAGCCGGGCGGCGAGCCGGGAGTACGCCGGGTCCTCGGCGATCAGGCCCGCGGCCGCCTCGGTGGCCAGCTCGCGCAGTTCCGCCTCGTCCGACGCGGCGCTGCGGCCGCGCAGCGCGGCGGCGGCGACCTTGCCGGGGTCGGTGTCGGGGAGATCGGCGGTGAGATCGGTCAGGGTCCGCAGCAGTACGGTGCCGGGTCCGTCGCTCTCGATCTCCGTGGCCGGATCGGCGGGCGCGATGGTCACGTGGGGGCTCTCCCTCGCTCGGCTCCTGGCCGCGGGCGGGGGAAGGCGGGCGAGGCATCCGTACGCGCGGATGCGCCGCGTCCACCGGCCCACTCCGCGAGGCCCGGACGTCAGTGACACCCGGAACGGACGGACCGGGTGCGCCGCCGGCAGGTCCTCGGACTCGCTCCGTACGAAACCGCACGAAGCACACCGTTGCGGGACAGTTCCGGATTCGCGCCGGATTTCCCTGCGTCGACAGCGAGGATGAGCATACATGTGGGGGGCGCCGCTGACGGCACCCCCCACATGTTGTGTCGGTCCGGGGGCTACAGCTCCAGGGCGTAGGTCCGCAGGGAGTGCTCGGGGATCGGCTGCCAGTCCCGTTCCGGCGTGCGGACGAAGCCCATCCGCTCGTAGATCCGGTGCGCCGAGACCATCTTGGCGTCCGTGGAGAGCACCAGGCGGGCGCAGTCGGGAAGGGCCCGCGCCCGGTCCGCACAGGCCCGTACGAGCGCCTCTCCGACGCCCCTGCCGCGGGCCTCCGGCGCGACCACGAGCATCCGGAACTCGGCCTCGCCGGGGACGGCGATGTCCGCCCAGGTGGTGCCGCCGGGGGCGAAGGTCACCCCGCCGATGATCCGGCCGTCCGCGTCGGCGGCGACCAGGACCTCGCTCTCGCGCGCCCGGCGCTCCGTGTCGCGCAGTACGGCCAGGTAGAAATCGTCCTCGCCGTGCAGCAGCAGCCCGTCGTTCAGATACGTGAAGCCGGTGAGGTCGCCGAGCTCCTCGTACTCCTCGGGCCGTACCGCCCTGATCGTGAAGTCCATGACGCCAGTCTGCCCCGGCGGCGCGCGAAGGGGCCCGGGGATTTCCCCCGGGCCCCCGCCGTGCCTACGGGTCAGTGCGCGCCGGCGCCGACCTTCGGGGCCGCGGTGCGGGAGACGGCGTCGCCCGCGTCGGCCGTGTAGTCCTCGGGGGAGGTCTCGTCGATGCCCTCGGGGGCCTTGAGGGCCTTGAGGACGAAGGTCAGGACGACCGTGACGACGACGTTGAGGACGAAGGCGGTGAGACCGATGTAGCCGATCTCGCCGATGCCGGGGATCTCGGCGGCCGAGCCGCCGAAGTGCTTCTGGGTCGGGCTGGCGACGCCGTACGCGGCCGCCGTGCCGTAGACCATGCCGACGGCCCAGCCGGCGAGCAGCGCCCAGCGGTGGAACCAGCGGGTGAACAGACCGCCGACCAGGGCCGGGAAGGTCTGCAGGATCCAGATGCCGCCGAGCAGCTGGAAGTTGATCGCGACCGTCTTGTCCATGGTGAGGACGAAGACCAGCGCGCCGACCTTCACCAGGAGCGAGACCAGCTTGGAGACCTTGGTCTCCTGCGCCGGGGTCGCGTCCTTCTTGATGAAGTCCTTGTAGATGTTCCTGGTGAAGAGGTTGGCCGCGGCGATCGACATGATCGCGGCCGGGACGAGCGCGCCGATGCCGATCGCGGCGAACGCGACGCCCGCGAACCAGGCCGGGAACATGGTCTCGAACAGCTGCGGGATGGCGAGCTGGCCGTTCTTCACCTTGATGCCGGCGGCGATCGCCATGAAACCGAGCAGCGCGAGCAGGCCCAGCATCAGCGAGTACAGCGGCAGGATCGTGGTGTTGCGGCGGATGACCTCACGGCTCCGGGACGACAGGGTCGCCGTGATGGAGTGCGGGTACATGAACAGCGCGAGCGCCGAGCCGAGCGCCAGCGTCGCGTACGTCCACTGGCCTGCCTCACCGGGGACGAGGGCGCCACGCGGCTTGCCGGTCGCCGGGTTGGTCTGCGCGTACGCCTCGCCGGCCTTGGCGAAGATCTCGTCGAAGCCGCCCAGCTTGATCGGGATGTAGATGATCGCCACCGCGATGACGATGTAGATCAGGGTGTCCTTGACGAAGGCGATGAGCGCCGGGGCGCGCAGACCCGAGGAGTACGTGTAGGCCGCGAGCACACCGAAGGCGAGCAGCAGCGGCAGGTCCTTGACGAACCAGTGGGTGTTCTCCCCGCCGCCGACGCCCATCACGTCCAGGACGGCCTGGATGCCGACGAGCTGGAGCGCGATGTACGGCATCGTGGCGAGGATGCCGGTGACCGCGACCGCGAGCGAGAGGCCCTTGGAACCGAAGCGGCCGCGCACGAAGTCGGAGGTGGTGACGTAGCCGTGCTTGTGCGAGACCGACCAGAGGCGCGGCAGGAAGGTGAAGATCAGCGGGTACACCAGGATCGTGTACGGCACGGCGAAGAAGCCGGCCGCGCCCGCCGCGTAGATGGCCGCCGGGACGGCGACGAAGGTGTACGCGGTGTAGAGGTCGCCGCCGAGCAGGAACCAGGTCACCCAGGTGCCGAACGACCGGCCGCCGAGGCCCCATTCGTCGAGGCTGTGCTCGTTCTCGGCCTTGCGCCAGCGCGCGGCCAGGAAGCCCATGACCGTGACGGCCAGGAAGAAGAAGACGAAGACGCCGAGCGCCACGCCGTTCACGCCGTCGTTCATCGCGCGTCACCCCCCTTGCGGGCACGCTGGTCCCGCTGCCACAGCTTGTACGCGACCATGGTGAGCGCGGTGGATATCAGCACCCAGAGCATCTGGTACCAGTAGAAGAACGGGATGCCGGCGAAGAGCGGTTCGACCTTCGCGTACGAACTCACCCAGAGCATCGCCACGAACGGGGCGAACAGGCAGAGCCCGATCACCACCCTCACTGGCGTGATGGCCGGTTGTTTCCCTTGTGTCGCTTCTGACATGGCGATTCCGTCCCCTCACTGATCACCTCGGTAATGCTGGGGAAATCTAGGGGACGGTTTCTTTGCTGGGAACCCCTGTCCGCATAACGGAACCGCATTTTCAGAGCCAGCCTTCCTTGGCCGCCCGCACGCCCGCCTCGAAACGACTGCGCGCCCCCAGCCGGTTCATCAGCTCCGAGCTCATCCGGCGGACCGTCCGCAGCGAGATCCCGAGCCGCCTGGCCGCCACGTCGTCGGTGCAGCCGATGCCGAGGAGCAGCAGCAACTCCCGCTCCTGCGGCGAGAGATCGTGCTCGTCGCGGCGCGGGGCCTCGCCGAACGGGGTGCCCGACTCCCACAGCCGGTCGAAGAGCACCACGAGCGCGTGGACCAGGCCGGGGCTGCGCACTTCGAGGGCGCCGGCGCGTCCGTCGCGCGGGTCGACCGGGACGAGCGCGGCCTCGCGGTCGACGATCACCATGAGCATCGGGACGACGGGGACGGTCCGGGCCTCGCCGCCGAGGTCGCGGTACCAGCGGACGTAGTCGACGGTCGGCGGGTCGTTGCGCAGGCTCTCCTGGTAGATCGACCTGATCCGCACCCCGCGTTCCAGGGCCAGTTGGTCGAGGGGGCGGCTCGCGTCCATCGTGTCGGGGAGCTGGGCCCCGCCGGTGAGCAGCGAGAGGCATTCGGTGCGGGCGTTGGCGGCCAGGTCCTCCAGGCGTTCGCGGACCCGGTCGAGGCCGGTGATGCGGTCCACGACGTCGTGCCGGACGCCGGTTCCGGGGCCGTCGCCGTACGCGGCGAGGATGTCGGCCACGGTACGGCCGGCCTGCTCGAACCGGCGTCTGTTCCTGCCCAGTTCGGCCTCGGCGCGGGCGAGCAGGAAGGAGAAGCCGACGTCCGGGGTGAGGGGTTCGGCGGTGCCGGAGGGGTCGTCGAGGCGGACGAGCCCGAGCGCGGCGAGGCGGGTGAGCTCTTCGCGCACCTCGGGTTCGGGGCGGCCGAGGGTGGCCGCGAGCTCCGCGGTGGCGGACCGGGGCCGTTCCAGGAGCAGCCGGTAGACGGCCTCCGCCGGCTTCTCTATGCCGAGTGCTTCCAGCATCCGGTGTTTCCCCCTCGTCGCCGGCCGTGCCGCGAGCGATCGTAGAGGGGGAGAACCAGTCAGGTCTAGACCAATGAGCTTGTCCTGCCGGTCAGTCGGCCCGGTCGAGCCGCCGCCTGAGCTCCTCGTCGAGCCGTACGCCCACCGCGTCCAGCGACTCGTCGAGCTGCTCCACCGAGCTCGCCCCGATCACCGGCAGGACCGGAAGCCTCCCGCCCAGCGCCCAGGCGAGCACGACCTGGTTCGCGGTCAGCCCCAGTTCCTTCGCCACCTCGGCGAGCACCGCGAGACGCCGCCCCGAACCCTCGTGCCGGTACTGCTCCGGCACCTCCTTGCGCGGATCGGTGTACGCGCCGGACAGCTGGGTCGTATACGCCACGAGGCCCAGCTCGGGCCGGGTGCCCAGATAGTCGAGCAGCTCGTCCGAGGCGTGCGGGTTCACCCCGAACTCCGCCCCGGGGCGCGGCCGCAGATAGGTGTACCGCTGCTGCACCGCCGCGTAGTCCGGCACGCCGGCGGCCACCGCCGCACCCCGCGACTCCTCGATCCGCCAGGCCGCGAAGTTGGAGCAGCCGGCCCGGCCGATCTTCCCGGCCGCCACCAGCTCGCCGAAGGCGCCCATGGTCTCCGCGACGGGCGTCGAGCGGTCGTCGATGTGGGCGTAGTAGAGGTCGATCCGGTCCGTGCCCAGGTTGCGCAGGCTCTCCTCCACCTGGCGGCGGATCACCGGCGCGGAGAGGCCCTCCGCGCACTCGGGCCAGGCGGATCCGGGCGGGTCGGGCAGCGCGCCGACCTTGGTGGCGAGCACCATCTCGTCCCGTACGCCCCTGCTGCGCAGCCAGCGGCCGATGACCAGTTCGCTCTCGGCGCCGGTCGCGCCGGGCTCCCAGAAGGCGTAGGTGTTCGCGGTGTCGATGAACGTGCCGCCGGCCTCGTGGAAGCGGTCCAGGACGGCGAAGGCCGCGGCCTCGTCGATCCGGGTGCCGAACGGCAGGGTGCCCAGGCAGAGGGCGCTCACTCGCGGGCCCGACGGGCCCCCGAGGGTGGTGTACTCCATGGTTCTCTCCTCGTGTGCGGGGCTCAAGGCTCGCGCCGTGGAGCCCGCGCTGTCATCGAGGAGGGGGTGGCAGCCTCCGCCCGGTCACTTGGTGCCGCCGTCCCGGACGCCGGGGGCGGCGGGGTGACCTGCGGTGCGGCGGAGGTGTCACGTTCCTGCCGGGCGGAAGGTGCCAGGGGCCCGGATCAGCCGTTGGGGCGCTGGAGGCGGGCGACGAACTTGTAGCGGTCGCCGCGGTAGACCGAGCGGACCCACTCCACGGGCTCGCCCTGGCCGTCGAGGGAGTGGCGGGAGAGCATCAGCATCGGCAGGCCGACGTCGGTGCCGAGCAGGCCGGCCTCGCGCGGGGTGGCGAGGGAGGTCTCGATGGTCTCCTCGGCCTCGGCGAGGTGCACGTCGTACACCTCGGCGAGCGCGGTGTAGAGAGAGGTGTACTTCACCAGGGACCGGCGCAGCGCGGGGAAGCGCTTGGCCGAGAGGTGGGTGGTCTCGATGGCCATCGGCTCGCCGCTCGCGAGGCGCAGCCGCTCGATGCGCAGGACGCGGCCGCCGGTGGAGATGTCGAGCAGGCCGGCGAGGGTGTCGTCGGCGGTGACGTACCCGATGTCGAGCAGCTGGGAGGTCGGCTCCAGGCCCTGGGCCCGCATGTCCTCCGTGTACGAGGTGAGTTGCAGGGCCTGGGAGACCTTGGGCTTCGCGACGAAGGTGCCCTTGCCCTGGATGCGCTCCAGGCGCCCCTCGACGACCAGCTCCTGGAGGGCCTGGCGCACGGTGGTGCGCGAGGTGTCGAACTCGGCGGCGAGGGTGCGCTCCGGCGGCACCGGCGTACCGGGCGGGAGGGTCTCCGTCATGTCGAGGAGGTGGCGCTTCAGCCGGTAGTACTTGGGCACGCGCGCGGTGCGGGTGACCGCCCCGCCCTCTGTCTCTGTGCCCCCCGCGTCCGTGGCCATGGCCTGCCTTCCCGACTCCTGTGCTGCTGCCGTCACCGGCTCCTCCGTCTGTCGCGGCTCACATGGTGGCACGCTTCGTGTGCCCTCACCGTTTCTCCTGCCGATATGTGCCGGTTCGGCGAGGAGGAGTCGTTCCCTGCCTCTTATACACCGAGGAGTCCCTCGTTGGTCTAGGCCATTCAGGCCGAGAGGTGCGGGTCTCTTTCAGGGTCCTCCACCCGCCGCCGGGGGGCGCGCCGGGGGTGAGGTGTCGGTCCGATAACGGACGCCACTACCCGTCTTACACACTCTTGACACCCCAAAAGGTCTAGGCCAAGCTCCGGGTACTGGTCTAAACCATTAAAGACCAGGTCCCAGCCCCACGAGCACTACCCGACGTATGTCTTCGCGCGGTGGGCAGGGGTTGCAGGCATCCCTGAGGAGGGTGGCGTGAAGCGCAAGCTCATCGCGGCGATCGGCGTCGCGGGCATGATGGTTTCGATCGCGGCGTGTGGCGGCTCCGACAAGTCCGGAGACAACGCGGGCGGAGACGCCAAGGAGCTCACCGTCTGGCTGACGGTCGACGCCCAGAACAACTGGCCCGAGCTGGTCAAGGCCGCCGACGACGCGGTGACCAAGAAGCACCCGGGCATCAAGATCAAGCACGAGTACTACGGCTGGCCGGACAAGAACACCAAGCTCGACGCGGTGCTCGCCACGGACAAGGCCCCGGATGTTGTCGAAATGGGCAACACCGAGATGATCAGCTACATGGTGAAGGGTGCCTTCGCCGAGGTCGACGCGTCGAAGTTCGAGAACTCCGACAAGTGGCTCGACGCCCTCAAGGACTCGGTCACCTACAACGGCAAGACCTACGGTGTCCCCTACTACGCCGGTGGCCGTGTCGGCACCTGGCGCAAGGACGTCGCCGCCGAGGCGGGCGTCAAGGCCGCCCCGAAGACCTGGGCCGAGCTGACCGCCGCCCTGGACGCCATCCAGAAGAAGAAGGGCGACAAGTTCAGCGCCTGGTACCAGCCGTCGCCCGACTGGTACGCCGCGATGTCCTTCGTCTTCGACGCGGGCGGCTCCATCGCCAAGCAGGACGGCGAGAACTGGAAGTCGAACCTCTCCTCGCCCGAGTCCCTCAAGGGCCTCACCGAGTACAAGAACATCCTCGACAAGTACATGCACGGCGACAAGACGAAGGACGAGTCCGACCGTCCCGTCGTCTTCGGCCAGGGCAAGTCCGCCACGATCTTCGCCGCCGGCTGGGAGGGCGCCACCGCCGCCGACCCGAAGTCCGACAAGGTCGGCGGGCTGAAGGACAAGCTCGAGAACTTCGTGATGCCCGGCCCGTCCGGCAAGCCGCTCCCGGTCTTCCTCGGCGGCTCCGACCTGGCCATCCCGGTCAAGTCCAAGGCGCAGGGCGTCGCCGGCGAGTGGATCGCCGCCTTCACCGGCGCCGAGGGCCAGAAGGGCCTCGTCGCCAAGGGCAACCTGCCGAACAACAAGGCGGACCTCGCCCCGCTGAAGGCCGACCCGGCCACGACCGTCGCGGCCACCGCCGCCGAGTCGAGCTACTTCGTCCCGACCGCTCCGGGCTGGGGCCAGGTCGAGAAGGCCCAGATCCTCAAGACGATGCTCATCGACATCGCCAAGGGCAAGTCCGTGGAGGAGGCCGCCAAGGCCGCCGACACCGCGATCGACAAGGTCATCAACACCAAGTGACCTATGGGCAGGGCCCCGTCACCGTGACGGGGCCCTGCCGCCCGTACCACGAGAGGGATCGCTGAGGAGCACGGGATGAGTGCCGCAGACACAACCACCGCGAAGGTGCCGCCGGTGCGGCAATCGCCACCCTCCGGCTCCACAGCCGGTGGTCCGGGGAAGCCCGGCAAGAAGAACGGCGGGGCAGGCGTCCCATGGCTGCTGCTCGCGCCATGCCTCCTCGTCCTGCTCCTGGTGCTGGGCTATCCGCTGGTCCGCCTGGTCGCCCTCTCGTTCCAGAAGTTCGGCCAGCCCCAGCTGTGGGGCTTCCAGGAAGCGGAGTCGGCCGGCTTCGACAACTTCACCAAGATCCTCACCGACGGTGAGTTCTGGGCCGTCGTCCTGCGCACCGTGCTCTTCGCGGCCGGTGCCGTGATCGTCACCATGGTCCTCGGCATGATGATCGCCCTGCTCCTCCAGCGCGTCTCGGGCTGGGTCAAGGCACTGATCAACATCGTGCTGGTGGCGAGCTGGGGCATGCCCATCATCGTCGCCACCGCCATCTTCAAGTGGCTCTTCGACGCCGACTACGGCGTGCTGAACTGGCTGCTCAGCCGCATCCCCGGCGTCGACATGATCGGCCACAACTGGTTCGCCAGCGGCCCCCAGGGCCTCGCCGTGATCATGCTCCTGGTCGTCTGGGGCGCCGTCCCCTTCGTCGTGATCACCCTGAGCGCCGGCCTCACGCAGGTGCCCAAGGAGCTCGAAGAGGCCGCCCGCCTCGACGGAGCCGGCGCCTGGGGCGTCTTCCGCTTCGTCACCCTGCCCATCCTCAAGCCGATCATCGTCATGCTGACCACGCTGTCGGTGATCTGGGACATGGGTGTCTTCCCGCAGGTCTACGTGATGCGCAACGGCCACCCCGAGCCCGAGTTCCAGCTGCTCACCACGTACTCCTTCGACCGGGCGTTCGTCGTCAACGACTACGGCACCGGCTCCGCGATCGCGCTCGTCACGGTCCTGCTGCTGCTCGGCGTCGTCGCCGTCTACATGCGCCAGATGCTCAAGATCGGAGACGTGGAGTGAGCGCCGCCAACGCCACGGCAGCCCCGGCCAAGAAGCCGGTGCCCGCCGTCACCCACCGCCGCAAGTCCAAGCTCGGCTGGAACCTCCTCGGCCTGCTCGTCGTCCTCACGGCCGGCTTCCCGGTCTACTGGATGATCAACACGGCCTTCAAGCCGGCCAAGGACGCGATCGACCCGGACCCGCACTTCTTCCCGTCGACGTTCACGCTGGAGAACTTCAAGCGCGCCCTCGACATCGCGGACTTCTGGGGCCCGGTCCTGCGCAGCCTCGTCGTCTCGCTCGTCGTGGTCGTCATCGGCATCGCGGTCGGCCTGCTCGCCGCCCTCGCGATCTCCCGCTTCGCCTTCCGCGGCCGCAAGATCGTCATCGTCGGCATCCTCGCGGTCCAGATGGTCCCGCTGGTCGCCATGATCATCCCGGTCTTCCTGCTGCTCAACGACCTCGGCCAGTACGACAGGCTCAGCGGCCTGATCATCACGTACCTGACCTTCATCCTCCCCTTCACGGTGTGGACGCTGCGCGGCTTCATCGTCAACATCCCGAAGGAGCTGGAGGAGGCGGCCATGGTCGACGGCTGCACCCGCACCGGCGCCTTCATCCGGGTCGTCTTCCCGCTCCTCGCGCCCGGCATGGTCGCCACCTCGGTCTACGGCTTCATCCAGGCCTGGAACGAGTACCTCTACGCCCTGATGCTGATGAGCCAGCAGAACCAGACGGCCACCGTCTGGCTCAGCAACTTCATCACCAAGAACGGCACCGAGTACGCCCCGATGATGGCCGGCTCCACCATGATGGCCGTCCCCATCGTGATCCTCTTCCTGCTCGTCCAGCGCAAGATGGCCGCCGGCCTGACCGCCGGCGCGGTGAAGGGATAACCGCGCCCCATGACCACACTCGTACACGGCTCGGACACCCTGACGCGTGACGCGCTCACGGTCCTCCAGCCCGGCTTCGTCGGCACCACCGCCCCCGACTGGCTGCTCCGCCGCATCGGCGAGGGCCTGTCCTCGGTCGGCCTCTTCGGCCGGAACATCGCCGACCCGCGCCAGCTCGCCGCGCTCACGGCTCAGCTGAGGGCCGAGCGGGACGACGTCCTCGTCGCCATCGACGAGGAGGGCGGGGACGTCACCCGCCTCGAGGTCAAGCAGGGCTCGTCCTTCCCGGGCAACTACGCCCTGGGCAGCGTCGACGACGTCGAGCTCACCCGGGCCGTCGCCCGCGAGCTCGGCCGCCGGCTCGCCGCCTGCGGCGTCGACCTCAACTGGGCCCCCTCGGCGGACGTCAACTCCAACGCCGAGAACCCGGTCATCGGCGTCCGGTCCTTCGGACCCGACCCGGACCTGGTCGCCCGTCACACCGTGGCGTACGTCGACGGCCTCCAGGGCGTCGGGGTCGCGGCCTGCACCAAGCACTTCCCCGGACACGGCGACACCAACGTGGATTCCCACGACGCCCTGCCCCGGATCGATGTGGACCTCGCCACACTGCACGCCCGTGAGCTGGTACCTTTCCGCGCCGCCATCGCCGCGGGTACCAAAGCGGTCATGAGCGCGCATATCCTGCTGTCCGCGCTCGACCCGAACCGTCCGGCCACCCTGAGCCCGCAGATCCTCACCGGTCTGCTGCGCCAGGAGCTGGGCTTCGAGGGCCTGATCGTCACCGACGGCATGGAGATGCAGGCCGTCGCGGCGACGTACGGCATCGAGCGCGGATCCGTCCTCGCGATCGCCGCGGGCGCCGACGCCATCTGTGTCGGCGGCGGGCTGTGCGACGAGGACACCGTGCTGCGACTGCGCGACGCGCTGGTCGACGCGGTACGGACCGGTGAACTGCCCGAGGAGCGGCTGGCCGACGCCGCGGCGCGCGTGCGCGCCCTGGCGGCCTGGACCCAGGCGCACCGGGCGAGGGGCGGGGCTGAGACGGTGCCGGGCGCGGCAGTGCAGGAGGGGACCGCGCCCGGCACCGACATCGGTCTCGTCGCCGCCCGCCGGGCCCTCAAGGTGACCCGCGGGGAGCGTCCCTACACGCCGATGACCAGCGCTCCTTTCGTGGCCTCCTTCACCCCCGTCGCGAACTTCGCGGTCGGCGACGAGACCCCCTGGGGCATCGCGGCGGAGCTGGAGCGCCTGCTGCCCGGCACGGAGACCGGCTCGTACGACGAGTCCTGCTCCGTGGACGCCGTCCTCTCGGCGGCGGGGGAGCGGCGGATCGTCGCGGTCGTCCGGGACGTCCACCGCTACCCGTGGATGACCGCCGCCCTGGACGCGCTGCTCGCCGCCCGCCCCGACACCGTCGTGGTCGAGATGGGCCTCAACGAGGCGGAGCCCCGCGGGGCCCTGCACATCGCCACGCACGGAGCGGCCCGTGTCTGCGGCCGCGCCGCCGCCGAGGCCGTCGTGGGCACCGGCGCCTGACGCACGGGGCTTGTACGAGCGTCGTATGACAGAGGGGCCCGGCACCTGAACAGGTGCCGGGCCCCTCTCTCGCTTCTCGCGTGACCGGGGGAAGCCGGTTCGTTCAGATGCCCTGCCAGGCGGGCTTGGCCGCGAAGGTCTGGCGGAAGTAGTCGGCGAGCTTCAGCTTGGACGCGGCGGCCTCGTCGACGACCACCGTGGCGTGCGGGTGCAGCTGCAGCGCGGAGGCCGGCACCAGCGCCGCCACCGGGCCCTCGACGGTCTGCGCCACGGCCTCGGCCTTGCCCTCGCCGGTCGCGAGCAGCACCAGGTGACGGGCCTCCAGGATGGTGCCGATGCCCTGGGTGATGACGTGGTGCGGGACCTGCTCGATGTCGTTGTCGAAGAAGCGCGCGTTGTCCACCCGGGTCTGCTCGGTGAGCGTCTTGATCCGGGTCCGGGAAGCGAGCGAAGAGCACGGCTCGTTGAAGCCGATGTGCCCGTCGGTGCCGATCCCGAGGATCTGCAGGTCCACGCCGCCGGCCTCGGCCAGCGCCTTGTCGTAGGCCTCGCAGGCCGCCTGGACGTCCTCGGCCGAGCCGTCGGGGCCCATGAAGGCGTCCTGGGAGAGCCCGAGCGGCTCGACGACCTGGCGGAGCACGGTGGAGCGGTACGACTCCGGGTGCCCGGCGGGCAGGCCGACGTACTCGTCCAGCTGGGCGATCCGGGCCTTGGAGGCGTCCACGGAGCCGGACGTGACCTGGGCGACAAGGGCGTCGTAGATCGGGATCGGAGTCGAACCCGTGGCCACGCCGAGCAGCGCGTCGGGCTTGCGGCGCAGGAGGTCGGCGATGCCGTCCGCGATGAGCTCGCCGCCCGCCTTGGCGTCCTTGACGATGACAACTTCCACGCTGTGCCTGCCGATCTGGTGAGGGGCTGGTGAGGGGGCTGATGAGAGGCTGGTGGTATAGACCAATCTAAGGTCAAATCTAGCAGAGGAGGGGCCTTCTCCTCATGCCGTTCCACCCCACGGACGGCCACCGCATCCATCGTCGGCCGCCCCCGACCCCTCAGCCACTCGAACCCCTCCCGACACCCTCCCCGACCCTCGTCCGAGCCCCTTCCGAGCTCTCCGTCCGCGCCCGCCCCGACTCCTCTCGTCCGCGCCTGCCCCGACTCCTCTCGTCCGCGCCTGCCCCGACTCCTCTCCTCCGGGCTCCCGTCAGGTCAGCGAGCCGCCCGACGCGTCGATCCAGTCGCCCGTGATCCAGCGCGCGTCGTCGGAGGCGAGGAAGGCCACGACGTCGGCTATGTCCGGGGGAGTGCCGACCCCGCCGAGCGCCGACATGGCCGCCGCCCCGGCCCAGGCGGCCTCGTCGCCGCGGAGCCAGGCCGCGTTGATATCGGTGTCCACGATCCCGGGCGCCACCGAGTTCACCGTGATCCCGCGCGGGCCGAGGACCTTCGACAGATTGCGGGTGAAGGTGTCGAGCGCGCTCTTCGACATCGCGTACGCGATGAGGTGCGGCATGGCCGCGGACTTGCTCAGGCCGCTGGAGACGTTGATGATCCGGCCCCCGTCACGCAGCCGCTCCGCGCCCAGCTGTGCCAGGAAGAAGGGCGCCTTGGCGTTGACCGCGAAGATCCGGTCGTACTCCTCCTCGCCGATCGTCGCGAAGGGCTCCGAGGCCCCGATCCCGGCGTTGTTCACCAGGATGTCGAGGCCGTCCGCCTGGGCGTCGAACGCCTTCCACAGCGCCGCCGCGTCCCCCGGCACCCCCAGCTCCTGGCCGAGCGCGAAGGCCTCGCCGCCGGCCGCCTCGATCGCGGCGACGGTCTCCTTCGCCGCCGCCTCGTTGCCCCCGTAGTGCACCGCGACCCGGGCCCCCTCGCGGCCGAGCCGCTCGGCGATGCCCCGCCCGATGCCCCGGCTGCCGCCCGTGACCAGCGCCGTCTTCCCCGCGAGCTTTCCCGCGAGCTCCCCCGTGGACTCTCCTGCGAACGCACCCATGGCACGCCCCTCTCAATTTCGTAGTGGTCGCTACGAAAAGACCGTACCCCACTTTTCGTAGCGCGCGCTATAGAATTCACTCCATGGTGACGAGCAAGCGCGGCCGGCCCCGCTCCTTCGACCGGCTCACGGCCCTGGAGCAGGCCACCCTGGCCTTCTGGGAGCACGGCTACGAGACGACCTCGGTCTCCGACCTGACCCGGGCCATGGGCATCAGCGCGCCCAGCCTCTACTCGGCCTTCGGCGACAAGAAGACCCTCTTCGAGGAGGTCGTCGAGGCCTACGCCCAGTCCTACGGCGCCTACGGCGGCCGGGCCTTCGCGGAGGCGCCGACCGCGCGCGAGGCCATAGGGCGGATGCTGCACGAGGCCGCCACGCTCTTCACCGAGCCCGGTCACCCCCGCGGCTGCCTGATGATCTCGGCGGCGGTCAACTGCTCGACCCCGGAGGTCGAGGAGGCCCTCAGGGACCGTCGCAACGCCAACCTGGCCTCCTTCGAGGCCCGCATCCGTCGGGACGTCGAGTCGGGCGAGCTCCCGCCCGCCACCGACGCCCGCGCTCTCGCGCGCTTCAGCGGCGCCGTCCTCCAGGGCCTCTCCCAGCAGGCCCGCGACGGCGCCACGGCCGAAGAGCTGGAGGCCGTGGCCGCCGCCGCGATGCGGGCCTGGCCGGTCCCGGTCGCCTGACGTCCTTCAAGGAGGCCGGCCGCCTGAGGTCCTTCAAGGAGGCCGGCCGCCTGGCGTACTTCAAGGGAGAGGGGGGCGAAAAGGCCCCGGAAACACCCGCGGGCCGCGGCGCCTGACGGGACCCTCAGCCCGTCCGGCACCGCAGCCCGGAGTTGCCCGGCCGGGGGTGTGCGGTCCCTCGGCCGTTGTGGGAGGTCTCGACGCAGTCAGGGCAGAGAGCGTCGGGTACCTCGTTCCATCCTCCTGTGCGGGGAGGATGGAGGCTCTGTTGCGTTCATTGTGGACTAGACCATTCTTGTCTGTCCATCCATGCGAACGCGGTGCTTCCGGGCCCATCCTCCAACACGGAGGCCCGGAGATCCAGGTTCACCGCCCCTGAATTCCGCAGGTACGCTCGCACCGTGCCCTCCATGAACGACCTCGTGCGCCAGCACACCGCCCTGAGCGACTCCGACCTCGAGTGGCTCCACCTGCTGGTGTCGGAGTGGCAGCTGCTCTCCGACCTCTCCTTCGCCGACCTCGTCCTCTGGGTCCCGACCCTCGACGGCACGCGGTACGTCTCGGTCGCCCAGATGCGGCCGAACACCGGCCCCACCTCCTACCAGGACGACATGGTCGGCCACCTGGTCCCGCGCGGCCGCCGCCCGCTGCTCGACGCCGCGCTCGACGAGGGCCGGATCGTCCGCGAGGGCGACCCCGAGTGGCGCGAGGAGGTCCCGGTGCGGGTCGAGTCCATCCCCGTACGCCGTGAGGGCCGGGTCCTCGGCGTCATCGCGCGCAACACCAACCTGCTCACCGTCCGCACCCCCTCGCGCCTTGAGCTCACCTACCTCCAGTCGGCCTCCGACCTCGCCCAGATGATCGCGGCCGGCACCTTCCCCTTCCCGGGCGAGCAGGTCGACATGGACTCCTCGCCCCGGGCCGGCGACGGCCTCGTCCGGCTCGACGCCGAGGGCATCGTCCAGTACGCCTCGCCCAACGCCCTCTCCGCGTACCACCGCCTCGGCCTCGCCGCCGACCTCGTCGGCCAGCACCTCGGCCAGATCACCGCCGAACTCGCCCCGTCGCGCGGCCCGGTGGACGAGGCCCTGGTCACCCTGGCCTCCGGCTACGCGCCGCGCGAGTTCGAGGTCGAGGGCAACGGCGGCGTCATCCAGCTGCGGGCCATCCCGCTCAAGCCCAAGGGCACCCGCATCGGTTCGCTCGTCCTGCTCCGCGACGTCACCGAACTGCGCCGCCGCGAGCGCGAGTTGATCACCAAGGACGCCACCATCCGGGAGATCCACCACCGGGTGAAGAACAACCTCCAGACGGTGGCCGCCCTGCTGCGCCTCCAGTCCCGCCGGATGGACTCCGACCGCGGCCGCGAGGCCCTCAACGAGGCCGTGCGGCGCGTCGGTTCGATCGCCATCGTCCATGAGACGCTGTCCCAGAACCTGGACGAGCGGGTGGAGTTCGACGAGATCGCCGACCGGGTGATCGCGATGGTCGCCGAGATCTCCCCGGGCAAGGTCACCTGCCGGCGCACCGGCCGCTTCGGCATCCTCGACGCCGAGGTCGCGACCCCGCTCTCCATGGTCCTCACCGAGATCCTGCAGAACGCGCTGGAACACGCCTTCTCCCAGGGCGAGCAGGGCACCGTCGAGGTGTCCGCCGTGCGCGGCGAGCCGAGGGCCGACGCCCGGCTGCTGATCACGATCCAGGACGACGGCTGCGGTCTGCCCGAGGGTTTCGACCCGCAGCGGGCCGGCAATCTCGGTCTCCAGATCGTACGGACCCTGGTCGAAGGGGAGTTGGGCGGTTCCTTCGACATGCTCCCGGGCGCCGAGCGCGGCACGAAGGTGATCCTCGACATTCCCGTACAGCCGCAGAAATAGCCGTACGCGCGCGCGGGGGAGGCAATTCCCCGCGCGCGGAGGGCATGTGTACCCGCGGGCGCAGAGCAGCGAGCCCCGGCCGAAGTGAATCGGCCGGGGCTCGAATGCTGTGGGTTACTGCTGCGCGCTGCGGCTCAAGGGCGGTGAATGCATACGCGATGTATGCGCCGCAGGCCTCAGGCTGTCGGTGGTCAGGCGCTGGCGTTGCGCGCCCGGTTGCGAGCGGCACGGCGCTTCATCGCGCGGCGCTCGTCCTCGCTGAGGCCACCCCAGACGCCGGAGTCCTGGCCGGACTCGAGCGCCCACTGCAGGCACTGCTCCATGACGGGGCAGCGGCGGCAGACGGCCTTGGCTTCCTCGATCTGCAGCAGCGCAGGACCGGTGTTGCCGATGGGGAAGAACAGCTCGGGGTCTTCCTCACGACAAACGGCGTTGTGACGCCAGTCCATGGCTGCTACCTCTCTCAGTGTTACGTGCCAGTTGCTTGTGAATGTGAACGCTTTCACGAATCCCCCCGCAAGGGAAGGGCCGACTGCCAGGTGAACTGGTGTGGTCCTGGTTACTGAGGAGGGGTTCTGGCTCTCAGTGGAGGCCGGTCTTGCGGGCCGTCCCGATCGCCAAGAAGAGACTCCCAAACCCCAGCAACGGATACAACCCCTTCCGGAAAGTTTTTTTTGATTCCTCGGTGTCGGCTAGGTCACAGCCGTACTTCTAAGGGGTGGATGCGCGCCTAAACGTTCGAGTGAAAGGACTTTGGGCCCTTCCACTCACACAATCACACGCAGTGCACGGCGTACGCCTGTGAACGTCACGCTCGTACGCAGTCCCAGGTGGTCTCCGTCCATCTGCAGAGGGAGGGGAACCTTCGAATGCAAGGTGAAGTCGGTCAGGTCGTGCAGAGTCACGGCATGCTTGCCCCGCGGGCCCCGCTCGGGGGTCGAGGTGAGCAATTGCGTGGCGTACCGGGCCACCGCCGGAGTGGACAGACGGCTCAGCCCGAGCACGTCGAGCGCCGTCTCGAAGGAAGCCTCCGGGGACGCGTACACCGGACGATTGCCCAGGTAGGTCCAGGGGGAGGTGTTGCAGATTATGGAGAGGACCAGGTCCTCGACCGGCTCGGCCCCCGGGCGCTCCAGGGTGATCGTGCCGTGCCTGCGGTGCGGCTCCTCCAGGAACTGGCGCGCCACCTGCCGCAGATAAAGGGCGTGCGTGGATCTCTTCCCGCGCTCCCGCTGCTGTTCGACCCGGCCGACGACGCCCGCGTCGAAACCGAGCCCGGCACAGAAGGTGAACCAGCGGGACGGCACCCCCTCGTCCTCGGTGCCGGGCGTCCCCGAGGCGAGACCGAGGCTCACCGTGCGTGCCCGGCGCTCGCGCAGCGCGTCGAGCAGGGCGCCGGTCGCCTCCACGGCGTCGTTCGGCAGGCCGAGCGCGCGGGCGAAGACATTGGTCGAACCCCCCGGCACGACCGCGAGGCCCGGCAGCCGGTCGGGGTCGGGCCCGCCGTGCAGCAGCCCGTTCACCACCTCGTTCACCGTGCCGTCGCCGCCGAGGGCCACGACCAGGTCGATGTTGCCCTCCTCGGCGGCCCGCCGGCCCAGGTCGCGCGCGTGCCCGCGGTACTCGGTGGTGACCGCCTCCAGCTTCATCTCGCTCGCCAGCGCGTGGATGAGCACGTCACGGGTGCGGGCACTGGTGGTGGTGGCTGCCGGGTTGACCACGAGAAGTGCGCGCATGACCGCCAGCGTACCTACCCGGCGGTACCGGGGCCCAGCCCAGCCTTGCCCGGCCGCCCCGCACCCGGCCCACCCGGTGCCGCCACCCGCCCGGCTACCCTGCCTTCCATGAGCAGTACGGAGCAGACCCCGCGACCCACCCGTCTCGCCGCCGCGGCCGCCGTGGCCGGCATCGAGGCCCTCGGGCTCCTCGCCGGGGGTGTGTACATGCTGGTGCACGCCCTGACCGAGAAGAGCGGCGACCTCACCGGGGCGCTGACCGGCGCGGTCACGCTCGTCGCCCTCGGCCTGATCCCGCTCGCCGCGGCCCGCGGGCTCTGGCTGCGCCGCTCCTGGAGCCGCGGTCCGGCCGTCATCACCCAGATCCTGGCGCTGCCGGTCGCCTGGCAGATGCTCCAGGCGAACAGCGCGATGATCCCGGCCGGCGTCGTCCTCGCCGTCCTCGCCGTCACCGGGCTCGTCCTGCTGGTGAACCCGGCCACGACCGAGGCGCTCGGTATCCGCCGCCCCGGCCAGGAGGCCTGAGCCCTACTCCTCCACCAGGAGCTTCTCCCGAAGCGACGCCAGGGTCCGGGCGAGCAGCCGGGACACGTGCATCTGCGAGATGCCGACCTCCTGCGCGATCTGCGACTGGGTCATGTTCCCGAAGAAGCGCAGCAGCAGGATCCGCTTCTCCCGGGGCGGCAGGTCCTCCAGGAGCGGCTTGAGCGACTCGCGGTACTCGACGCCCTCCAGGGCCTCGTCCTCCGCGCCCAGGGTGTCCGCCACCGCCGGCGACTCGTCGTCCGTGTCGGGGACGTCCAGGGAGAGCGTCGAGTAGGCGTTCGCCGACTCCAGCCCTTCGAGGACCTCCTCCTCCGAGATCCCGAGCCGCTCGGCCAGCTCGTGCACCGTCGGTGAGCGGCCGTGCTGCTGGGACAGCTCCGCCGTCGCCGTGGTCAGCGAGAGCCGCAGCTCCTGGAGCCGGCGCGGCACCCGGACCGCCCAGCCCTTGTCACGGAAGTGGCGCTTGATCTCGCCGACGACGGTCGGCGTCGCGTACGTCGAGAACTCGACCCCGCGGTCCGGGTCGAACCGGTCGACCGACTTGATCAGGCCGATCGTCGCCACCTGCGTCAGGTCGTCGAGCGGCTCGCCGCGGTTGCGGAAGCGCCGGGCCAGGTGCTCCACCAGCGGCAGGTGCATCCGCACCAGGCGGTTGCGGAGCTCCGCCTTCTCGGGGGAGCCCTCCGGCAGCTCGCGCAGCTCGAAGAAGAGGGCGCGGGCGCCGCTCCGGTCGTGCGGGTCGGGGACGGCGTCGGCTTCGGCCTCGGTGTCCGGGAGCTCGTCGGCCTCGTCCGCCGGCTCCGCGTCCTGCCCGGCCTTCTCCGCGACCTCGGCCGCACCGCTCCCGGCCTGCTCGCTCCTGGGCGCCCCGGGCGTCCCGGGGGCCTCCGGGACACCTGGGATCCCGGGAACCTCATGGTGCTGCTCGTGCTCGCTCATCTGGTCCGCCCGCTCCATAGCGACCTCATGCTGCCGCGCCTGCTGCTCAGGGATGCCGGCCGTCGCGTCCCCGCTCCTCACGCCGGGCCTGGCCCCGCGCCGCGCTGTTTGTACAGGCTGATCGAGACCGTACGGTCATCGGCCACCGACGACTCCACCTTCCCGGCCAGTGCCGAGAGCACCGTCCACGCGAAGGTGTCCCGCTCGGGCGCCCGCCCGTCCGTGGTGGGGGCGGACACCGTCACGTCCAGGGAGTCGTCGACCAGCCGGAAGACACAGCTGAGGACGGACCCCGGCACGGCCTGCTGGAGCAGAATGGCGCAGGCCTCGTCGACCGCGATCCGCAAGTCCTCGATCTCGTCGAGGGTGAAGTCCAAGCGCGCCGCGAGGCCGGCCGTGGCCGTACGCAGCACGGACAGATAGGCACCCGCAGCGGGCAGCCGGACTTCCACGAAGTCCTGGGTCCCGGGCTCGCCTGCGATCTGGGACACCCTCACCTCCAAGGTGGCACAAGCTCATTCGGGGTCCGGGGTGAGAAGCCCCCGAACCGGGCGGTACGCAGGGGGCTGCGCAGTCCGCCGTGACGCTATCGCGATCCGTCCCGCCGTGTCGCCGTGAGCCCCCGGCCCCCCGATCACGCTCGTCACCCATGGTAGGCCCATGGGCGCGGACGGTGGGCGGAGGTCTGCGGAGGCCGAAAACGAGCGACCGGCGGAGGGAGGACGTACCCAACCCCGGGGCGGTCGAACCGCGTCCGCCCCGAACCGTGACGCGCGCGCGTGGCGCGGTCCCGGCTCCCGGTCCGGCGTCAGACGATCGCGCCGTCGACGAAGCACCAGCGCCAGGCCTCGCCCGGCTCGAAGGTCCGCATGACGGGGTGGCCGGTCGAGGAGAAGTGACCGGTCGCATGCTGACCCGCCGAGGAGTCGCAGCACCCCACGTGGCCGCAGCTCAGACAGAGCCGCAGCTGGACCGGGTGCGTGCCGTCCGCCAGGCACTCGGGACAGGTGTCGGCCAGCGGCACCGGTTCGGGGCGCGGCATTTCGGCAACGTGGGGGCACTCGCTCATGATGGCCAGGTTACGTTGCGGCACGGAACGGGGTCGGGCATGGACGCACTGCAGCTGGTGGCACTGGTGGCGGCGAGCGCCGCCGTGGCGGGGTTCGCCCAGCGGACCCCCGTCCCGGCGCCGCTGCTCCTGGTCGCGATCGGCCTCGGCGCCTCCTACGTCCCGTGGGTCCCTGACTACACGCTCGACCCGCACATCGTGCTGCCGCTGATCCTGCCGCCGCTCCTCTACACGGCCGCCCTGGAGTCCTCGTACCTCGACCTGCGGGCCAACGTGCGGCCGGTCGCCCTGCTCTCGGTCGGCTACGTCCTGTTCGCCACCGTGGCCGTGGGCTGGCTCGCGTACGTCCTCGTCCCCGACCTGCCGCTGACCGCGGCGCTCGTGCTCGGCGCGGTGATCGCCCCGCCGGACGCGGTCGCCGCCACCGCCATCGCCCGCAGGCTCGGCCTGCCGCACCGGATCACCACGATCCTGCAGGGCGAGTCCCTGGTGAACGACGCCACCGCGATCACCGCCTACAAGGTCGCCCTCGCGGCGGCCGTCGGCGAGGGCATCAGCTGGGCGGGCGGCCTCGGGGAGTTCGCGCTCGCGGCGATCGGCGGCATCAGCGTCGGCCTGGTCCTCATGGCCCCCATCCACTGGCTGCGCTGCCGGCTCGGCGAGGCGCTCCTCCAGAACACCCTCTCCCTGCTCGTCCCCTTCGTCGCCTACGCGGCGGCCGAGGAGGTCGGCGCCTCCGGGGTCCTCGCGGTCGTGGTGGTCGGCCTCTTCCTCGGCCACCGGGCCTACCAGGTCGACTTCGCGACCCGGCTCCAGGAGGCGGCCGTCTGGAAGATGGTCGCCTTCGTCCTGGAGTCCGCCGTCTTCGCCCTGATCGGACTCCAGCTGCCGTACGTCGTCAGGGAACTCGGCCCGTACAGCGTGGGGGAGTCGGTCGGGTACGCGGTCGGGGTCTTCGTCGCCGTGGTCGTCGTCCGCTTCGTGTGGGTCTACCCGGCGACCTTCCTGCCGCGGTGGCTCTCCGCCCGCATCCGGGAGCGCGAGCCGGAAGTGGACTGGCGGGCGCCGCTCGTCGTCGGCTGGGCCGGCATGCGCGGAGTCGTCTCCCTCGCCATCGCCTTCTCCATCCCCGTCGTCACCGACGGCGTGGAGTTCCCGGCCCGCAACCTCGTCCTCTTCCTCACCTTCACCACCGTCATCGGCACCCTGGTGGTGCAGGGCCTCACGCTGCCGCCGCTGATCCGGCTCCTGAAGCTCCCCGGAAGGGACACGTACAAGGAGACCCTGGCCGAGGCGCAGGCCCAGAGCGAGGCCTCCCGGGCCGCCGAGGAACGCCTCGACGAGCTCCTCACCGACGAGCGCAACGCCCTGCCGAAGCCCCTCGCCGACCGGCTGCGCACCGTCCTCGAACGGCGCCGCAACGCCGTGTGGGAGCGGCTCGGCGCCGTCAACGAGGTCACCGGCGAGACCGCGGACGACACCTACCGGCGGCTCTCCCGCGAGATGATCGACGCCGAGCGCGAGGTCTTCGTACAGCTGCGCGACGCCCGCCGGATCGACGACGAGATGATGCGGACCCTGCTCCGCCGCCTCGACCTGGAGGAAGCGGCCGCCTACCGCGAGACCGACTAACCCGCTCCGGGCTCCGGTGCTCCCGTCACCACCGCCGCGAGGCGGGTGCCCGGGGCGAAGGCGCCCTCCTCGGCGAGGGTGACGAGGCCGAACAGCATTTTGGCGACATACAGCCGCTCGATGGCGAGTCCGTGCCGCGCCTCGAAGTCCTGTGCGAACGCCTCCAGGTCGGGGGACGTGCGCGCGTACCCCCCGAAGTGGAAGCGCTCGTCCAGGGACCAGTCCCCGCGCGGGCCGCCGAACGCCGTCTCCTGGAGCGCCCGGACCTCCGCGCCGAGGAAGCCGCCCTTCAGGACCGGGACACCGAGGGCCGCCTGCCCGGGGGCGAGGCCGGCCGCGAGCCCGGCCAGGGTGCCGCCCGTGCCGCAGGCGACCGCGACCGTGTCCGCCGCCCCGGCGAGCTCGCGCCCCAGCTCCGCGCAGCCCTGGACGGCGAGCGCGTTGCTGCCGCCCTCGGGGACCACGTACGCGCCCGCGTGGGCACGTCCGAGCATCGCGGCGAGGACGTCCGGGGCGTTCTTGCGGCGGTACGTGGACCGGTCGACGAACTCCAGCCGCATCCCGTCCGCCGCGCACCGCGCCAGGGACGGGTTGAGCGGCCGGCCGGCCAGTTCGTCGCCGCGCACGATCCCGACGGTGGGGAAGCCCAGCAGCCGGCCGGCGGCGGCCGTGGCGCGCAGGTGGTTGGAGTACGCGCCGCCGAAGGTGAGCACCGGACGCCCGGCCGCCGCGCGCAGGTTGAGCGCGAGCTTGCGCCACTTGTTGCCCGGCAGGTCGGGGTGGATCAGGTCGTCCCGCTTGAGCAGCAGCGTCAGGCCGCGCCGGGCGAAGCGCTCGTCCTCCACCGGCTCCAGGGGCGAGGGGAGCCGGGGCCGCAGGCGGGAGAGGTCGAACGCGTTCACCAGGCCATTCTCGCCGCCCCTCGCGGGATCAGCGCAGCAGGTCGGCGACCCGCTCCCGCATCGAGGCCATCGTGAAGCCGCGCGGGTCGACCTTCCCCGGCTGCCACTCCAGGTGCCCGATGACCGAGCGGTGCGTCCAGCCGTGCGCCCGGCAGACGGCGGCCGCCGCCTTCGCGATGGCCTCCAGCTGGACCTTGGGCCACGGGTCCTCGCCGTCCCCGAGGTTCTCGCACTCGAAGCCGTAGAAGTGGCGGTTGCCGTCGGTGGTGGCCTCGTCGTCCGGCGGCAGGCCGCGCTCGGCGACGACGGCCCTGAGCACCTCGTCGTCGCCGAGCCCCGCGTGGTTGGCGCGCCCGTAGCCGACCAGGTGGACCGTGCCGTCCTTGGCGATGACGCCGTGGCAGAGCGGCCCCGGCAGGCCTTCGTAACCGTCCCGGCAGATCCGTACGGTGCCCGCGGTGCCCCGGGTGACGGTGTGGTGGATCATCACGCCGTGCACCGGGCCCCAGGGGCCCTTGTGGTTGCGGTTGTGGGTGGACCAGTCGCCGACCTGGACGACCGTCAGGCCCTCGTCGCGCAGCGCGTCGAGGAACCTGCCCGATGTCAGGGGTGAGGCCATGGCGGACTCCCTTCGGGAGGGGCGGGTGAACTTCCGGAGTACCGGAGTCCGCCCCTCCGCGGCCATCCGTTCGGACCGTGTGCGAGCCGATCCGGACACGGCCCCAAGCCCCCTGCTCAGGTGCGCTGTTCGGATGGAAAACGCGTGACATGCCCCGAAGATCGTCGAACAGTCCCACCCGAATGTGTAATGGCGCCGACACGTTCCGTGCTGAAAGGCTTCGTCTCGCAACTCAGTCATACGAGAGGGAGTTCCATGTCCGTTGGTTCGGTTGGCGACGACGTCCGCGCGGAGCAGCAGGCGCCGCAGCAGAGTCTCGGCACCGCCGCCGCGCGGAACCTCGCCACGACCACCAAGTCGGCCCCGCAGATGCAGGAGATCACCTCCCGGTGGCTGCTGCGCGCGCTGCCGTGGGTCCAGGTGCAGGGCGGCACGTACCGGGTGAACCGGAGGCTCAGCTACTCGGTGGGCGACGGCCGGGTCACCTTCGTCCAGACCGGAGAGCGCGTCGCGGTCATCCCCGCCGAGCTCGGCGAACTCCCGGCCCTGCGCGGATACGAGGACGAGGCCGCCCTCACCGAACTGGCGTCCCGCTGCACCCAGCGGGAGTTCGCGGCGGGCGAGATCATCGCCACCTCGGGCGCCCCCGCCGACCGCGTCCTCCTCCTCGCGCACGGCCGCATCGAGCAGATCGGCGAGGGACCCTACGGCGACGAGGCCGTCCTCGGCGTCCTCGCCGACGGCGCCTACCTCGGCGAGGCCTCGCTGGTCCGTGAGGACGCCACCTGGGAGTGGACCGCCCGCGCCGCCACCGCCTGCACGGTCCTGGAGCTCACCCGGGACGACGTGCGGAACCTCGCCGACCGCGCCGTCTCCCTCGCGGCCCACCTCGCGACCGTCGCCGCGTTGCCCGACCAGCGCACCAACACCTACGGCGAGGCCGCCATCGACCTCTCCGCCGGCCACGTCGGCGAGGCCGTCGTCCCGCACACGTATGTCGACTACGACGCCTCGCCCCGCGAGTACGAACTGAGCGTCGCCCAGACCGTGCTGAAGGTCCACAGCCGGGTCGCCGACCTCTACAACCAGCCGATGAACCAGACCGAGCAGCAGTTGCGGCTCACGGTCGAGGCGCTCCGCGAGCGCCAGGAGCACGAGCTCGTCAACAACAAGGAGTTCGGCCTCCTCTCCAACTGCGACTACGGCCAGCGGATCCAGCCGCACGACGGCGTCCCCAGCCCCGACGACATGGACGAGCTCCTCTCCCGCCGCCGGGGCTCCAAGCTCTTCCTCGCCCACCCGCGCGCCATCGCCGCCTTCGGCCGCGAGCTCAACAAGCGCGGCCTGGTGCCCGAGACCATCGACGTCAACGGCAACCGCATCCCGACCTGGCGCGGCGTCCCGATCTACCCGTGCAACAAGATCCCGGTCTCCGACGCCCGTACGACCTCGATCATCTGCATGCGTACCGGCGAGGCCGACCAGGGCGTGATCGGTCTGCACCAGACCGGACTTCCCGACGAGATCGAGCCCAGCCTCTCCGTCCGCTTCATGGGCATCGACGAGCAGGCGATCATCTCCTACCTGGTCACCGCCTACTACTCGGCGGCGGTCCTCGTCCCGGACGCGCTCGGTGTCCTGGAGAACGTCGAGGTCAGCCGCTGGCGCTGAGCCGGTGCAGCCCGGGGGCGGGACCGGACCTCCCGCCCCCGGGCGCTCCCCGGCCCACCGCCGCGAAGGATGCGAAGGAAGAGACCGTGACCATGACCAGCGCGGATGCCGCCACCGGCGGTCAGGAGGCCGTGCGGCTCCTGGACCAGACGCGGACCGCTGTCCATCCCCAACTGCGCTCGACCGTCGAGTCCCTGCCGGGCTCCATACGACGGGTCGCGATGTACCACTTCGGCTGGGAGCGCGCCGACGGCAGCCCGGACGCGGGGCAGGCGGGCAAGGCGATCAGGCCCGCGCTCGTCCTCGCCGCGGCCCGCGCCCTCGGCGCCGAGACGGCCCAGGCCGTGAAGGCCGCGGCCGCCGTCGAGCTGGCGCACAACTTCACCCTGCTCCACGACGACATCGTCGACGAGGACCCCACCCGCCGGCACCGGCCCACCGCGTGGACCGTCTTCGGCATCCCCGACGCCCTCATGGCCGGGGACGCGATGAGCGCGCTCGCCCTGCGGCTGCTCGCCGAGGACCCGCACCCCGCCTCCGCACGGGCCTCCGCGCGGCTCGCCGCCTGCATCATCGAACTCTGCGCCGGCCAGCAGGAGGACTGCGCCTTCGAGCAGCGCGGCCCGCGTGACGTCTCCCTCGACGAGTGCCTCGCCATGGCCACCGCCAAGACCGGCGCCCTGCTCGGCTGCTCCTGCGCCCTCGGCGCGCTCTACGCGGGCGCGGGCGAGGAGGAGGTCGCGGCGATGGACGCGTTCGGCCGCGAGGCGGGGCTCGCGTTCCAGCTCATCGACGACCTCATCGGCATCTGGGGCGACCCGGACCGCACGGGCAAGCCGGCCGGTGCCGATCTCGTCGCGCACAAGAAGTCCCTCCCCGTGGTCGCGGCGCTCACCTCGGGCACCCCGGCCGGGGAGGAGCTGGCCGAGCTCTACTCCCGTCCGGTCCTGGACGCGGCGGCGGTACGGGCGGCGGCCGACGCGGTGGAGCGGGCCGGCGGGCGCGACTGGGCGCAGGCCCAGGCGGCCGAGCGGATGGGCCGCGCCGTCGAGTACCTGGCCCAGGCGGTGCCGGACCTGGCGGCGGCCGGGGACCTGCTGGCCCTGGCGGAGTTCGTCACCCGGCGGACGCGCTGAGCGCGGGTGCTGACCGGACGCCTGGCCGGGGGCGCTGACCGGACGCGCTGACCAGGGGCGCTGACCGGACGCGCTGACCGGGGGCTGTGGCCGGGGGCGTTTCCGGTCAGGACTCGGGGACGAGCCGGGCGACCACGGTCTCGATCAGGTCGTCGAGCTCGCGGTCGCCGTGGAGTCCGGGGACCGTGAAGTGGTCGAGCAGCAGCCCGGTGAGGGCGAAGTAGAGCAGCCGGACCGTGTCCGCGTCCCCGGGCATCCCGGCTTCGAGGTGCCCCTGGATGTTCGCGTCCAGGTCGGAGCGGAGCACCTTGGTGAGCTGGGTCCGCAGCTCGGGGCGGCGGACGGCTTCGAGCCGGAGCTCGAAGAGCCCGAGGTAGCAGGTGCGCTCGGCGGCGAGCCGCCGGGCGATCCAGCGCATCAGGTCGAGCACCAGCTCCCGGCTCGGCGCGGGGCTCATGGCGGTCTCCACGTCGCCGGGGGCCGGGGTCAGCCGGACGAAGATCCGGTCGGCGACCTGGGAGAGCAGCAGGTCGCGGTCGCTGAAGTAGTTGGACGAGGTGCCCGTGGGGACCCCCGCCCGGGCGTCGACCGCGCGGAAGGTCAGCCCGCGGGCGCCTTCGTCCGCGAGCACCTCGACGGCGGCGTCGAGCAGGGCCGTACGGCGTTCCGGGTTCCTCGCCACGGCGGGGGCTCCTTCCGAGCTGAGCGTGTTCTCTTCGAACATAGGGCTTGCGCAACCACTACAAGTGAAGCACTATAACTGTCGTGGTTGCGGACGCGGCCACGCCACCCGACGAAGAGGACCGGTTTGCGCAAGCTCACGTACTACATCGCCTGCACCATCGACGGCTTCATCGGCGACCCCCAGGGCGACGCCACCTCGATGTACAAGTTCACCGACGGCGCCTACATGGAGTGGATGGCCGCCGAATTCCCCGAGACCATCCCCACGCAGGGGCGGGAGATGCTCGGCGTCGACGGTGAGCACAGGCACTTCGACACCGTCGTGCAGGGCCTCGGCTCGTACCGCCTCGCCCTGGACATCGGCATCACCAGCCCGTACGCCCATCTGCGCGAGTTCGTCGCCACCCGCTCGCTCACCGAGTCGCCCGACCCGAACGTCGAGCTGATCGCCGACGACCTCGTCGGCCGGATCCGCGAACTCAAGGCCGAGGACAGCCCCCTCGACATCTACCTCTGCGGCGGCTCCACCCTCGCGGGCGAGCTCATCGAGGAGATCGACGAGCTGGTCATCAAGACCTACCCGCAGGTCTACGGAAGCGGCATGCCGATGTTCGGCGCCGGCTTCGAGCCCCGCGACTTCGAGCTCGGCGACGTCCGCGCCTTCGACAACGGCGTCCTCGTCCGTACGTACACCAGGAAGCGGTAGCGGGCGTTCCCGTGCCCGGCGGCCTACCCTGGAGTCATGGGCGAGGTGCCTCGCACGACGCGGGACCCGCTGGCCGAGCCCAAATGCCCGGCCTGCGGCCGACCGCGCGGCGTCATGGCCACCCGGCACAAGGTCCTCGGGGCCTGGGTGCCGGAGTGGGAGGTCCAGCCCTGCCGCAATCCCGACTGCCCGCTCTACGAGGGTGCGGAAGCCGCGAGCACGCACGTGACCGGCAAGAACGGCGAGAACGGGAGAAGTCAGGCCACCGGGTGACCGGCCGCGCGCCGGAGCCGTTCCTACGGTTACAGTCCGCGCATGTCATCGGAGTCGACAGAAGTCTGGACCGGTTGGTACCGGGACCGCAGCGGCGCGGAAGCGATCGTCATCACGGCCGACGGGCGGCGCGTCGCCACCCGGATCAGGGGGGTCGAGTACACGGGCGAGAGCTTCGCCGTACTGACCGCCGCCGGCGAGGGCGCGGCCGGCCTCAGCGGGCACGCCCTCACCGGTTGCGTCCTGGAGTGGGACCTTCCGCTCCCCGTCGTCCTGGACGGCGCCACCCAGCAGGCCACCCTCGCCTGCCTCCTGACGCTCGGTGAGCGCGCGGACCTCAGCCTGACGCTGCACTACGGCGGCGCCGCCTTCGAGGCCTGCGTCGCCGGGGGCGACTTCGACGGCGCGCTCGACCGGGTCCGGCGCCAGCTGCCGCCCGGCGCGGACTTCGCCCGCCGCCTCCTCCAGACCGCCTGACGGCTCGACTCCGGGTGGTCGGACGGCCCCGAACGGAACGGCGGCGCCCCCTCGCGGGGCGCCGCCGTCCTTCGTTCACCCGCCTCCGGTTCAGGAGGCCTTGAGCGCGGAGGCGAGACCGTAACGCCACAACTGGTCGACGCGGGACCGCTCCTGGGCGTTCGGCTGGGCGTTCTGGCAGGACGTGCCCGGGCCGCCGCCCGACATCAGCTCGCTGCACGGCCCGCTGTAGTGGTCCGGGAGGCCGAGCACGTGCCCGGTCTCGTGGGCCGTCACACGGGTGGAGTTGTACTGCTGGTTCTGGCGGTAGTCGAGGAAGATGTAGCCGCCGCCGTGGCCGTCGGTGCTGGCGTACGAGCCGCGCGAGTCATTGCCCTCGTAGTACGCGAAGTCCGGGTTGCTTCCCTCGACGAGCCGGACGTTCACCACCGAGCTGTTCCATATCTGCGCCGAGCGGGAGATCTGGGTGCGGAAGCTCGGCGCGTTGGCCGCGCTGTAGACGACCGTGACGGCCGCCGCACCCGGGGTGGCGGCCCGCTTCTTCGCCACCGACTTCACGACGGCGTCGAAGAAGGCCTTGTTGGCCTTTGCCTCCTCGGCCGAACCGGCGTACGCCGCGGTGGCGCCGCCGGCGCTCACGGCCGGGGCCGTGGCGGCCGCCGGGGCCGTACCGAGGGAGGCGGCGAGGCCGACGCCGAGGGCGGCGGTCAGCAGCGAGGTGAGGACCTTGGGGTGACGCATGGGGGGCTCCTCCTGTTGGGGTCGGAGAGAGTCTCGGGGCCACCGGGGCGTCAGGGGATGATGTCAACCGCCGATAGCCCCACCGCATCACCCTCGTCGCGTGCCCCCAACTGCCTTGGAATGCAAGGCGATTGCCCGGTTCCGGATATCTGGTGCGACGCCCGGCCGCCGCCCTACCCTCGGGACATGGAGCTGGAGGTGAGACACCTGCGCGCGCTCTGCGCCATCGCGGACACGGGCAGCCTGCACAAGGCGGCGCGGCAACTCGGCATGAGCCAGCCCTCGCTGACCACCCAACTGCGCCGGATCGAGAACTCCGTGGGCGCCGAGCTCTTCTCCCGCGGCCGCACCGGCTGCCGCCCCACCCCGCTCGGCCGCTCCCTGCTCAGCCGGGCCCGCCCCCTCGTCGCCGACATGGCCGCCCTCGTCACCGAGGCCCGCGCCGCGGCCGCCCGCACCGGACGCCCCGGACTCCGCGTCGGCTCCACCGCCAGCAGGGCGCTCCCCGGCTGGCTGCGCCGGCTGCGCGGCCGGCTGCCGGACACCGACGTCGGCCTCCGGGTGGACGTCTCCGCCGAAGAGCTGCTGCGGACGGTCGCCGCCGGCGGGCTCGACGTCGCCTTCGTCCACGAGGTGGAAGGCTGTCCGTTACGGGTCCCGGCCGGGCTCGAAGGGCGGGTCCTGGTCGCCCGAGAACCGCAGTTCGTCTCCCTGGCCCGCGACCACCCGGCCGCCGCCCGGCCCGTCGTGGACCTCGCCGACCTCGCCGCCGACCACTGGATGGTCGACCCCAGCGTCGACGGCGAATGGGACGGCCTCCGCCGCGTCCTGGGCGCCGCCGGCATCGACCCGCCCCTCCTCCACGGCGACTACCACACGGCCGCCTCCCTCATCGTCCTCGGCGAAGCCGTCGCCCCCTGCCAGCCCACCTCCGTGCCCCGCGAGGACATGGCCATCCGCCCCCTCCGCGGCGACCCCCTCGCCGTCCGGCTCCTCCTCTTCGCCCGCCCCGGCGCCCCCCTCGACCTCCTGTACGCCGAACTCGCCGCCGCCTACCGCGAAGCCGCCCTCCGCTCCGCCCCCTACCGCGACTGGCTCCGCGCCCAGGGCACCGCGGCCGGCCTCTCGGTCGGACCGTGCATGATGACCGCATGAACGCACCCGAGGACACCCCCGGCCCCGTCGTACGGCACGCCCGCGCCGAGGACCTGCCCCGGATCGTGGAACTCGTCGCCGAGCACGCCGCGTACGAGAAGGCGGCGCCCCCGGCGCCCGGTCTCGCGGACCGCCTCGCCCGCCTCCTCTTCGGCACCGACACGCCGCGCCTCCGCTGCCTCGTCGCCGCCCTCCCCGACGGCACCCTCGCGGGCTACGCCACCTGCGCCCCCGAACTCTCCACCTGGGACGGTGCCGAGTACCTCCACATGGACTGCCTCTACCTCACCGCCGCCTCCCGCGGCCACGGCCTCGGCCCCCTCCTCACGGCCGCCGTCCAGTCCGAGGCCCGCACCCTCGGCCTCACCCACATCCAGTGGCAGACCCCCGTCTGGAACGAAGGCGCCATCCGCTTCTACGACCGCCTCGGCGCCACCTCCAAGCAGAAGCTCCGCTACACCCTCCCCGTCTGATCCCGACGCGAAGGAGCCTCTTTCGCCTCCTGGCATCTTGAGGTTCGCTTGAGACTTTGCGGCCGAAAATCTTCTGTGACCTTAAGGCCGGATTTGCTCGCGCTTGCCGTCCGATTAAGGCGATCCGCCCGTCTTGAAGGTGACATTGTCTAAATCCCTTCCGGCCAACCGTGGTTACACCACCGTGAGTGACCGAATACAGGCGGTAAGTTCTCCCTCGTTTTGCTGCTTCATTGCAATCCCAAGGAGAACTCGTGAAGAACGCCATAGGTAAGGCCCTCGCCGCAGGCGCGTTCGCCGTCGCCACCATCGCCGGTACGGCGATGCCCGCATCGGCGGCGACCGCTGGTGTCCAGGAGGCGGGCTGCCCGTCCTCCGGTTACCCCACGCCGGGCAACCCGGGGCTGTCCTGTACCTCGCTGTCCAACGGCGCGGTCTTCCACAGCAAGTACCACCCCGACGCCATGCACACCCGGACGTACACCAAGTACACCAAGACGGGCGGCTCGACGGTTTCGGCGAAGCTCGGCTACATCTACAACGGCAGCTACAAGTGGTCCCCGTACTACTCGATCGCCGCGGGCACCTCCAAGACGTACACCTGGGACACCCTGGACTACGACTTCTGGTGCATGACCACCGTCGGCGTGATGTCCGTCTCCGGCGGATCGTCGTACCAGACGCCCATCTCGCGCTGCCAGTGACCTGAGCGGTCCTTAGCGACACCGTGCGCCCCCGGATCTGCATCATCCGGGGGCGCACTTCGCATAGTGAACAGGAATTCTCCGCGATGCTTCAAGCAGTTCTGCATGACCGTCTGCCCTTCCTCATCGCGCTCACGCTGGCCGGAATGGTCGTGGGCGCGGCCGCCTTCCTCTACGCCCGCGCCAAGGGTGCCTCCGGACCGTGGTGGGGTCTGACCGGCGCGAGCGTGGTCCTCGTCCTCGGGGCCACCGTGTTCTTCCCGACCCGCTCGGGTGGGGCGAACGGATGGTGCACGCTCAACAAGGACCTGTGGGAACCCATGGTCACCGAGCAGGGCGTCTTGAACGCCCTCCTCTTCGTCCCCCTGGGATTCTTCGGCGTCCTGGCGACGCGCCGCGTCATGCCCGTACTGGCAGCCGGCATCCTGGGCTCGACGCTGATCGAGGTGGGCCAGTCTCTCGTCGCGGCGACGGGCGGTGCCTGTGACAGCGGCGACGTCCAGATGAACTCCCTCGGCACGGCCCTCGGCGCTGCTTGCGGGTGGCTGGCCGGCAGGACCAACGGCGTCTCCCTCACCGCCGGCGCGCGGCGCACCGGCATGACCGCCGCGGGGACCGCGCTGGTGACCGCTCTCGTCTTCGGTCTCTTCGTCCAGTACCAAGTGGTCGACGGCACCGGCCTGCGGACAGCGGCAGGCGACGAACGGACCACGGCCGAGTCCGCCATCCAAGAAGCGTTCGGAAACCGCTACACGATCTCCGCGGTCCAGTACTCGCCCGGCATGGACGGCGCGCCCGGATCCCTTCAAGTCACCTTCAAAGAGCCCCTCACCGCCATGCTCACCTGGCCGGAAGCCGACTACCTCTCAGTCCAACTGGAGTCGTCAAGCGAACCCGGCCCCATGTCGTTCGCGGTAGGGGACGCCACGAAACCCCGCTCCAAGGCCGACGCGGAGCGCATCGCCACGGCCTACGCGAACGCCCACTACCCCTGGGTGACAGAAGCGCAGCACCGCCAGACCACATCCATGGGCGAGTTCGGCTGGATGACCTCCTGGCGCTGGGCCAAAGACGGCGTCCTGATGCCCCGCGCCCTCGACGTGCAGCTCAACACAGCGGGCCGCGTCTCGCAGCTCGCCGTCAACTCCGGCCCGGACGCACTCGACAACCTGCCCGCCGAGACCGTGAGCAAGGCCCAAGCCGAAGCCAAAGTACGCGAAAAGATCAAGCCCACGACCGCCACGGTAGGCGCCGTGACGAAGAAGGCCTACCGCATCCGCGGCGAATGGCGAGCGCAATGGCTCGTCCGCGTCATCCCGGACGGCGGCCAGCCAGAGACGATGACCGTCGACGCCGCCTCAGGCGAGGTCGCCAACGGCACGCCTCTGGGCTAGCCGACAGCGCGAGACGCCACTCCGCCGGTGACGGGGCGAGTCGCTACAGCTCGTCGGTCGCACCGCCGTCGGGGTGGAAGAAGACCGCACCCGGTCCGCCAGGGGGCGGACCGGGTGCGGTCTGGTAGGTGGCCGGACCGGTGGAGGTACGGGTCGGGCTGCCTGGGGAGAGAAGGTCAGGCCTTCTTGGTCTCCCAGAAGATGCGGTCGATCTCGGCGATGAGCTCCAGCGCCTTCTCGCCCGTCTTCGGGTCGGTGGACGCCTTGGCGGCCGAGAGGGCCTTCAGGGTGTCGTTGACCAGGGTGTTGAGCTGGGGGTACTTCTCGAAGTGCGGGGGCTTGAAGTAGTCGCTCCAGAGCACCGAGACGTGGTGCTTGGCGAGCTCGGCGCGCTGCTCCTTGATGACGGTGGCGCGGGCCTGGAAGTGCGCGTCGTCGTTGGCGGCCATCTTTTCCTGGACAGCCTTGACGGACTCGGCCTCGATGCGGGCCTGGGCGGGGTCGTACACGCCGCAGGGGAGGTCGCAGTGGGCGCTGACCGTCACCTTGGGGGCAAACAGGCGGGAGAGCATTGAGCCGTCCTTCCTCGTGATCGTCTTCTCAGGTGGGACATTACTCGGTGAGAAGGGCGTTTTCGCGGGCGCCCCCTGGGGCTTAGGTCAAAAGTCCAGGGTCACCATGGGACTCGTGTACGAGTGGACGAGCGGTCGCGCGGACGGAACGGGAGGTGCCGGATGAGGGAATCGGGGCGGGAGCGGGTGGCGGAGGCGGCGGCTCCGTTCGGGATCGCCGAGGTGACGGGGGTGTCGATGGTGCCGACCCTGCTCCACGGCGACCGGTTGTTCGTGCACTACGGCGGGCGGCTGCGGCCCGGGTGCGTGGCCGTTCTGCGGCATCCGCTCCAGCAGGATCTGCTCATCGTGAAGCGGCTGATCGAGCGACGGGACGGCGGCTGGTGGGTGCTGGGGGACAACCCGGCCGCCGAGGGTGACAGCCGGGTCTTCGGGGCCGTACCGCCCGAGCTGGTCCTCGGGCGGGTGCGGGCGCGGTACCGGCCGGTGACGCCGGGGCGTCAGCGGTCGGCCGCGGTGACGGCCTCCTGGCTCGTCTCGGCGGTCAGGCCGGTGTGGTCGGACCGCTCGGCCTCCAGGCGCTTGCGGGCGCGGTAGGCGGCGACGTTGGCGCGGGTGGCGCAGCGGTCGGAGCAGTAGCGCCGGGAGCGGTTGGTGGAGGTGTCGAGGTAGGCGTTCCGGCAGGGCGGTGCCTGGCAGAGGCCGAGCCGGTCGGCGCCGAACTCGGTGAGGTGGAAGGCGAGACCCATCGCCGCGATCGCCGCGTAGCCCGCGGTGGGGTTCGAGGGGTGGTCGGCGAGGTGCATGTGCCAGCGGGGCCGGCCGTCGTCGTCGAGGAGGTCGTGGCCCGAGATCTGGGGGCTGACCGGGAACTCCAGGAGGAGGGAGTTCAGCAGGTCGACGGCGCCCGTGTGGTCCCCCTCGTCGGCCGCGACGAAGACCGCGCGCAGCCGGGCGCGTACCGACCGGAACCGGCTGACGTCCGGGTCGGTGACCCGCCGGGCCATCTGGGTGGCCGGGCCGAAGAGCTCCCGGATCACCTCGACGGAGGTCAGGGTGTCCTTGTTGCGGGCCGGCTCCTCGGTGTTGACCAGACGCACGGCATAGTCCGAGTAATAGGCCAGTTCCACTTGTAGTCCTTACTCTGGCGGGCTAGGGTCTCGGTCGTGAGGGGTAATGCCTATGTCCCCTTCGAGGGTATTACGAAGGAGCGGGGAGGGTACGGCGATGACCGGAACCGACTGGGCGGCCTGGCAGCGGAGCTGGGACCGTCAGCAGGAGTGGTACATGCCGGACCGCGAGGAGCGGTTCCGCGTGATGCTCGACATGGTCGAAGCGGTCGTGGGACCGAAGCCCCGCGTGCTCGACCTCGCCTGCGGTACGGGAAGTATCACGGATCGGCTGCTCCGGAGGTTCCCCGATTCGACCAGTACTGGAGTGGATCTCGACCCGGCGCTCCTGGCCATCGCCGAGGGGTACTTCGAGGGCGACGAGCGCGTCACGCTGGTGGCCGCCGATCTCAAGGACCCCGCGTGGACCGCGAGGCTGCCCCATGACACGTACGACGCCGTCCTGACCGCCACCGCGCTCCACTGGCTCCACAGCGAGCCTCTGACGGCCCTCTACGGGCAGCTCGCCGGTCTCGTCAGGGACGGCGGCGTCTTCCTCAACGCCGACCACATGATCGACGGGACCACCCCGCGCATCAACGCCGCCGAACGCGCCCACCGGCACGCCGCCATGGACCGCGCCAAGGCCGCCGGAGCCCAGGACTGGGCCGCCTGGTGGGCCGCCGCCGCGGCGGACCCGGCCCTCGCCGCGCCCACCGCCCGCCGCTTCGAGATCTACGGCGAGCACGCCGACGGCGACACCCCCTCCGCCGGCTGGCACGCCGAGACCCTGCGCGCCGCCGGCTTCGCCGAGGCGCGCCCGGTCTGGGCCTCGCCCTCCGACACGCTGATCCTCGCCGTCAAGTAGCGCGGGGCACGCGGAACCCGGAAGGGGCGGTACGGGAGACCCCGTACCGCCCCTTCCGGCGTGGACTACAGCACCTTGGACAGGAACGCCTTCGTCCGGTCGTGCTGCGGGTTGGTCAGGACGTCCCGCGGGCGGCCGGACTCGACCACCACACCGCCGTCCATGAAGACCAGCGAGTCGCCGACCTCACGGGCGAAGCCCATCTCGTGCGTGACGACGACCATCGTCATGCCCGACTCGGCCAGGTCCCGCATGACGTCCAGGACGTCGCCGACGAGCTCGGGGTCGAGCGCGGAGGTCGGCTCGTCGAAGAGCATCAGCTTCGGCTCCATCGCCAGCGCGCGGGCGATGGCCACGCGCTGCTGCTGGCCGCCGGAGAGCTGCGAGGGGTAGTTCCCCGCCTTGTCCCGCAGGCCGACCCGGTCGAGCAGCCGCTCGGCGCGCTCGCGCGCCACCGCCTTCGACTCGCCCTTCACCTGGATGGGCGCCTCCATGACGTTGGCCAGGGCCGTCATGTGCGGGAACAGGTTGAAGCGCTGGAAGACCATGCCGATGTCGCGGCGCTGGAGCGCGACCTCGCTGTCCTTCAGCTCGTAGAGCTTGTCGCCTTTCTGGCGGTAACCGACCAGCTCGCCGTCGACCGAGAGCCGGCCGGCGTTGATCTTCTCCAGGTGGTTGATGCAGCGCAGGAAGGTGGACTTGCCGGAACCGGACGGGCCGATCAGGCAGAACACCTCGCCGTTCTGCACCTCCAGGTCGATGCCCTTGAGGATGTGCGCGGCGCCGTAGGACTTGTGGACGCCCTCGGCCTTCACCATGGCAGTCACTTGGCCACCGCCTGACGGTTGGAGAATCGGGAGAGGTTCGCCTTGACCTTCTGCCACGGCGTGGGGGGCAGCGAGCGCAGGGCGCCCTTCGCGTAGTGCCTCTCCAGGTAGTACTGCCCGACGCTGAACACGGAGGTCAGAGCCAGGTACCAGACCGAGGCGACGAAGAACATCTCCATCACGGCGAACGAGGTCGACGCGATGTCCTGGGCGCTGCGCAGCAGGTCCTGGTACTGGACCGCGACCACGAGGGACGAGGTCTTCAGCATGTTGATGAACTCGTTGCCCGTCGGCGGGATGATCACCCGCATCGACTGCGGCAGGACCACCCGGCGCATCGTCTTCGACTGGGACATGCCGAGCGCGTGCGCGGCCTCGGTCTGCCCCTCGTCGACGGACTGGATGCCCGCGCGGACGATCTCCGCCATGTACGCGCCCTCGTTGAGGCCGAGACCCAGCAGGGCGGCCAGGAAGGGGGTCATGACGTCGGTCATCTCGTCCTTGTAGAACCCGATGTTGAAGATCGGGAAGATCAGGGCGAGGGAGAACCAGATGAGCAGCTGGACGTAGACCGGGGTGCCCCGGAAGATCCAGATGTAGAGCCAGGCGACGGTGTTGGTCACCGGGTTCTTCGAGAGGCGCATGATCGCGAACACGACGCCGAGCGCCAGGCCGAGCGCCATCGAGGCGACGCTGATCAGCACCGTGTGCCACAGGCCGGTGAGGATGCTCGAGTCGAAGAGCTTCTCCGGCACGGTCGCCCAGCGGACGTCGCCCTGCGAGAAGGCGTACACGAGCAGGCCCAGCAGGGCCGCGACCACTATTCCGGCGACCCAGCGGCCGTAGTGCCGGACCGGGATGGCCTTGATCGCCTCGGGCGGCGGTCCCGCCGGGGCGGGTGCCGCCCCGGCCGGAACCTTGTCGATCTTGTCAGTCACAACGACTGCCCTTCAGTCTTGCGGGAGAGGGTCAGGAGCCGCCGTTGATCTTGGCCGCGGGGATGGCGCCGTCACCGGCGTTCCACTTGTCGAGGGCGGCCTTGTAGCTGCCGTCCTTGATGATCGCGTCGAGGGCGTCCTTGAGCGCGTCCCGCAGCTGGGTGTTCTTCTTGCTGACGGCGATGCCGAAGAGGCCCGCGTCCGTCTTGTTGGCGATCGCCTCGAAGTCGTTGCCGCCACCGGCCGTCTGGGCGATGTAGGCGGCGACCGGCGAGTCGTTGAGGTCGGCCACCGCGCCGCCGGCCTTGACGCGGGTCTGCGCCTCGGCGTCGGTCGGGTAGGACTCGAAGGTCAGCTTCGGCTTGCCGTCCTTCTCGCACTTGGCGGCCTGGTCCTTGGCGGCCTGCTCGTACGTCGTGCCGCGCTGGACCGCGAGCTTCTTGCCGCACAGGTCGTCGAGGGACTTGATGTTCTCCGGGTTGCCCTTCTTCACCAGGATGCCGGTGGAGGCGGAGAAGTAGTCGACGAAGTCGACGCCGGCGCCGGTCTTCTGGCCCTTGTCGTCCAGACCCTCCTGGCGGGCCTTGGTGTCCGTCATGGAGGACATGACGGCGTTGGTGCGGCCGGTGTTCAGCGAGGTCAGCAGGGTGTCGAAGGTGCCGCTCTCGAAGGAGAACTTCACACCGAGCTGCTTCGACAGGGCGGCGGCGATGTCGGGGTCGATGCCGACGATCTCCTCGCCCTTCTTGAACTCCATCGGGGCGTACGTGGCGTCCGTGCCGACCTTGATCACGCCGGACTTCTGGATCTCGGCCGGGAGCTTCGAGAACAGCGGCGCGGTGTTCGCGGCACCGGTCGAGGCGCCGCCCTCGGGCTTCTTCCCGCTCTCGGTCTGGTCGCCACAGGCGGTCAGCAGCATGGAGCCGGCGACCGCGATGGCGGCGACCGCGGCAAGACGGGACGTGCGGGTCTTGGCGACGGTCGTACAGCGCGTGGAGCGTGCGGTCATGGTCGGGTTCCTCCGGCGTTGAGGGAGTTGCCAGTAGGTCGCGTACGCGTCTTCGAGTGCCGCGACCTCGTGTGATTACGGCATCTTGCCATTCGGACCGCCTCAAACCGACGGCCAGTGATGTCAAAATCGGGTAACGGGTGACCCCCGAATCGCAACAGGCCGGTACATCAGGGCCGGACCTTCTGCGGTATCCCTTCCCTTTCCCCGGAAAATCTCCGGTGCATCTCGCCATTCGGACGAACCGAAGGCGGCCAATCGGGTGGGCTGTGCATCTATCGGGACATCGGGTGACGTGTCGTTCTCCGTCCGTGTCCGGATGCACTCGGTATGAGTCGCGTCACCGAGAGGTTATGGACTCGTCTGCGGTGCCGTCTGTCCGGTAAGAAGGATCCTTACACCCCTCATCCGGGGCTCAGGGCGCGTTGTGCGGCGCGCCCGAGCGGCTGCCCGACAAGGCGGCCGCGGTGCCTCCCCACCCCTCCTCAACCAGGAGCGGCCACCCTCAAATGAAGAAGACTTAAGGGGTCAACCCAATGGCAGCGGAGATCGTCAATCCTCGCAATGACAGCGGTACCGAAGGAGCTCCCGAGGAGCCCTTCGACGCTGTCTTCGCGCTCCACCGGGGCGGCAAGATGGCTGTGCAGGCCACCGTGCCCGTCCGGGACAAGGACGACCTGTCCCTCGCGTACACGCCCGGCGTCGCCAAGGTGTGCACCGCGATCGCCGAGCAGCCCGAGCTGGTCAACGACTACACCTGGAAGTCCAACGTCGTCGCGGTCGTGACCGACGGGACGGCCGTGCTCGGTCTCGGTGACATCGGCCCGGAGGCCTCCCTCCCGGTCATGGAGGGGAAGGCCATCCTCTTCAAGCAGTTCGGCGGCGTGGACGCGGTCCCGCTCGCCCTCGCCACCACCGACACCGACGAGATCATCGAGACCGTCGTCCGGCTCGCCCCGTCCTTCGGCGGCGTGAACCTGGAGGACATCTCGGCGCCGCGGTGCTTCGAGATCGAGCGCAGGCTCCAGGAGCGCCTCGACATCCCGGTCTTCCACGACGACCAGCACGGCACCGCGATCGTCACCCTCGCGGCGCTGCGCAACGCGGCGAAGCTGACCGGCCGGACCCTCGGCGAGCTCCGCGGCGTCATCTCGGGCGCGGGCGCGGCCGGTGTGGCCATCGCCAAGTTCCTCCTGGAGGCCGGTCTCGGCGACGTGGCGGTCACCGACCGCAAGGGCATCGTCAGCCGTGACCGCGAGGACCTCACCGACGTCAAGCGCGAGATCGCGGAGCTCACCAACAAGGCGGGCCTGAGCGGCTCCCTGGAGAGCGCCCTGGCCGGCGCGGACCTGTTCATCGGCGTCTCCGGCGGTACGGTCCCCGAGGAGGCCGTCGCCTCCATGGCCCCGAACGCCTTCGTGTTCGCCATGGCCAACCCGAACCCCGAGGTCCACCCCGACGTCGCGCACAAGTACGCGGCCGTCGTGGCGACCGGCCGTTCGGACTACCCGAACCAGATCAACAACGTCCTCGCGTTCCCCGGCATCTTCGCCGGCGCGCTCCAGGTCCGGGCCTCCCGGATCACCGAGGGCATGAAGATCGCCGCGGCGAACGCCATCGCGGACGTCGTCGGCGACCAGCTCGCCGCCGACTGCGTCATCCCGTCGCCGTTCGACGAGCGGGTCGCCCCGGCCGTCGCGGCCGCCGTGGCCGCCGCCGCCCGTGCGGAGGGCGTCGCGCGCCGCTGAGCTCGTGACTGACCGCCGAAGGGCCCTGTTCCGCACTCCGCGGGGTGGGGCCCTTCGCTTGTCACTGGGGGGTGTGTCACACGGGTGCGTGGTTCCGCCACGCACCCGTCGGACCCTAGGGTCGGGGCCATGTTCGCTGCCTACGCTGCCCGAATCGACCGTGACCAGCCGTTGAACGGCCTCGAGTTGGGCGAACGCCCCGAACCCGAGGTACGGCCGGGATGGACCACCGTGACCGTGAAGGCCGCCTCGCTCAACCACCACGACCTGTGGTCGCTGCGTGGGGTGGGGCTGCCCGAGGAGAGGCTGCCGATGATCCTCGGCTGCGATGCCGCGGGCATCGACGAGGACGGCAACGAGGTCGTCCTGCACTCCGTGATCGGCCAGACCGGCCACGGCGTCGGTCCCGACGAGCCCCGGTCCATCCTCACCGAGCGGTACCAGGGGACGTTCGCCGAGCGGGTCACCGTGCCCCGCTGGAACGTGCTGCCCAAGCCGAAGGAGCTGTCCTTCGAGGAGGCCGCCTGCCTGCCCACGGCCTGGCTGACCGCCTACCGCATGCTCTTCACCAACGCCGGGGTGCGGCCCGGCGATTCGGTCCTCGTCCAGGGCGCCGGCGGCGGCGTGGCCACCGCGGCCATCGCCCTGGGGAAGGCGGCAGGCCTGCGGGTCTACGCCACCAGCCGCGACGAGGCGAAGCGGAAGCGGGCCGTCGAGCTCGGGGCCGTCGAGGCGTACGAGCCGGGGGCGCGGCTGCCGAGGCGGGTGGACGCGGTCATCGAGACCGTCGGCGCCGCCACCTGGTCGCACTCGGTGAAGTCGCTGCGGCCCGGCGGCACGCTCGTCATCTCGGGCGCCACGAGCGGCGACCGGCCCTCGCACGCCGAGCTGACCCGGATCTTCTTCCTCGAACTCAAGGTCGTCGGCTCGACGATGGGCTCCAAGGACGAGCTGGAGGACCTGCTGTCCTTCTGCGCGGCGACGGGGGTGCGGCCGGTCATCGACGACGTACTGCCGCTGGAGCGGGCCCGGGAGGGCTTCGAGCGGATGGCCACCGGCGAGCTCTTCGGGAAGATCGTCCTGAAGACCTCGTGACAACCCCTTGATACGGGTCGGTCGACCTGATGGGATCTCCGGCACGCGAAACGTGAACATCACTCACCTTGCCGTGCCGGAGGTTCTCCTTGTTCCGCACCACTCTCGCGGCGACCGCCGTCGTCGCCGCGCTCCTCGCCCCGACGGCCGCCCACGCGGGCCCCGCGGGCCCCGCAGCCCCCGCCGGCGCCGCGGGGACGGGCATCCCCGCCCTCACCGACGAGCACGGCCGCGTCCTGACCCTGCGGGGCTGGAACGTCGGGGACAAGGCGCACAGCGGCGACACCGCGCTCTCCTCGATCACCGAGAAGCACTTCCGGGACATGCGGGCCAAGGGCTTCAACACCGCCCGGGTGCTGGTCTTCTGGGACGACCTGGAACCCAGCCCCGGCTGGTACAGCCAGACCTACCTGCGGAAGATCGAACGGGTCCTCGACTGGGCCGCGCGCCACGACGTCAAGGTCGTCCTCGACGCCCACCAGGACGTCTTCGGCCCCGCCTTCGGCCACCGGGGCATCCCCGCCTGGGCGACCAGGACCGACGGCCTGCCCTTCACCCCGCACCCCGACGACTGGTTCTCCGAGTACTTCGAGCCTGCCGTGCAGCGCGCCTTCACCCACCTGTACGAGGACGAGGACCTGCGCCGCGCCCAGGCCCGCATGTGGCGGGTGCTCGCCGACCGCTTCGAGGACCACCCGGCCGTCCTCGGCTACGACCCCATCAACGAGCCGATGGGCGAACTCCGCGAGGGCGAGGACCTCGCGACGGCCGCGCGTCGCATCGAGCGGGAGCAGCTCACCCCCATGTACAACCGGATCGCCGACGCGATCCGCGCGGTCGACGACTCGAACTGGATCTTCGTCGAGCCCACCCCCATCGTGGGCGAGGGCGTGCCCACCGGGCTCGGCCGGATCGACGACCCCAAGATCGTCTACGCCCCCCACTTCTACAACGGCGCCATGGAGGCGGGCGGGGACTACGACCCGGCCGCCGGGTGGATCGAGAACTACGAGCAGGCCGTCGTCCAGTACCCCAAGGAGCACAAGGTCCCGGTCGTGGTCGGCGAGTGGGGGCCGCTCAACAACTCCCAGCCGAACATGAACCGCTTCTACCGCGAGGCCATGGCCTCCCTCGGCCGCTACAGCTCCGGCTGGACCGGCTGGGAGTGGTGCTACGGCGGCGGCTACTGCGCGGTGGACGCCGCCGGCGCCTTCCGCACCAACAAGGAACTGACCGCCGAGCCCTACGCCGAGGCCGTCGCCGGCACCGTCCGCTCCAGCGCCTACGACCCGGCGGCGGGGGTCTACCGCCTGTCGTACGACTCCGCCGGCCGGCGCGGATCCCGCGTCACCGAACTCTCCCTCCCGCCCGGCAGCTGGCGTCTCACCGCCCGCGGCGGCGCGGTCGTCCTCCGCAAGTCCCCCGGCAAGGCCTGGGTCCTCGCCACCCCCGGCGCCCACGTCACGGTCACGGCCACCCGGGGCTGAGCCGGGGGCCGTCCCCCGGGCCCGGGGTCAGGCCTTGGGGTTGGGGCGGAGGAGGGTGGTGATGTGGTGGGCGGCGGTTGAGAGGTGGTGGCGGGTGTCGGTGAGTTGGTCCTGGGTGACGCCGTGGTCGCGGGCCGCGTCGCGGATTTCGTCGCGGAAGCGGTCGAGGAGCCGGTCGAGGTCGCGGGCCGGGTCGGCGGAGGGGCCGGGGTCCCGGGCCCACTCCGGGGCGTCGTCGGCGGGGTCGGCCGCGAACGGCGGCTCCTGGTCGGCGGCCTTCGGGTGGGTGGTGCCCGCGACGAGGCCGCCGAGCTGGGCCGTGATGCCGGAGAGGCCCTCCCAGACGCCCTTGGGCCAGTCGCCCCGGGAGAAGTGGACCTGGACCTCCTCCTGCACCTGCTGGGCGATCTGCTGGAACTCCTTCACCTGGCGGCGCGCCGACCTGGCCTCCGCGCGGGCCTCCCGGGCCTGCTCCTTCCACTCCTGGCCGACCCGCCGCAGCTCCTCCTTGGCGTCGGTGAAGGCGGAGAACTCCGAGGCCTTGGTCCGGCCCGCCTCCGCGCGCATCTCGCTGCGCACCCGGCCGGCCGCACCCCGCACGTCGTCGCGGATCTCGGCGGCGAGCTCCGAGACCGACTCGCGGATCTCCCGCTCCAGGTCGTCCAGTTCGGCGCCGCGCCCGGCCAGTTCGGCGCGGCCCGCGTCGGTGATCGAGTAGACCTTCCGGCCGCCCTCGCTGGCATGGGTGACGAGGCCCTCGGCCTCCAGCTTGGCGAGGCGCGGGTAGACCGTGCCGGCCGAGGGCGCGTAGAGCCCCTGGAAGCGCTCCTCCAGGAGGCGGATCACCTCGTAGCCATGGCGAGGCGCCTCGTCGAGCAGCTTGAGCAGATAGAGCCGCAGGCGGCCGTGGGCGAAGACGGGCGGCATGTCAGAGCACCTTTCCGGACGCGGAGGGGGCGGGGGAGGGGGCGGAGGGGTCCTCGTCCCGCTGGGGACGGCGGAGCAGGGCGATGGAACCGGAGACGGTGGTGGCCTTGAGCGTGCCCCGGCCGTCGCCGAGGGTGCCGGAGATGGACTTGGCGCCCCACTGGCCCGTCACGCGCAGGTCCTCGAAGGCGTTCGACACGGAGCCGCTGGTGGTGCTCGCCTGGACCCGGGCGTCCGTCGGGTGCGGCAGCCGGATGGCGACCTCGCCGGAGACGCTGGTGAGCCGGATGTCCGCGGGCGGCCCGTCGAGCTCGGCCGGGTCGAGGTCGATGACCATGTCCCCGCTCACCGTGTCGGCCTTCACCGAGGCGCCGGCGCCCTCGATCACCGTGACGTCCCCGGTCACCGAGTTGACCTTCAGGGCGCCCGTCACCGACTGCGCCTCCAGATTGCCCGAGACGCTCTCGGCGCGGACCGGGCCCGAGAGCCGCAGCAGGGTCGTGTCGCCGGTGACGCCGCGCACCTCCGTACGCCCGCTGATGCCGGAGACGACGGCCTCGGCGCCGACGACCCCCACCTCGACGTCGACGCCCGCGGGGACGGCGACCGAGACGACGGCCCGGCGCCGGAACTCCTTGCGGTCGAGCCACTTGAGGAAGCTCTTCCACTGCAGGTCCTCGTAGCCCACGGTCAGGGTGGAGCCCTCCTGCGACACGATCAGGGGCGGGCCCTCGATCTCGGAGACCTCCACGCGGACGGAATCCTCGTCGGTCCCCACCACGTTCACCGCGCCGTTGACGATGCGGACCTGCAGGCGCGCCACGGGGTCGGCCGGTGTCAGTTTCGTCGGCTCGGTGACGGACCACTCTGTCATGGTGCTGACCTCCCGTTTCGGCAACGCAACATATCGCGTCTCTCGCAAGACACGATATATCGCGGCGAGGTGAAGTCAACCCTGGCCCATCCCTGACTCGCCCCTGACAGGGTGGGGGCAATTACCTTCGTACGCGGACAAATTGGCCTAGCGTAGGGCTCATGAACGCGACCACCGGACCGAACCCCGTCGGGGCGCTGCTGCTCTGCCGCGCCGAGCCACCGGCGGTCCGCCCGCCGGCCCGCCTGCTCAGGGAACAGCTGCTCCTCGCCCCCGCGGGCGCCGACTGGAGCGTGCTCGTACCGGAGGGGAAGCCCTGGCTGCACGGCGGGGAGCCGGTCGAGCAGGTCGTCACCGGGTGGGCCACCGCCCTCGCGGTCTCCGCCGCCACCTGGCCCGTCGTCGCGCTGTGGTGGGACCGCGAGCGGGCCGGACTCACCCTCGCCGCCGGATTCCGCAGGACCGTCGGCTACACCTGGCTCGCCGACGGCACCCCCGTCGGCGAGGACGAGGCCATGCGCACCTTCGCCGCCCGGCTCGCCCTCGACCCCGTCCTCGACGTCCAGGCCCTGGAACCGCTCACCGAGCCAGACCAGGACGCCGACGCCCACAGCCGGCTGGTCGGCGTCGTCGCCGTCCTCGCCCGCGTCGGACTCCACCTGCCCACCGGCCTCACCCCCGGCGAGAGCGCCGACCGGCTCCGCTCCGTCGCCCTCGCCCAGGGCGCCGAACAGCTCGACGGGCACGGCGAAGGAGCCGCCCAGGCCCTGACGAAGCTGAAGACCTGGGGAGGCGACGCGGTGCGCGCCGAACTCGACGCGGTGGAGGAAGGGCCCCTCGGCCCGTACCTGCGCGGCCCCCGGGCGCGCGCCCTCAGCGCCGTACAGCTCGCCGCGGGCGTCCCCCTGCTCGCCTGGGGTATCGGCCGGCGCAGCGGTGGCTGGGCGACCGCCGGAGCCCTGCTGGTCGCCCACGGCACCCTCGGCTTCGCCTACGACCGGCTGCGCGAACACTGACGGGCGGGCGCGCTGTGCGCGCGACGGAGGGCGGGTGCGGTGGCGGGCGTACCGACCACTCGGGTCCTACTCGTCGTCGTCCTCGTCGTCGTCCAGGCGGGCGAGCCAGGTGGCGAGGCGCTCGACCGGCACCTCGAAGTCGGGGTTGAGGTCGACGAAGGTCCGCAGCTGCTCGGCGAGCCACTCGAAGGTGACCTCCTCCTCGCCGCGCCGCTTCTCCAGTTCCTCGATGCCACGGTCGGTGAAGTACATGCGATCAGGATAGGCCGGAAACGCCGGAGGCCCGGCACCCCCTCAGGGGTACCGGGCCTCCGCTCCGTACACGTACGGAAGGGGTCGGTCAGGCCTCGAAGACCTCGTTGACCAGCTGCTGCTGCTCCGCCTGGTGGCGCTTGGCCGAGCCGACCGCCGGGGAGGAGGAGTGCGGACGCGAGATCCGGCGCAGGCGCTCGCCCGCCGGGATGTCCGCGCCGACCGCCAGGTCCAGGTGGTCGATCAGGTTGAGCGCGATGAACGGCCACGCACCCTGGTTCGCCGGCTCCTCCTGCGCCCAGATGTACTTCGCGGCGTTCGGGTACTTGGCGATCTCGGCCTGGAGCTCGGCACCCGGCAGCGGGTACAGGCGCTCCAGACGGATGATCGCGGTCTCCGTGTCACCGCGCTTCTGCCGCTCGGCCTCCAGGTCGTAGTAGACCTTGCCGGCGCAGAAGACGACCTTGCGGACGCCGGCCGGGTCGACCGTCGTGTCGCCGATCACCGGGCGGAAGCCGCCGGTGGTGAACTCCTCCACCTTGGACGCCGCGGCCTTCAGACGCAGCATCGACTTCGGGGTGAAGACGATGAGCGGCTTGTGGTGCGGGTTGTGGACCTGCCAGCGCAGCAGGTGGAAGTAGTTCGACGGCAGCGTCGGCATGGCGACCGTCATGTTGTCCTGGGCGCACATCTGGAGGAAGCGCTCCGGGCGCGCGGACGAGTGGTCCGGGCCCTGGCCCTCGTAGCCGTGCGGCAGGAGCAGCGTGACGCCGGAGGTCTGGCCCCACTTCTGCTCGGCCGAGGAGATGAACTCGTCGACGACGGTCTGCGCGCCGTTGACGAAGTCACCGAACTGGGCCTCCCAGATGACCAGGGCGTCCGGGCGCTCCAGGGAGTAGCCGTACTCGAAGCCCATCGCCGCGTACTCGCTGAGCAGCGAGTCGTAGACGTTGTAGTGGGCCTGCTCCTCGGTCAGGTAGAGCAGCGGGGTGTAGTCCTCGCCGGTCTCCTGGTCGACCAGGACCGCGTGGCGCTGGCCGAAGGTGCCGCGGCGGGAGTCCTGGCCCGACAGGCGGACCGGGGTGCCCTCCATCAGCAGGGAGCCGATGGCGAGGGTCTCGCCGAAGCCCCAGTCGATGGTGCCGTCGTCGATGGAGGCGGCGCGGCGCTGCATCTGCGGCAGCAGACGCGGGTGGACCGTGATCCGCTCCGGGATGCTGACCTGCGACTCGGCGATCCGCTTCACGACCTCCTGGGAGACCGCGGTGGTGACCTCGACCGGGAAGGCGGCCTTGGCGTCCGGCACGGTCGCCGACGCCGGGGCGTTGGTGGCCTCGCGGACCTCGGCGAACACCTTCTCCAGCTGGCCCTGGAAGTCCTGGAGCGCCTGCTCCGCCTCTTCGAGGGTGATGTCGCCGCGACCGATGAGCGACTCGGTGTACAGCTTGCGCACCGAACGCTTCTTGTCGATCAGGTTGTACATCTGCGGGTTGGTGAACTGCGGGTTGTCGCCCTCGTTGTGACCGCGGCGGCGGTAGCAGATGAGGTCGATCACGACGTCCTTGTTGAACGTCTGGCGGAACTCGAAGGCGAGCCGCGCGACGCGGACCACGGCCTCCGGGTCGTCGCCGTTCACGTGGAAGATCGGCGCCTCGATCATGCGGGCCACGTCGGTCGCGTACATCGAGGAACGCGAGGACTCCGGGGCGGCGGTGAAGCCGACCTGGTTGTTGATGACGATGTGGACCGTGCCGCCGGTGCGGTAGCCGCGCAGCTGCGACATGTTCAGCGTCTCGGCGACGACACCCTGGCCGGCGAAGGCCGCGTCACCGTGCAGGGCGACGGGCAGGACGGTGAAGTCCGTGCCGCCCTTGTTGATGACGTCCTGCTTGGCGCGGACGATGCCTTCGAGGACCGGGTCGACCGCCTCGAGGTGCGAGGGGTTGGCGGCCAGCGAGACCTTGATCTCCTCGCCGTCCAGGCCGACGAAGGTGCCCTCGGCGCCCAGGTGGTACTTGACGTCGCCGGAGCCGTGCATCGACTTCGGGTCGAGGTTGCCCTCGAACTCGCGGAAGATCTGCGCGTACGACTTGCCCACGATGTTCGCGAGGACGTTCAGGCGGCCGCGGTGGGCCATGCCGATGACGACCTCGTCGAGGCGCGACTCGGCGGCCGAGTCGATGACGGCGTCGAGCAGCGGGATGACGGACTCGCCGCCCTCCAGGGAGAAGCGCTTCTGGCCGACGTACTTCGTCTGCAGGAAGGTCTCGAAGGCCTCTGCGGCGTTCAGCCGGCGCAGGATCCGCAGCTGCTCCTCGCGCTCCACGCGGGAGTGCGGGCGCTCGACGCGGTCCTGGATCCACTTGCGCTGCTTCGGGTCCTGGATGTGCATGAACTCGACGCCGGTGGTGCGGCAGTACGAGTCGCGCAGGACGCCGAGGATGTCGCGCAGCTTCATCATCGACTTGCCGGCGAAGCCGCCGACCGCGAACTCGCGCTCCAGGTCCCACAGGGTGAGGCCGTGCTCGGTGATGTCCAGGTCGGGGTGCTTGCGCTGCTTGTACTCCAGCGGGTCGGTGTCGGCCATGACGTGGCCGCGGACCCGGTAGGAGTGGATCAGCTCGAAGACCCGCGCGGCCTTGGTGACGTCGTCGTCGTGCGAGGCGTCGATGTCCTTGAGCCAGCGGACCGGCTCGTAGGGGATGCGCAGGGCCTTGAAGATGTCGTCGTAGAAGCCCTCCTCGCCGAGGAGGTAGTTGGCGACGACGCGCAGGAACTCGCCGGAGGCGGCGCCCTGGATGACCCGGTGGTCGTACGTCGAGGTCAGGGTCATGACCTTCGAGATGCCCAGCTTGTTCAGGGTGTCCTGGGAGGTGCCCTGGAACTCGGCCGGGTAGTCCATGGAGCCGACGCCCATGATGACCGACTGTCCGGGCATCAGACGCGGCACGGAGTGGACGGTGCCGAGGCCGCCGGGGTTGGTCAGGGAGACCGTGACGCCGGTGAAGTCGTCCATCGACAGCTTGCCCACGCGGGCGCGCTTGACGATGTCCTCGTAGGCCTGCCAGAACTCGAAGAAGTTGAGCGTCTCGGCCTTCTTGATGCCCGCGACGACGAGCTGGCGGTCGCCGTTGGGCTTCACCAGGTCGATGGCGAGACCGAAGTTGACGTGCTCCGGCTTGACCAGGGTCGGCTTGCCGTCCTTCTCCGCGAAGGAGTAGTTCATGGACGGCATGGCCTTGATCGCCTGCACCATCGCGTAGCCGATGAGGTGCGTGAAGGAGATCTTCCCGCCCCGGGCGCGCTTCAGGTGGTTGTTGATCACGATCCGGTTGTCGAAGAGCAGCTTCACCGGGACGGCGCGGACGGACGTGGCCGTCGGCACCTCGAGGGAGGCGTTCATGTTCTTCGCGACCGCGGCGGCGGGGCCGCGCAGCGTGATCAGCTCGGGGCCTGCGGGGGCCTCGGCGGCCTTGGCCGGCGCCGGAGCGGCGGCGGCGGGCTTCGCGACGGCCGGCGCGGGGGCCGCGGCGGGCTTCACCGGGGCAGGAGCCGCGACCGGGGCGGGCGCGGGGGCCGGAACGACCGCGGGAGCCGAAGGCGCGGCCTGTGCGGGGCTCGCCTGCGGCGCGGCGGGCGCGCTCGGGGTGGTGGTGGCGGCCGGGGCGGCCGGGGTCTCCGATGCTCCGGGCTTGTAGTCGGCGAAGAAGTCCCACCAGGCACGATCGACTGAATTCGGGTCCTGGAGGTACTGCTGGTAGATCTCGTCGACGAGCCACTCGTTGGCACCGAAGGCGGCGGCGGGGCTTACGCCCGACCCGTCTTGGTCAGCCGGGGAGCTCGGGGTACTGGGGGACTGAGACGACACGGCGGCAACCGCCCTCTTCCGCTTCGCAAGGTGATGGACAGCGGAAATAAAGGCTACGCCTGTCCGGCCGAGAGGTGCAGGCCGGGCACTCCAACGTCGCGCAAGTCACACTTGACGGGGTGTTTCGGGGCCGTGAATGGCGGGAAACAACCGTGGTTCCGTCGGTGTGAGGGTACGGGGAAGTGCGGGAACGGCCCTCCTCGGCCGCACCCCTGATCGCGCCCCGCTCATGTGCACGCAGCTCACAGTCACGTACACGCAGGTCTCGATCACGTATACGCAGGTCCTGCTCAGCTACACGCAGAACATGCGCTTCCGGTTCGAACCCTACGTCAATCCCGCGGGCGGACGCTGCCCGGAAGAGTGACTCTGATGCGGCACCCGCGTGACGATTCGGCCACGCCGATCCCGCCGCCGTGCAGATCCACCGCCCAGCGGGCGATCGCCAGGCCGAGACCCGTGCCGCCGTCGCTGCCGGGACCCGGCCGGTGCGGGGCCGAGCCCCGGTTGAACCGCTCGAAGACCTTGTGGCGCTCCGACTCCGGGATGCCGGGACCCTCGTCCTCGACCTCCAGCTCCAGCGAGTCCGGATACGGGCCGCGCCGGGCCCGCACCGTGACGCGGCCGTGCGGCGGGGAGTGCTTCACCGCGTTGTCGATCAGGTTCGCCATCACCTGGTGCAGCCGCTCCGCGTCCGCGTGCCCGACCAGCTCGGGCGGCGACACGTCCAGGTGCAGATGGACGTCCGTCCGGTTGTGCAGCCCCGAGGTGGAGGACAGATCGCGCTGGGAGGCGGCGAGGTTCGCCTCCCGCAGGATCCCCGAGAGGTACGGCCAGACCTCGAAACGGCTGGCCCGCAGGGCGACGACACCGTTGTCAAGACGTGACAGGTCGAGCAGGGTCTCGACGAGCCGGCCGAGCCGCTCGGTCTGCTTCAGGGCCGACCGCATGGTCTCCGGGTCGGCCTCGGAGACGCCGTCCACGACGTTCTCCAGGACCGCGCGGAGCGCGGCGATCGGGGTGCGGAGCTCGTGGGAGACATTGGCCACCAGCTCCTTGCGGTGCCGGTCGACGGCCTCCAGGTCGTCCGCCATGCGGTTGATGGTCGACGCCAGGTCGCCCAGCTCGTCCCGCCGGTCGGCGCCCCGCACCCGGCGGCTGAAGTCGCCGCGCGAGATCGTCCCCGCCACCGTGGTCATCTCGTCCAGCGGGGCCGTCAGGGACTGCGCCACGAACTGGGTGATCAGCAGGGTCGCGATCATCGCGAAGACCGTGATGTACCGGAACTCCGTCGACGTCCGGATCGCCACCAGCGCCAGGCCGGAGGTCAGCAGGACCGCCCCGACGACCAGGGCGCCCAGCTTCGTCTTGATCGAGATCACGATCCGGCGGGGCCGGCGCGGCCGGTCCGGTACGTGTCCCGCGTGCGGCCTCCCGGGCCCCGGCCGGCTCACGGCGCCGGGGTCTCCAGCGCGTAACCGACGCCGTGGACCGTACGGATCCGCTCGGCCCCGATCTTCCGGCGCAGCGCCTTGATGTGGCTGTCCACGGTCCGGGTCCCGGAGGCGTCCGCCCAGTCCCACACCTCGGCGAGGAGCTGCTCGCGGGAGAGCACCGCGCGCGGGGTGCCCGCCAGACAGACGAGCAGGTCGAACTCGGTCGGGGTCAGGTGCACGTCCTCCGCGCGCACCCGGACCCGGCGCTGCGCGTGGTCGATCTCCAGCTCGCCGAGCCGCAGGATGCCGCTGCGCGGGGTGACCGCCGCGAGCGCGGCCCGCTCCACCCGGCGCAGCAGTACGTGCACCCGGGCGGCCAGCTCGCGCATCGAGAACGGCTTCGTCATGTAGTCGTCGGCGCCGACGCCGAGCCCGACCAGCATGTCGGTCTCGTCGTCGCGTGCGGTCAGCATGAGGACCGGCACGGGCCGCTGGGCCTGGACCCGGCGGCAGACCTCCAGGCCGTCGAAACCGGGCAGCATCACGTCAAGGACCATCAGGTCCGGCTGCCAGGCCTCGGCCGCTTCGACGGCGGCGGGGCCGTCCGTCGCCGTCTGCACGAGGAAGCCCTCGGCGCGCAGCCGCGCGGAGATCGCCTCGACGATCGTGGCGTCGTCCTCGACCACCAGGACGCGCCGCTGGGCCCCCGGAGTGGCCGCCGCACCGTGGTGAGTGGTGTGTGTCTGCTCCATTGCCCCGCCTCGCGTCGCCGATGTCGGTGCAGCAGCCTAGAGGTACCGGCGGCGTCCCGGCTATCCAGGAGCGATCAGGTTGCCGTCAGGGGCGGACCGCGAGGTGGACGGCGTCGGGGACGCCCCGGGCAACCGGGATCTCTTCCGTCCGTACCCCGCTGAATCCGGCATTCCGCAACGACTCTTCGAAATCGCCGGAGGGGCGGGCGGACCAGACGGCGAGGACGCCGCCGGGGTTCAGACGGGCCTTGCAGGCCGCCAACCCCTCGGTCGAGTACAGGGATTCGTTGTCCTCGGTGACCGTCCAGTCGGGGCCGTTGTCGATGTCCAGACACAGTGCGTCGTAGGTGTCGGCGGAGGTGCGGAGGTGCGCCACGAGGTCCGTGTGCAGGATCACGGTCCGCGGATCGGCGAGCGCGGGTCCGGAGATCGCGGCGAGCGGGCCCCGGCGGTGCCAGTCGATGATCGCCTCCTCACGCTCGGCGACGACGATCCGGCTCCAGCGGGGGTCGGCGGCCGCGTGGGCGAGCGAGAAGCCGACGCCGAGGCCGCCGACGAGGACGGAGGCGCCCGGCCGGGACGCCTCGGGGAGGGCCGTCAGGGCCGCGTCGACGAGGAGGCGCTCGGAGCGGCCGTCGGAGGTGTCCATGAGGAAGGTGCCGTTGGCGATGATCTCGAAGTGCTCGGCGCGGCGGCGCAGCACGACCTCTCCGTACGGTCCTTCGCGGCGGTCGAGGGTCAAGGGGGAGGACATCGTCGTTCTATCCGCTCTCGTCTCGGCAGTCGGTCCCGGCCATCCTCGCGGGGCGGGGACGCCGGGACCAACACGTTTCGCCACCGAGGGGTCACGCGGCGGACTCGCCGGCCGGCGAGCGGAACCGGCCGGCGAGGGGTGCGTACGGGGCGGACCCGGCGGGGTCAGGGGCGCGGTGCCTCGTGCTCGACGAAGTGCTCGACGCGGTTGAGTTGACGGCGGGCGGTGGTGGGGGTGCCGTAGGTGCGGTCCCAGGTGATCGGGGCGATGGTGACGTGGCCGCGGTCGAGCAGCCAGGTGGAGTCGGCGTCGTCACGGCCCTCGGCGCACTCGCCCTCGCCGCTGCCGTCGACCGGGCAGAGGCCGAGCGCGATGTCGAAGGAGTCGCCGTTACCGCGCTGCTCGAAGGCGTGGTAGACGACGGCGCCGTCGCCGACGCTCGTCCACACCGGGGCCTTCGCACGCGCGCCCGTGCTGACGTCCGGGTAGTCGACCTTCAGGGCGAACTCCGGGGTCAGCAGCCCGCGCTGCTTGAGGCCCGCGACGAAGCGGGCGCCGAACTCGGCGTTGGCCCGGTAGTTGACGCGGGGGAAGTACAGGTTGCTGTCGTCGCCGGACGAGGAGAAGGCGATGGCGGGGACGCCCTGGTCGACGGCGGCGACGGCCGCGCCGACCGTGCCGGAGTCGTTGACGCTGGCGGAGACGTTGGGGCCGGAGTTGATGCCGGTGAGGACGAGGTCGGGGGCCTCGGTCCAGCCGGCCTTGGCCTTGAGTCCGGCGCGCAGGGCGAGCTTGACGGTGTCGGCCGGGGTGGCGGACGGGGAGTCCTTGGCGCAGGGGCCGTCGGAGAGGCAGACGCCGTAGACGGCGCCGCCGGCCGGGGCCTGGGCGCAGTCGTTCTCGTATCCGGCGGGCAGGGTGGTGCGGCGCTGGGCGGTGACGACGCCGCCGTTGGTGACGGCGGTGCCCTTGCCCGACTGGACCTGCCAGGGGGCCATGACGACGACGTCGGCGCCCGCGGCGCACATCGCGCGGCGGAGCTCGTACAGGCCGAGGCCGTCGGAGTTGCTCGCCTTGGCGGCCTGCATGGAGTCGTCGTTGGAGAGGAGGATCCGCATCCCGGCGAGGGGCTGTGCGGCGGAGCCGGTGGTGCCGGCGGGGGTCGCCGCGTAGGCCGTGACGCCGGCGGTGGCGAGCAGGACGGATCCCGCGAGGGCGAGGAAGGCGCGCTTGCGCATGGAGAACCCTTCAGGTGCATGACATGCGGGCAGGTGAAGAGGATCCGGGGGCCCGGCCCCCCACGGGCAGGCCCCCGGATCGTGCGCGGGGTCGTTCAGGTCCCCCGCGGTCTCGGGGTGCGGCGACGCTCGTCGCCGGGGTGTCCCGGCGGTGGTCGCCGCCGGTGGCGCGGCGGTGGCGCCGCCGGGACACCGGCTGGTGCGGCTACCGGGCCGCCGCCGGGACACCGGCTGGTACGGCTACCGGGCCGCGGCCGGGTCCGGGTCCGGGGTCAGGTCCAGGCCGTGGCCGTGGGGGAAGACCGGGTCGGCCGTGTCGTTGGGGACGTCGGGGCGGGAGGCCTCGACGGCCGCCATCGAGCGCGGCAGCTCGAAGGGCAGCCGGCCCTCGGCCCTGGCCCGGCCGAAGGCCACGTCGAGCAGGGCCTCGTCGCTCGCGCCGTAGTCGGCGATCAGCGCGGCCGCGTGCTCGGCGATCTCCGGGAGGACGGCGGGCCGCTCCAGGTTGACGCAGACCACCGTCGGCACGGCGGCGAGCAGTCCGAGGATCCGGGCCAGCTCCTCGTCGGGGAAGGCGAGGGAGCCGGAGTGGAAGAAGGACTCGAAGCGGTTGGGCCGCTCCTCGTACGGGGTGCGCAGCCGCAGCACCGCGAGGTCGGCCTCGGCGGGCCCGGCGACGACCTCGCCGTACGCCGCCGCGACCGCCGGGTCGACGTTCTCCACGTGCAGCTTCGGCCGGCCCGTGAGGGGGAGCGGTCCGTCGGTGAGGACGGTGAGGGAGCGGCGCTGGGCGGCGGCGCCGAGCGCCGCGAAGTCGGCGCGGCCGACGGTCTCGGCGGCCTCGTCGGGGTCGACGTACCGGCGCCGGTCGAAGAGGCCGAGCAGGAACTTCTCGCGCAGCAGGCGGCGTACGGAGGCGTCGACGCGCGCCTCGGGGACTCGGCCCCGCTCGACGAGCTCCACGATCACCCCGGGGCACTCCTCGCCGCCGAACTGGTCCGCGCCGGCGTCGAGCGCCTTCGCGGCCCGCTCGGCCACGCTGAGGTGCTCGACGCCCCAGGCGCGGGCCTCGTGCGGCTCGCCGAAGATCGAGGAGTCCTCCAGGAGGCCCCAGTCGGTGCAGACGATGCCGGTGAAGCCGAGCTGCTCGCGGAGCAGGCCGGTGATGACGCCCTTGTTGAAGCCGAAGCCGACCTCTTCCCAGTCGGTGCCGATCGGCTGGCCGTAGTACGGCATCATCTGCGAGCAGCCGGCGGCGATGGCGGCCTTGAAGGGCTCCAGGTGGTGCTCGCGCATGCCGCCCGGGTAGACCTGCTCCTTGCCGTGCGGGAAGTGCGGGTCCTCGCCGTCCTTCTGCGGGCCGCCGCCGGGGAAGTGCTTGACCATCGCGGCGACCGAGTCCGGGCCGAGCTCGGGGCCCTGGAGGCCGCGGACGTACGCCTCGACCAGCTCGCCCGTGAGCTTCGCGTCGGAGCCGAAGGTGCCGGACTGGCGCGACCAGCGGGGTTCGGTGGCGAGGTCGATCTGCGGGTGGAGCGCGGTGCGGAAGCCGACGGAGAGGTATTCGCGGCGGACGGTGTCGGCGAAGCGGAAGACCAGCTCGGGGTCGCCGATCGCGGCGAGGCCGAGGGCCTCGGGCCAGGCGGAGAAGGCGCCGGCGTTGAAGGAGGCGCCGATGTTGTCCGTGAAGGCGTGGCGGGGGTCGGTGGAGAGCGATACGGGGATGCCGAGCCGGGTGCTCTCGGCCATCTCCTGGATCGCGTTGTGCCAGAGCGCCATCTCGCGGGCGCCGTAGGTGCCGAGCAGGTTGAAGTGGGTGAGCTTCAGGTCCTGGATCAGCTCCGGGGTGGTGCGCTCCAGCATCTCGCCGTCGGTCTCGGTCACCGGGGTGCCGTCGGCGTTCATCATCAGCATCGTGTGGAAGAGCTGTCCGGCCTTCTCCTCCAGCGTCATGCGCGAGAGGAGGTCCTCCACGCGCTCGTCGACGGGGCGGGTGGGGTCCTGGTACGGGTGCATGTCAGGGCTCCTGGGTGTGGCCGGATAGAGCGGTTCCGCCCTGGGACGTCGTCGGGCCGGACGCGAAAACCGAGTGACTGCTTGGTTTCTCGCGCCCTCAGGCTAAGTGTGAAAACCGAGTGGCCACTAGGTTTCTGGAATGTGTCCTGGGTCACAAGAGAAAAGGGCCTTTCCGGGCCGGTCTAAGGTGGCCCCATGCCGGAGAACACGGGCCGAACGCCCCGCAAGAGCGCAGGCCGGGGCGGTTACGCGGTCGGTGACGCGCGCCGCCAGAAGATCCTGGACACCGCGATCGACCACTTCGGACGCTGGGGCTTCCACGCCTCCTCGCTCGCCCGGATCGCCCACGACTGCGGCATCACCCAGGGCGGTCTGCTGCACCACTTCCGCAGCAAGGAGGACCTGCTCCTCTCGGTCCTCGCGCAGAGCGAACAGCACGACGTGGAGCGCCTGTTCGGCGAGGACCCCGTCTCGTACGCGGCCTACCTCGACACCCTCGTCGCCCTGATCGAGGAGAACACCCGGCGCCCCGGCATCGTCCGCATGTTCAACGTCCTGGTCGGCGAGTCCGGCAACATCGGCCACCCCGCCCACGAGTACTTCAAGGAGCGCTACGCGCGCGTGCTCCGGCACACCGTGGAACTCCTGGACGCGGCCGTGCTGCGCGGCGAACTGCGCCCCGGCATCAACTGCCTCGCCGTCGCCCAGGAGCACCTCGCCGTCATGGACGGCTTCCAGATCCAGTGGGCGCTCGACCCGTCCTCGATGGACATGCCGGCCCGCGTCCGCGACTACCTCCGCCGCCGGTACGCGGAGATCGCGGCCTCCGGCGCCTGACGGGGGCCCGGCCGGGCCAAGCCTCAGGGGTTCGTCGGCGGCCCGCCCTCCGGCAGGGCGGCGAAGACCCGCTGCAGGGCCGGCGGACGCTCCCCGTCGTCCGCGACCACGAGATGGTGGCGGTACGTGACGTAGTACTGGAACCCGTCGGGGATCGGGGCGCCGGTCGGCCGCGCCGGAACCCGGGCGTACGCGGGGTCCTCCAGGGCCGCCCGCAGCTCGGCGGTGCCGGCCGGGGTCATCCGCCCGCTCCTGGGCGGCTTGGTCCCGGAGTCGACGGTCCAGCCGCCGTCGTAGTGCACGACGAGCTGGTTACGGACCCCGGCGAGGCCGCCGTTGACGACCACCTCGACCAGCACCTCGGAAGGCTGCGGGTCCCGCGACGCGCTCGCGGACGCCGTCGTCGCGACCGTGGCCGGAGGATCCGCCGACGGCGCGGCGGTCGCGCCCGCCTCCGAGGCCGACCCACCCGGCGCCGGCGGCACCCCGGGCCCGCAGCCGCTCGCACCGCCGACGGCCAGCGCCGCCGCGAGCAGCAGCGACCCGCACCACTTCCCCCGTACACCTCGCGTCATGGATCGAGCATGCCCCGTCCGGTGCCTTCCGCGCAGCCGGACGGGCGGGTCGGCGGGCCCGGCGGGCGGGGGACCGGGTCCGGGCGCCGCCGCGGGCGGGGAGGGTGTCCGTCCCGCCCCGGGCTCAGGCGCCGTCGCGGACGATTCCGGTGATGCGGCCGCGGTAGCGCCAGTCGAGGGAGTCGTAGAGGGCGAGGCCGTCGGTGGTGGCGGCGAGGATGCCGGTGGTGGCGCCGGCCTGGGCGGCCGCGGCCTCCAGGGTGCGCATGACGTTGGAACCCAGGCCGCGGCGCCGGTGGGCGGCGTCGGTCTCGATCTGGTCGGCGACGGCGGTGGAGCCGGTGGGGGCGATCCGGCCGGAGGCGGCGAGGGTGCCGTCCTGGGCGAGGATCCGGACCAGGATGACGCCGTCCCGGGTCTCGGTGGTCCGGGCGTACCCCTCCGGCGGCGCGGGCCGCGCGCCCGCGTCCAGCGGCTTGACCATCATGTAGCCGGGGTCGTCGGGGACCGTCCAGCCCGCGGTGATCCAGGGGGTCACCTCCTCCGGGGGTGCCATCACCTTGAGCCAGCTGTACGGCTCCGTGAGGCGGGCGCAGAGCGCGCCGACGGAGGCCGCGTCGGGGGCGGGCAGGACGTGCCGCACGACGTGGCGGGGCAGGCCGACGTCGATGCGGTGGCCCCAGGGCTCGGGCACGGCGGCCGGAGTGCCGCGGGAGACGGTCCAGCCCGCCACCCAAGCCGATGTAATGGCTGCTATATCCATACAGGCATTACATCCCGCGCCACGCGCCCGCGTGGGGGTGATCGCTCAGAGCGAACGGGCGGCCGGGAACATTCGTGGGCTCACATGCATTGAGTCGGTACAGCTCAACTTGACTGCCGAAGGGGAGATCATGGCTTCTGAGTCCAAGCCGTCCGTGCCGCTCACTCTGCCTGTGCTGCCGCTCGATGACGAGGTCGTGCTGCCCGGCATGGTGGTTCCGCTCGACCTGTCCGACACCGATGTACGGGCCGCCGTGGAGGCCGCCCAGGCCGCCGCCAGGTCCGGCGCCGGCAAGCCGCGGGTGCTGTTGGTGCCCCGGGTGGACGGGACGTATGCCGGAACGGGCGTCCTGGGCACCGTCGAGCAGGTGGGGCGGCTGTCGGACGGCGACCCCGGCGCGCTGATCCGCGGCATCGGGCGCGTGCGCATCGGCGCCGGCACCACGGGACCCGGCGCCGCCCTGTGGGTCGAGGGGAGCACCGTCGAGGAGACGCTGCCCGACCCGCTGCCCGGCTCCGTGACCGAACTGGTCAAGGAGTACAAAGCCCTCGCGACCAGCTGGCTCAAGAAGCGCGGAGCCTGGCAGGTCGTCGACCGCGTCCAGCAGATCGACGCGGTCGGAGCCCTCGCGGACAACGCCGGGTACTCGCCCTTCCTCACCGTCGAGCAGAAGGTCGCGCTCCTGGAGGCCGCGGACCCGGTCGCCCGCCTCAAGCTGGCCACCGCCCAGCTCCGCGAGCACCTCGCCGAGCAGGACGTCGCCGAGACCATCGCCAAGGACGTCCAGGAGGGCGTCGACAAGCAGCAGCGCGAGTTCCTGCTCCGCCGCCAGCTCGAAGCCGTGCGCAAGGAGCTCCGCGACCTCAACGGCGAGGCCGAGGGCGACGAGTCCGACGACTACCGCGCCCGCGTGGAGGCCGCCGACCTGCCCGAGAAGGTGCGGGAGGCCGCCCTCAAGGAGGTCGAGAAGCTGGAGCGGTCCAGCGACCAGTCCCCCGAGGGCTCCTGGATCCGCACCTGGCTCGACACCGTTCTCGAACTGCCCTGGAACGAGCGGACCGAGGACCAGTACGACATCCGGGGCGCCCGCGCCGTCCTCGACGCCGAGCACGCGGGCCTGGACGACGTGAAGGAACGCATCACCGAGTACCTCGCGGTGCGCAAGCGGCGCTCCGAGCGCGGCCTCGGTGTCGTCGGCGGCCGCCGCGGCGGAGCCGTACTCGCCCTCGTCGGCCCGCCCGGCGTCGGCAAGACGTCCCTCGGCGAGTCCGTCGCCCACGCCATGGGCCGGCAGTTCGTCCGGGTCGCCCTCGGCGGCGTCCGCGACGAGGCGGAGATCCGCGGTCACCGGCGCACCTACGTCGGCGCGCTGCCCGGCCGGATCGTCCGGGCCATCAAGGAGGCCGGGTCCATGAACCCGGTGGTCCTGCTCGACGAGATCGACAAGGTCGGCTCCGACTTCCGGGGCGACCCGGCGGCGGCCCTCCTCGAAGTCCTCGACCCCGCGCAGAACCACACCTTCCGCGACCACTACCTGGAGGTCGAACTCGACCTCTCCGACGTCGTCTTCCTCGCCACCGCCAACGTCCTCGAAGCCATCCCTGAGGCGCTCCTCGACCGCATGGAGCTCGTCCGGCTCGACGGCTACACCGAGGACGAGAAGGTCGTCATCGCCCGCGACCACCTGCTCCCGCGCCAGCTGGAGCGGGCCGGACTGGAGCCCGGCGAGGTCGTCCTCGAGGACGCGTCGCTGCGGAAGCTGGCCGGCGAGTACACCCGTGAGGCGGGCGTCCGCACCCTGGAGCGGTCGATCGCCCGGCTGCTCCGCAAGGTCGCGGCGCAGCACGAACTGGGCGACCGGGAGCTGCCGTTCACCGTCACGCCGGATGACCTGCGCGAGCTCATCGGCCGGCCGCACCACGTGCCCGAGTCCGCCCAGGACCCGGCCGAGCGGCGCACGGCGGTGCCCGGTGTCGCCACCGGGCTCGCCGTGACCGGCGCGGGCGGTGACGTGCTCTTCGTCGAGGCGTCCCTCGCCGACCCCGAGACCGGCGCCGCCGGGCTCACCCTCACCGGGCAGCTGGGCGACGTGATGAAGGAGTCCGCGCAGATCGCGCTCTCCTTCCTCCGCTCGCACGGCGCGGAACTGGAACTGCCCGTCACCGGCCTCAAGGACCGGGGCGTGCACATCCACTTCCCGGCGGGCGCGGTCCCGAAGGACGGACCGAGCGCGGGCGTCACCATGACGACCGCCCTCGCCTCGCTGCTGAGCGGCCGCCTGGTCCGTACGGACGTGGCCATGACCGGCGAGGTGTCCCTCACCGGCCGGGTCCTCCCGATCGGCGGCGTGAAGCAGAAGCTCCTCGCCGCGCACCGGGCGGGCATCACCACGGTCGTGATCCCCAAGCGGAACGAGGCCGATCTGGACGACGTCCCGGCCGAGATCCTGGAGAAGCTGGAGGTCCACCCGGTGACGGACGTCCGGCAGGTCCTGGAGATCGCGCTCGCCCCGGCAGCGGTGCCGGTCGGCGTGGCCGCGTAACGGCCGGGCGGCGACGGACGGATGAGCGGGGTGTCCTCTGCGGGCACCCCGCTTCCGCGTGTCCGGATGTCAGTCGGGGCTGGCATGCTCGTACGCATGAACGACGACGCCTTCTGGGCTCTCATCGACGAGTTGAGCCGCCGCCCCGGTGACCGGGACGAGCGTCTGGAGTGGCTGCGGGCGGAGCTGATACGGCGTCCGGCCGCCGAGAGCGTGGCGTTCCAGGTCCGGCTCGAAGCCGCGTGCGACGCCGCCCACACGCGCGCGGTGTGGACGGCCGCCAACCGCGTCGAGAGCGGTGCCTGCACCGACGACGGCCTGCACTACTTCACGCTCTGGCTGGTCGGCCAGGGACGCGAGGTGTACGAGTCGGTCGTCGCCGATCCCGACGCGCTCGCCGACGTGCCCGAGGTGCTGGCGCTCGCCGGCCGGGACCGCGACGACTGGCACGACCACGAGTGGCCCGAGTGGGAGGAGCTCGACTACGTCGCGCAGGACGTCTTCGACGAGCTGACCGGCCAGGAGGACGACGAGGGCGACGAGTTCCTCGACGCGGTCGAGGAGCTCGCCGAGGAACTCGGGGAAGGGTTCGGCGGAGAACCCGGTGGAGAGTGGGAAGAGGGCGGGCTGACCCGGGGGGCTCGGCCGGAGGGGTTGGCGATACCCCGGCTCACCGCCCTCTTCCCGCTCGGATCGTCCGGCTCCTAGGAGGCGGACGAGTTCCGGCGCCGGCCCAGGAGGAGGCTGCCGGCCGCGAAGGCGGCGATGGCGCCCGCGCCCGCGAGGGCGAGGGGGAGCGGCGAGGAGGGCGAGGTGCCGGCCTCGGCGGAGAGGGCCGGGGCCTGCTCGTCGCCGCCGTGGCCCGCGTGGCTCACGGTGGACAGGGCCGCGCCGGCCGCGATCTTGGACTCGGTCGGGGCCTGGGCCTTGGCGGCCGTGCCCGTCGCCGTACCGCCGAAGGTGACGTCCGAGCAGCTGTAGAAGGCCTCGGGGCTGTCGTTGCGCTGCCAGACCTTGTAGACGATGTGGCGGCCGGTGCGGGCCGGCAGCTGACCGGTGAAGTTGTAGTAGCCGTCGGTCGAGGTGCGGGTGGTGTTGTAGACGGCGACGGGGGTCGCGTCCAGGTCCGACCACTTGAGCGGCTGCGTCGGGTCGAAGCCCGGCTTGGTGATGTAGACGGTCATGGTGCCCGAGTGGGGCGCGGTCACCCGGACCTTGAAGTCGAAGGAGCCCGCGGCGACGGCCGTGGACGGCCAGTCGGTCCGCGCCCAGTCGAGGGCGCGGTACTTGGCGCGGTTCGCCGAACAGAGCTTGCCGTCCGGGATGAGCGCCCGGTGCTGCCCGTCGGCGTTGGCGATGTTGACCTCGTTCCAGTCGTAGAGCGGCTGGGTGCCGGAGTCGGCGACGAGGTCCTTGCACACCTGCGACTTGGGCGTCTCCGGGCCCTCGGCGTAGCAGGCGGCGATCCGGCTGACGGGGTTGAAGACGGCTCCGTGCGCGCCGGCCGTGGTGGGGGTGAGGGCGACGAGCGCGGCGGCCGACAGGGTGGCGGCGACGGCGGGGGTGCGGCGGTAGGAGGCCATGCGGGGGCTCTCTCTCGTGCGTGGGGGAGTACGGGACGAGCAACGCGCGCCGGTCGCACGGGAGTTGCGTCCGGGCGACCGCCGTAGAGCCTCGCATTGGTCCATACCAATGGGCAAGGGGTGGCGTCGAAAAAGCCGCGGCGGCCCCCCGGGGTGCCGCACACCCGGGGAGCCGCCGCGGACCGAGGGACGCGCCGAAGGCCAGGTCAGCCGTTCGCGAGCGCCTGTACGCGCGAGTAGTCGCCGTTGAAGTGGTTGTGGTCGCCGACCGTGGGGCCGGAGGAGGTGTACTGCCAGATGGTGTAGTACGGCCAGCCGGCCGGGAGTTCGCCGACCTCGGCGGCGTACCGCGCGATCCACAGCGGGTTGGTGTTCGCGAACGCGGCGGAGTTGCCGGTGCACTGCTTCCACCAGCTCGTCGCCGTGTAGATCACCGGGTCGCGGCCCGTCCGGTACCGGTAGCGGTTCACGAAGTCCTGGATCCAGGCGACCATCCCGGAGGCGGTCTTGCCGTAGCAGGTCGCGCCGTACGGGTTCCACTCGATGTCGAGCACCCCCGGCAGCGTCCTGCCGTCCTTCGACCAGCCGCCGCCGTTGTTCACGAAGTAGTCGGCCTGGGCCGCGCCGCTCGTCGTGTCCGGGGTGGCGAAGTGGTACGTGCCCCGGATCATGCCGACGTTGTACGAGCCGGTGTACTGCTGCGTGAAGTACGTGTTCTTGTAGTACGTGCCTTCCGTCGCCTTGACGTAGGCCCACTTGACCCCGCTGTTCCACAGCGTGGACCAGGCCACGTTCCCGTTGTGGCTGGAGACGTCCACGCCTTCCGTCTGGGCGGCCAGGGTCGCCGCGCCGCCGGCGGGCTTCGCGCCCTTCCCGTCGTGCGCGATCACGCCCATGCCCATGTAGGCCGAACCGCGCTGCGGCGCGACCCGGGTGCCGGGGTCCTGGGCGGCGCCGGCCGGACCGGCGAGGGGCAGGAGCAGGGCCAGCGCCGCCAGTGCGGCGCCGGCGAGGGTCGTTCCGGATCTGTGCACACGCATTGCGTGCCTCCGAAAGGCTCGGTGGGGGGAGCTCTGTTGGGGGAGCGGACGCACGCCGCCCACAGCTCATGGTGTGGACATGTCAGTCATGCGCCGGGGATGACGCTACGCACGTAGACCCACCCGGCGGAAGGGGGCCTGGTCGCCGCCGTTGGTCTACTCCTGCGAAATACTGGGGGAGCTGCGGCGATGGCCGTGGAGGGAAGAAACTTTCAGCCGCCGGAAACCGGCGGCCGGACGGGCCGGACATCCGCCGGAGAACGCGTGGGAGGTGCTGACGTGCACGGAAGCGGTACGGGAAGTGAGGGCCGGGGCGTCGGGACCGGAGGGGTGGATCCGGAGTTCCTGGCCCTGGAGCGGGAGCTGGCGGTGTTCCTGCGCAGGGCGCGGGCGCAGTCGGGGGAGATGGCGCGCGAGGTGCATCCCGAGCTGGAACCGGCGGCGTACGGCCTGTTCGTGCGGCTGGACGAGGTGGGGCCGCAGCGCGCGACGGAGCTGGCCGGCTACTTCGGGGTCGGCAAGGCGACGATGAGCCGGCAGCTGAGGGCGCTGGAGATGCTGGGGCTCGTCGTGCGGGACCCGGACCCGGCCGACGGGCGGGCGTCGCTGGTGCGGCTGACCGAGGAGGGGCGCGACCGGTTCCGGCACGTGCGGGACGCGCGGCGGGAGCGGTACGTGCGGAAGCTGGTGGACTGGGACCGCGGGGAGGTCGCCGAACTGGCCAGACTGCTGCACCACTTCAACGTACGGGCCGAGGGCTGACCCCCACGGGCGGTCAGAGCTCCACGTAGACGGCCGTGGCGTCGTCGTGGCGCTTCCAGCGGTGGGCGCCGCCGGTCTCGGCGTCCGCGGTCTCCAGGGAACGGACGCGGCGAAGGAGGGCGGCCGGGCCCTCGTCGCGGAGGAGGGCGAGACAGGCCGTCCAGTCGCCGGCGGCGAAGAGGTCGACCCAGCGGCTCGCGCCGTCGGTGAGCGCGGCCAGGGCGCGCACGTCCGTGCGCGGGGTGGTGCCGGTCACGGCGCGCGCGGCGACGGCGGGGTCCGCGGCGGCCGTGAAGAAGCCGCCCTCCTGGTTGCGGAGACGGTCGGTCGCGGCGAGGGAGCGGCGGACCTCGTCGGGGACCCGGTCGAGCCGGTCGTCGAGGACGGCCCGGACCGTGCCGTCCGGCGCCTCCAGGAGGAGGGTGGAGTCGGAGAGCACGAGATGCTCGACGGAGGCCTCGTCCCAGCGGGCGAGGACGACGGTCGCCTGGGGCGTACGCACGTGAGAAAGGTCACAGGTTCCACGGTGGGCGTCCGCGGTGCGCCGGATTGCCCGCGACAGGATCTCGGACAGGGGCATGTCCGGCCGGGAAGCGGACAGTTCGGTCAAAGCCCCGCCGAGGCGTGCGGTGAACCAGGGCACCGTGTGCACACAACCGTCATCACCGGCGGGTGGTGTGACGCCGTCGAGCAGCACGACGGTTCCGCCGCGGCCCGCGACGGGCAGAGCACTGGCCACCCAGTCCTCGTTGGGGCGTTCGGGACTGCCGGGGAGGGTGGCGACATCGCTGCGCATGAGCCCCAGTGTGCCCGCCCCCGGCGCGAGGGGCGCGCGCTCCTTCACGGGACCTGCAAATGACCGGAAATGGCCTGTACCAAGCGGAAGACCGGGGCGCGAGAGGCGGAACGGACACCTCCGGGGAGCTGCGGGCGGGCATCCTGCCAAAGCCCGCCCGGAAGATCCAACCGGGGGCCCGCGGGGGCGCGCGACGCGCCCCCGGGGAAGTTGTTCGCCAACTCAGGAGTGTTGTTCACTCGTTCGGGTGGCGGAGCGGCCGATGCGCGCCCCCTTCCCAGAAGCGCTGGAATGGTCGGAAGCCGTACCAGGGGTGGGGGCGCTCCATGTGACCGGTCGTCACCTCTGCTTTGTGGGCGGACGAGTCAAGAATGCGAGCACCGGTGCAGATGAAGCGGCCTCGGAGCAAGAACGGCACGCGGAGCCAGGCCCCCGGTGCGGAGCCGACCCCTGAGGGCGCGACGGCACAGCCCAAGAGCCCCGCGGGCCGGCCCAAGCGCGTCCGCACCCGTCTCGTCGCGGGCGTCGCCCTGGTCGGCGTCACCGTACTCGCCGCCGGCGCCCCCGCCGTCCTCGCCGCCTCCGCCGAGCTGACCGACTCCCAGCGCCTGGTCACCCTCGCCGAACTCGACCGGCAGGCCGTCACGCTGGCCCACTCCCTCGCCGACGAGCGCGACCAGGTCGTCGCGTACATCGCCGCCGGCCGCGACGCCCAGACCGGCGACGCCAAGCACAAGCGGCAGATCACCGACACAGGATCCACCCGCGTCGACCGGCAGATCGACGAGATCCGCCCCGCCGCCCCCACCGAACTCCGCCGCGACCTCGCCGGCGTGCCCTCCATCCGCCGCACCGCGCTCACCGGCAAGGGCACGGCGATCGAGGCCCACAAGGCGTACTCGGACGTCATCGCCAAGCTCCAGGCCCTCGCCGACGAGCTCGCCGACCAGACCCCCGGCCGCGCCGCCGACGCCTCGCTCACCGAGGCCACCCGCGCCCCGGCCGCCCTCGGCCGCGCCGTCGAACAGGCCTCCGCCACCCGCGGACTGCTCGTCGCCGCGCTCTCCGTGCCGCAGCCCGAGCCCACCGGGGAAGTCCACTACGACGCCACGACCGGCACCTACGTCGCCGACGAGCCGGAAGGCGCCGCGGAGGCCGAGCACGCCCGCGACGCCCTCAGCGCCGCCGCCCAGCAGGCCCGCGTCCGCGAACTCGCCGCCCTCGGCGACTTCGACCAGGCCGCCGGAGCCTCCGCCCGCGACTCCCTCGCCGCCACCGTCACCGGCCCCGACGTCAAGACCGCCGAACGCCGGCTCGCGGCCCTCACCGACCAGCCCCGGCTCACCGAGTCCGAGCGCGCCACCGACCCGGCGGGCCTGGAATCCGTGCTCTCCGCCCGCATCGAGCAGATGCGCGGGGTCGAGTCCGCCCTCGCCGCCGAGCGCGTCGAGCGCTTCGGCGCGCTCCGCGACGACGACGTCACCGCCCTCGAACTGCGCCTCGCCTTCCTCGGCGGCTGCTTCCTGGTCGCCATCGGCATCTCCACCTATGTCGCCCGCACCCTCACCCGGCCGCTCGCCGTCCTCCGCATCGGCGCCGCGCGCCTTGCCGCCGCGCCCGCGCCGCAGACCGAGGAGCCGGTCCGCTTCACCGGCCGCAACGACGAGTTCGCCCAGGTCGTACGGTCCCTCAACACGCTGCACGGCAAGCTCGCCGGCCTCGCGGGGCACGCCGAGCGGCTCACCGACGAGCGGGCCGACCTCATCGCGGCCAAGGAGGCAGCGAGCGCCGAACTCGCCGCCCAGCGCGCCGACCTCCAGGGCCGCGTCGCCCTCCTCACCGCCGAGCTCGAACGGCTCAGGGGCACCGTCCACCACACCTTCGTCAACCTCTCGCTGCGCAGCCTCGGGCTCGTCGAACGCCAGCTCGGCGTCATCGAGAAGCTGGAGGAGCGCGAGCAGGACCCGGACCGCCTCGGCACCCTCTTCAAGCTCGACCACCTCGCGACTGTCATGCGCCGCCACAGCGAGAACCTCCTGGTGCTCGCCGGCCACGAGCACGTCCACGGCCACCCCGGGCCCGTCCCGCTGGTCGACGTGCTGCGCGCCGCCGTCAGCGAGATCGAGCGGTACGAGCGGGTCACCATCCAGTCCCTGCCGCCGCACGCCCAGGTCGCCGGCTTCGCCGCGGACGACCTGAGCCACCTGGTCGCGGAACTCCTGGAGAACGCCACCTCCTTCTCGCCGCCGGACGCCGAGGTCCAGCTCTCCGGCTGGCTCCTGGAGAGCGGCGAGGTGATGCTCTCCGTGCAGGACGCGGGCATCGGCATGACCGCCTCCCGGTTCGCCGAGCTCAACGCCCGGCTGGCCGAGGCCGACCCGGACGCCTTCGACGGCGAGGGCCTCGGCATGCGGGTCGTCGCGCTGCTCGCCGCCCGCCACGGCGTCCGCGTCGAGCTCCGCGAGCAGCAGCCGGGCGGCACGGCGGCCGTCGTCGTCCTCCCGCTGCCCCTGCTGCCCACCGCCCCGCCGGCCACCGTCTCCCACCCGGTACGGGTGGCGGGCTCGGCCCCCACGATCCACTTCCCCGGTTCGGCCGCCGAGGCCAACTCCAACACCCTTCCGTCCCGCACCCGCGACCCCCTCGTCGAGGCCGCCGAGCGCGCCATCCTCGCGGCGGAAGTCGCGGGCGAGCCGATCGCCCGCACCCCGGAACCGGAGCCGACGCCCGCACCCGCGGCGCCGTACGAGCCCGCGCCGGAGCCCGCGTACGCCCCCGAACCGGAACCCGAGCAGGCGCCCGCGCCCGAACCGGCGCCCGCGCCCGTCCGTGAGCGCGCTCCCCTCGGGGAGTCGGTCTCGGAGACCACGCTCCAGGTGCGGCTGCCCGACCCGCCGCCGGAGCCGGACGCGCACGAGCGGGCGGCGGAGCACGTCGAGGCCCGCCCCTCGGAGCCCCCGGCTCCCCACGCGGCGGAGCACGTCGAGGCCCCCCGCCCCTCGGAGCCCCCGGCTCCCCACGCGGCGGAGCACGTCGAGGCCCCCCGCCCCTCGGAGCCCCCGGCTCCGCACGCGGCGGAGCCGGAGACGGTCGTGGACGCGGGGGTTCCCGGACCGCGGCCGGCGCAGTGGGAGCGGGTGACCGACAAGGGGCTGCCGAAGCGCACCCCGCAGGTGGTGCGTCAGCCCGGCGCCGCCGCGACCACCCGGAAGAGCGGTGTGGACGCGGAGGCCCTCAGGCGGCGGCTCGGTGGCTTCCACCAGGGCGCCAAGGCCGGACGCCGCGACGTGGAGGCCGAGTTGGGCACGGAGCGGATGGACACGGCGCGGACCGAGGCCATAAGGACTGCACGTACAGAGGAGACGGCGGGGGACACAGTCGAGGAGGCACGCAGTTGACCGCGACGGGAACGTTCGGACTGAGCACGGAGGCCCGCAACCTGCAATGGCTGCTGGGCAATCTGGTCGAGGAGGTGCCCGGCGTCCGCTCGGTCGCCGTCGTCTCCTCCGACGGGCTGCTGCTGCTCTCGTCCGACCCGGCAGTCCAGCAGACCGCCGCACCGGCCGCCGCCGAACCCGGCCGTCCGGGCGGGCCGCGCGGCTCCAGCGCCGACCTGGCCACCATCGTCTCCGGCATCGGGAGCCTCACCATCGGCGCCGCGCGCCTGATGGACGGCGGCGGGGTCAAGCAGACCATGGTCGCGATGGAGGAGGGCAGCGTCTTCGTGATGTCGATCAGCGACGGCTCGCTGCTCGGCGTGCACGCCACGCCCGACTGCGACATGAGCGTCGTGGCGTACCACATGGCGCTCTTCGTGGGCCGCGCCGGGCACGTACTCACCCCCGAAGTCCGCAGCGAGCTGCGCAAGTCGATGGAGAGCCCCCAGTGACGTCCGCCTCCCACGTCCACAAGCTGCCGATACGAGGGGACGGGCGGCGCCCCGCGCGCGTGCGCCCCTACTCGCTGACCGGCGGCCGTACCCGCTTCGGGCACATCCTGCTCGTCGAGACCTTCGTGGCGGCGCTCGAAGCGCCCGCCGCCCGCAAGGTCCTGACGGACGGCGGGCCCGCGGCCCGCGGTCTGATGCCGGAGATGCGGGCCATCGTCGAGATCTGCCGCCGGATGCGGACGGTCGCGGAGATCTCGGCGCTTCTCAAGATGCCGTTGGGTGTCGTCCGGGTGCTGCTCAGCGACCTGGCCGACCAGGGAAAGATCCGTGTGTACGGGACCGGTCACGGCACCGGCCAGCCCGACCGCGCGCTCCTCGAAAGGGTGCTGAGTGGACTCCGTCGTCTCTGACGCCTCCGCCGTCTCCGAATCCCCGGCGCTCGCCGGCATCCCCTCCCAGCCGGGCGCGCCCGAACCGGACACGGTGGAGCCGGACCCCGAGGACGGCGCCCAGGACTGGCAGCTCGACCACTCCCGTGCCCCGATCGCGACGAAGGTCGTGGTCGCGGGTGGCTTCGGCGTCGGCAAGACCACCTTCGTCCGCGCGGTCTCGGAGATCACCCCGCTGCAGACCGAGGCGCTGATGACCCGGGCCAGCGAGGACACCGACGACCTCACCGCGACGCCGGACAAGCTGACCACCACGGTCGCGATGGACTTCGGCCGGATCACGCTCGACAACGACCTGGTGCTGTACGTCTTCGGCACGCCGGGGCAGCAGCGCTTCTGGTTCATGTGGGACGACCTGGTGCGCGGCGCGATCGGCGCGATCGTGCTCGCCGACACCCGGCGGCTGACGGACTGCTTCCCGGCCCTCGACTACTTCGAGAGCTGTGGGCTGCCGTACATCGTCGCCGTCAACCACTTCGAGGGCACCGAGGTGTTCGAGCCGGAGGACGTCAGGGAGGCCCTGACGGTCCCCGCGGACGTACCCGTGGTGATCATGGACGCGCGCAAGCGCTACAGCGTCGTCGAGAGCCTGCTCGCGATGGTCGCGCACGCGCTCGAAGCCACCCCCGAATAGCCCTCCCCGTAGCTCACAGTCGCCAGGAGCACCACCCATGCGGAAGATACTCATAGTCGGCGCGGGCCAGTCCGGTCTGCAGCTCGCCCTCGGACTCCAGACGCGGGGGTACGAGGTCACCCTCATGTCGAACCGCACGGCGGACGAGATCCGGTCCGGCCGGGTCATGTCCACCCAGTGCATGTTCGACACCGCGCTCCAGCACGAGCGGGACCTCGGGCTCAACTTCTGGGAGTCCCAGGCCCCCCGGATCGACGGCCTCGGCGTCTCCGTCGCCGGGCCCGACTCCGCCCGCGTGATCGACTGGGTCGGCCGGCTCGACGGCTACGCCCAGTCCGTCGACCAGCGCGTGAAGATGGCCGGCTGGATGGAGACCTTCGCGCAGCGCGGCGGCCAGCTGGTGATACACGGCGTGGCCGTCGGCGACCTCGACTACTTCTCCCGTGGCTACGACCTGGTGCTCGTCGCCGCCGGCAAGGGCGAACTGGTCTCCATGTTCGGCCGCGACGCCGCCCGTTCGCCGTACACCGAGCCGCAGCGCGCGCTGGCCGTCGCGTACGTGCACGGCCTCGGCCCGCGCCCCGAGCACCCCGACTTCGACGCGGTCCGCTGCAACGTGGTGCCGGGCGTCGGCGAGCTCTTCGTGATGCCGACCCTCACCACCGGCGGCCGCGCCGACATCCTCTTCTGGGAGGGCGTCCCCGGCGGCCCGCTCGACGTCTTCCAGGGCGTCAAGGACCCCGCGGACCATCTGGCGCTGACGCTGGAGCTGATGGAGAAGTTCACGCCCTGGGAGTACGCGCGGGCCACCAAGGTCGAGCTGACCGACGCGGGCGGCACCCTCGCCGGCCGGTACGCGCCGACCGTCCGCAACCCGATCGGCCGGCTCCCCGGCGGCGGTCTCGTCCTCGGCGTCGCCGACGTCGTCGTCGCCAACGACCCGATCACCGGGCAGGGCTCCAACTCGGCCGCCAAGTGCGCCGCCGCCTACCTCGCGGCCATCGTCGAGCACGGCGACAAGCCCTTCGACGAGGAGTGGATGCGGGGCGCCTTCGACCGCTACTGGCAGACCGCCCAGCACGTCACCAAGTGGTCCAACGCGATGCTCGCCCCGCCGCCGGAGCACGTCCTCAACCTGCTCGGCGCCGCCGGTCAGCTCCAGCCCGTCGCCGACCGCTTCGCGAACGGCTTCGACGACCCGGCCGACTTCGAGAACTTCTTCTTCGACCCGGAGAAGACGAACGCCTACCTGGCCGAGGTCACCGGCGGCTGACCGGAGCGCTCGCCTCCGAAAAGAGTTCGATCCGCCGGCCGGAGTGTTCGAGAATCTCCCCATGTCCCTCTCGAACACCCTGGCCCGCGTCGACGCCGACCTCGCCGCGGGCCGCGTCCCGATGGCGCGCCAGCGCCTGCGCGGCCTCGTCTCCTCCTTCCCGTGGGACCTGACCCTCCGCCGCCGCCTCGCCGAGGTCTACCGGCTGTACGGCGACGCGGCGGAGGCGGGCCGCTGGATGTACCTCGAAGAGGACCGGGACGCGGCGGAGACGGCCGCCTTCGAGGAGCGGTACGAGACCGTCGGGCGGCGGATGAGGGCGCTCGCCTGGAGCGGCCCCGAAGCGCTGGCCGCCACGCCCTTCGCCGAGGGGCAGCTGACGGCCCTGCGGACGGCCCGCGCCGAGGAGACCGGCGAGCCGGTCGACTGGGACCAGCCCCTCTCGTACGAGGAGGACGCCGGAGCGCCCTTCAGCGCCGAGCCGAAGAAGCTCGGTGACACCCTCGCGGACCTCGGCTGCATCCTGGCGGCCGTCGTGATCGTGGGCTCCATCGGCTTCTTCTGGGTGCTGGGCGTCAAGTCCCTCTTCGAGTAGGCCGGTCCTACGACGCGGAGGGCAGGTCGTACCCCGCGTCCCCGCCCTCCCGCGCCCCCGCCGGGAGCTCCGGAGGCGTGTACGTCTCCAGGGCCGGGCCGTCGGGATCGGGGCGTACGGCTCCGAGCAGCGGGTTCGCGGCGACGGGGGAGACCTTGACCTTGCCGCCGGGGCGGGGGGCCTGCACGACCAGGCCGCCGCCGAGGTAGAGGGCCACGTGGGTGGCGCCGGGGAAGTACACGACCAGGTCGCCGGGGCGGAGCTCGGCGAGGGCGACGCGGGGGAGGGTCGCCCACTGTTCCTGGCTGGTCCGGGGGATCTCGCGCCCCGCGGCGGCCCACGCCCGCTGGGTCAGCCCGGAGCAGTCGTACGTGTCCGGGCCCTCCGCCCCCCATTCGTACGGCTTGCCGATCTCGCCCACCGCGAAGCGCAGCGCCTCGGCGCCCGCGCCGGACGGGGTGCGGGTGCCGTCCAGGACGCCGGAGTCGAGCAGTTCGCGCTGGGCGCCCGCGGTCTGGACGCGTTCGAGTTCGGTGAGCCGGGTGAGCTGCTCGGGCGAGAGGCCCGCGAGCAGCTTCTCCACCTCCCGCAGCTTCCTCGTCACCTCGTCGCGCCGGGTGCGCTGCGTCGCCGCGAGGCCCTGCTGCCGGTCGAGGGCCTTGCGCGAGGCGCTCGCCAGGGCGTCCGCCTTCCGCTCGGCCCCTTCGAGCCGCTCGACCGCCGTGGCCCTCCCGCGGGCCGCCCGGTCCATCAGGTGCCCCTGGTCGAGCGCGGACTGGGGGTCCGGCGAGAACAGCAGCCGCAGGTACGAGGAGAACTCGGACCTGCCCTGGTACTGCTGCCTGGCGATCCGCCCCGCCTCGGCCCTCCCCTGCGCGAGCGCGGTCCGCGCTGCCGTCAGCCGGGCCGTGACCTTCCTGGTGTCGGCCGTCTGCACCTTCAGCGCCTCCTCGGCCGCGTTGAACCGCTCGGTCGCCTCCTCGGCCTGCTGGTACAGCGCCCGCAGCCGGGTCAGGAGCGCGGTCACGGAGTCGCCGCCGGGGGGCGGGAGCGCGGCAGCGGTGTCGGTGGGGTCCGTCGGGGGGACGGCGGCGTCCTGGGGCGTCGGCGGGAGGCCCGTGGCGGGTGCCGAGGGGCCGACCGGTTCCGCCGCCGGGTCGACCGGGCCGACCGGGCCGACCGGTTCCGCCGACGGGTCGACCGGGCCGACCGGTTCGGCCGAGGGGTCGGCCCAGGCGACGGGGGCCTCGGCCGGGGGGTCCGCGGGCGGGTCGGGCGGGGCGGCGCCGGTGGCGGGGAGGGCGCCGGTGAGGGCGGTCACCGCGGCGAGCGCCCCCGTGCAGACCGTGCGCAGCAGCTTGTGTGACACGTCACCACCTCCACGGGGATGATGACGTCTCAATTCATATGATCAGCGCACGAACCGGGGCGCGTCCGGCGTGCTCACCCGTTCGGCTCAGCGTCCCTCGCGGTGGCGCCGCCGCCCGGCTTGGACCACGGCCACTTCAGTTCGCGGCGCTCGCGGCCCTCGGGGGCGTACTGGTAGACCCAGCCGCGCTGGAGGCCGAGCCGCTTGGTGTACCCCGCGGGCTCGCGCCGGTAGGTGTGGAGGGTCGGCGGGTGTCCGTCGTGGGCCGGGACGGGAATCTCGTACCACTTCGGCGGGTGGCCGGTCGGGCCGACCAGGATCGGCAGGGCCCGGCCGTCCAGGGGCCCGCCGCGGAAGGGGGTGTTCTCGCTCTTCACACCCCCAGTCTCTCTCCTACAGCAGGTGCGCCGCCTCGCCGACCACCGGGATGACCCGGCGGGCGAGCGTCGCCACCGGGCCGGTGGCCGTCTCCTGGGAGAGGAGCCGCCGGACGACCGCGGCCGTCTCGGGGTCGCTCGCGGTGGTCGCCGCGAGCAGGGCGACGAGGTGGTCGACGAGCCAGTCGCGGAGCTCGGGGGCCGGGGGCTGCTTCTCCTCGTCGAGCCAGATGAGGGAGGCGGCCTCCACGGCGGCGATCCACGTCCGGACCAGCATGGAGAGCCGGGGGCCCGGCCGCTCCACCCCGAGGTGGACGAGGATCTGCTCGGCGGCGGCCCGCCGCACCTCGTCCACGATCGCGCTGGTGCGGGAGGTCTCGGCGACGCTGCCGCCGCGCAGCAGCGCGCTGAACCCGGCGTCGTGCTCGTCGACGAAGACCAGGTAGCGGTCGAGGACCCGGCCGAGCCGCTCGGTGGGCGGCCCTTCCGGCGGCTCGGCGAAGCAGCGGTTGAGGGCGTCGGCGGAGGAGCGCAGGGCAGCCTCGTACAACTGCTGTTTGCCGCCGGGGAAGTACCGGTAGACGAGGGGCCGCGACACCCCGGCCGCCTCGGCGACGTCGTCGAGCGAGACGTCCTCGGGCGTCCGGTGCGCGAAGAGCCCCAGGGCGGCGTCGAGCAGCTGCCCGCGCCGCTCCTCGACGGTGAGCCTGCGGTACGCGGGAGTGGCGGCGCTGGTCATGCCCGCAGCGTAACCGTGGAAGGGTCCCCTCAGGCGGGCGGCCGTGAAGCGCGGGGCTCAGGCGAGCAGGCCCGAGGACTTCCACAGGCGGCGGCCCGCGCCGCGCAGGACGCCGATGTCGTCGAGGAAGTCGGTCAGCCGCTTCGCGCCGGACTGCATGACCTCGCGCCGGTGTCCGCTCGCCTTCACCTGGGCGACCGCCTCGCGGCGGTCCAGGCCCACGGCGTCGTACACCCCCGGGTTGACGAAGCAGGTGGAGAAGACGCGGGCGGCCTCCCCGCAGCTCAGCCGGGTGAACTCCTGCTCCCAGCGGGGCGCCGTCGCCATCTGCCGGCGCAGCTCCTCGCGGGCGTACCGGACGTGGCGGGCCTCCTCGACGACGTGGATGCGGGTGACCCCGCGGACCAGCGGCTGCACCCGCTCGTCGGGGAAGGTGAGCCGCTGCATCCAGTCGAGGATCTCCTCGCCGAGCAGGGTGGCGGCGAAGGAGCCGGGGGTCGTGGAGACGGTCTTCAGGACGCGGGCGAGGTTGTGGTAGATCCGCGGGACCGGGTACTCGGGGGTGCCGCCGCGGGTGATCAGCCGGGCGAACATCATCGAGTGCCGGCATTCGTCCGCGATCTCGGTGAGCGCGTACCGGACGTGGGCGCTGGTCAGGGACTTGTCGTAGATGTGCCGCACGAGCAGCTGCATCAGGATGATCTCGAACCAGATGCCGAGGGAGGCCAGGGAGGCCGCCTCGTGACGCGAGAGCGCGATCCGCTGCTCCTCGGACATCCGGCGCCACAGGGGGGTGCCGTAGAGCGAGACGAGCTCGGGCGGCCAGAACCACTTGCCGTCCTCGAAGGGCGCGTCCCAGTCGAGTTCCGTGTCCGGGTCGAAGGAGTGTCTGCGGGAGGAATCGAGGAGTCGTTCGGCGACCTGCTCCCGGTCGCGCAGCGGCCCCAGCGCGTCCCGGAGGAGGCTGAAATCGGGCTCGGTGAAGGGGGTCATGGCCGGTCACCTCACTGCGTCGCTCATCGTCACGTTACCGGGGGTCACCCTTTATGAGACTGCCCGTCAGCAGAGCCGTCAATCCCTTGTGCGCGACTTGTTGACGACCCGTCTACCAGCGTGTGAGCCTGCTGGAAACGGACGGAAGGAGTCGTCAGTGTCGACGCACGACCTCTATGTGAACGCCCCCGCCGGACCCGTATGGCAGGTGCCGGCCACCGGCGCCGCCCGCTTCTCCTGGGACTACGACGACGGTCGTGAACGGCTCCTCGCCCTCTACCGCAAGGGCAAGGACAAGCAGTGGGACGGCGCGACCCGGATCGACTGGGACATCGAGGTCGACCCGTACGACCCGCTCGGCACGCCCGACGAGGTGCTCAACCTGTACGGCACCCGGCACTGGGCCAAAATGACCGAGAAGGACAAGGGCGATCTGCGGCGGCACTACTCGACCTGGCAGTTCAGCCAGTTCCTCCACGGCGAACAGGGCGCGATGATCTGCGCCGCGCGGATCGTGGAGTCCGTCCCCGACCTGGACGCCAAGTTCTACTCGGCGACCCAGACGATGGACGAGGCCCGGCACGCCGAGATCTACGGCCGCTTCCTCCACGAGAAGATCGGGATGCTCTACCCGATCAACGACCACCTCCAGGGCCTGCTCGACGACACCCTCCGCGACTCCCGCTGGGACATGCCCTACCTCGGCATGCAGGTCCTCATCGAGGGCCTCGCCCTCGCCGCCTTCGGCATGATCCGCGACACCACCGACAAGCCGCTGCCCAAGCAGATCCTCGCGTACGTGATGCAGGACGAGGCCCGGCACGTGGCCTTCGGCCGGATGGCGCTGCGCGACTACTACCGGCAGCTGTCCGACGCCGAACTGCGCGAGCGCGAGGAGTTCGTCATCGAGGGCTGCTACCTCATGCGCGACCGGCTGCGCGGGGTCGAGGTCCTGGAGAACTTCGGCATCCCGAAGAAGGAGGCGGAGGAGCTCAGCGAGCAGAGCGAGTTCCTGCACCTCTTCCGCAAGCTGCTGTTCAGCCGGATCGTCCCCTGCGTCAAGGACATCGGCCTGTGGGGCGAGCGGCTCCAGAAGGCCTATCTCGACATGGGCGTCTTCGACCTCGGCGACTCCAGCCTCGACCTGCTGATGACCCAGGACGAGGAGATCGCCGAACGCCTCGACGCGGAGCGCTTCGCGGCGGAGGAGCGGGCCCGGGTGGCGGAGGTGGCCGACGCGATCGCCGAGGGCGCGGGCACGGGGGAGTAGCCCCCGGAACTACCCCCGGGTCTCCGCCTCGAGGCGCAGGGCCTCCCGCATGACCGCCCTGGCGATCGGGGCGGCGCTGCCGCCGCCGCTGATGTCGGTGCGGGAGGCCTCGGCGTCCTCGACGACGACGGCGACCGCGACGGCCGGCTGGGGGGAGTCCTCGGCCTGGGCCCAGGCGATGAACCAGGCGTAGGGGGTGCCGGTGTTGCCGAAGCCGTGCTGGGCGGTGCCGGTCTTGCCGCCGACGCGGGCTCCCGGGATGGCGGCGTTCGTGCCGGTGCCCTCCTCGACCGCCTTGACCATGAGCCGCTGGAGCTGGAGGGCGGTGGCGGGGTTCATGGCCTGGCGGTAGCTGCGGCGGCCGGTGCGGTCGACGGTGGTGCCGCCGGAGGTGGTGGTGCGGTCGACGAGGTAGGGGTGGGCGATCTCGCCGTTGTTGGCGACGGCCGCCGCGACCATGGCCATCTGGAGCGGGGTGGCCGTCGTGTCGAACTGGCCGATCGAGGAGAGGGCCAGCTGGTCGGGGCTCATCTCGCGGTCGAAGTTGGACTTCGCGACCCAGGAGGGCACGCGCAGCCCCGTGTCGTTGAAGCCGAAGCGTTCGACCGCGTCGACCATGTCCGTCAGGCCGACCTCCACGCCGAGGCCGGCCATCACCGTGTTGCAGGACCACTGGATCGCGTACGCCAGGGAGGCGTCGCCGCAGCCCTTCGCCTCGTTGGGGAGCACCTGCCGGGTGCCGGGCAGGACGAAGGGGTCGGGGGTGTCGGTCGGCGCGTCGACATCGCGGACGACCCCGGCGTCGAGCGCGGCGGCGGCCGTCACGATCTTGAAGGTGGAGCCGGGCGGGTAGGTCTGGCGCAGGGCCCGGTTCAGCATCGGCTGGTTCGGCGAGGTGTTGAGCCGCTTCCAGGCGTCCTTGACCGCCTGCCCGGTGCCGGAGAGGACGCCGGGGTCGTACGAGGGCGAGCTGACGAGCGCCAGGACGCGGCCGGTGGAGGGTTCGAGGGCCGCGACCGCGCCGCGCTTGCCGTCGAGCCCGCGGAAGGCGGCCTCCTGCATCGAGGCGCGGACGGTGGTGACGACGTCGCCGCCGGGCTGGTGGCCGCGGGTGAGGTCGTTCCAGAGGGGCAGCGGGGCCAGCATCGGGTCGGTGCCGGCGAGGATCTCGTCCTCGGCGTGCTCGATGAGCGTGGTGCCGTACGTCTGGGAGGCGAAGCCGGTCACCGGGGCGTACAACGGCCCCTGGCGGTAGGTGCGTTCCCAGCGCAGCTGCTGGCCGCTGTCCCGCGAGCCGGTCACCGGCCTGCCGTCGACGACGATCTCGCCGCGCGGCTCGGCGTACCGCTCGATGGCGATCCGCCGGTTCGCCGGGTTGTCGTCGAGGGACTCGGCCTCCAGGACCATCACCCGGGCGGCGTTGACGAGGAGGGCGACCAGGAGCACGAGACAGAGGGCGGCGGCCCGCCGGATGTAACGGATCACCGGGCCTCCTCGGTCACGGGTGCGAGCGTTCCGGTGTCGGCGGAGTCCGGCTGGGGGGCGCGGGCGGAGTCGCTGACGCGGATGAGGAGGGCCACGATCACCCAGTTGGTGACGACCGACGAACCGCCCTGGGCGAGGAAGGGCATCGCCATGCCGGTGAGCGGGATGAGGCCCATCACCCCGCCCGCGATCACGAAGACCTGGAGCGCGACGATCGAGGCGAGCCCGATCGCGAGGAGCCGTCCGAAGGGGTCGCGCAGGGAGAGCCCGGCGCGGTAGCCGCGGGCGACGAGGAGCGCGTACAGGAGGAACAGCGCGGTGAGGCCGACGAGTCCGAGCTCCTCGCCCGCGGTCGCCAGGATGAAGTCGGACTTGACGGCGAAGCCGATGAGGACGGAGTGGCCGAGCCCGAGGCCGGTGCCGAGCATGCCGCCGGCGGCGAAGGCGAACAGCGACTGGGCGAGCTGCCCGGGTCCGTCGCCCGCCCGGATGGAGGCGAAGGGGTCGAGCCAGTCCTGCACCCTGCTGTGCACGTGCGGTTCGAGCGAGCCGACGAGGAAGGCGCCGGCCGAGGCGAGGACCAGGCCGACCGCGATCCAGCCGGTCCGCCCGGTCGCCACGTACAGCATGATGACGAAGAGCCCGAAGAAGAGCAGGGACGTGCCGAGGTCGCGTTCCAGGACGAGGACGCCGACGCTCAGCAGCCAGATCGCGACGATCGGGCCGAGGACCCGGCCGGTGGGGAACTGGAACTTCCAGATCCGGCGGCCGGTGTACGCGAGGGCGTTGCGGTTGGCCGCGAGGTACGCGGCGAAGAAGACGGCGAGCAGGATCTTCGCGAACTCGCCCGGCTGGAACGAGAGCCCGCCGATCCTGATCCAGATCTTCGCCCCGTTCACCGCCGGGAAGAAGATCGGCAGGATCATCAGGCCGAGCGCGGCGGCCACGGAGACGTACGCGTACTGCTGGAGGGTCCGGTGGTCGCGGAGCAGCAGGACCACCACGATGAAGAGCGCGACCCCGAGCGTCGACCAGACCAGCTGGGTCGCCGCCGCCTGGTCGTCCGGCGTCTCCAGGTCGAGGCGGTAGATGAGGACGAGCCCGAGGCCGTTGAGGAGCACCGCGATCGGCAGCATCAGCGGATCGGCGTACGGGGCGCGGAAGCGGACCGCGAGATGGGCGACGAGCGCGAGCAGTCCGAGCCCGGCGCCGTAGCGGGCCGCGTCCGGCGGGACGGCGCCGCTGCGGGCGAGGCCGACCGCGGCGTAGCCGGAGACGGAGATGAGGACGGCGCCGACGAGGAGGGAGAGTTCCACGCCGCGGCGCTTCGGGAGGCGTACCCCGGCCGGGGGAGCGTCCGTGCGCGGTGTGGTCATGGTCCGCAACGTAGCAAGTGGTATGCCCTATGTCCCTTTTGTGTGACGGTGTGCCGTGGCGCGCCGTCACGGTCCGCCGCACGTGTGAAGGCGCGCGGCGGCCGTCAGCCCGTCGCGTCCGCGTCCGCGTCCGTGTCCGGGTCCGTGTCCGGCTCCGCGAGGCGCACGTACTCGGGGAGCCGCAGCAGGGCCTCGGCGCCCGGGCCCTCGGCGGGGCGGGCGAAGAGCAGTTCGGCGCCGATCACCTCGGCCTGGCCGACGGCGATCGTCAGGCCGAGACCGTGGCCCTTGCCGCCGCTCTCGGTGCGGAACCGCTGGGGGCCGGACTCCAGGAGGTAGCCGGGGTAGCCGGGGCCGTGGTCCCGCACCGAGACGACGGGGCCTTCGACCGTCACGACGACCGGGGGCGCGCCGTGCTTGTGCGCGTTGGCGACCAGGTTGCCGAGGACCCGCTCAAGGCGCCGGCGGTCCGTCTCCACCGTGGCGTCCCGGAGGACCCGCACCTCCGTCTCCGTGCCCGAGGCGCGCACCACGCGGGCGGCGAGCGGCCCGAGTTCGTGGACGGCGAGGTCCACGGTCTCGTTGCGGGCGTCGAGCCGGGAGATCTCCAGGAGGTCCTCGGTGAGCCCGCGCATCGCCCGCACCCTGTCCCGTACGAGCTCCGACGGCCGGCCCTCGGGTAGCAGCTCGGCGGCGGCCGAGAGCCCGGTGAGCGGGGTGCGGAGCTCGTGGGCGACGTCGGCGGTGAACCGCTGCTCACTCTGCAGCTTGCGCTGGAGCGAGGAGGCCATGGTGTCGAGCGCCCCGGAGACGGTGGCCACCTCGTCCTGCGGGCGCGAGGGGTCCTTCGTCCGCGGGTCGTCGACGCGCGCGTCGAGGTCGCCGGCGCTGATCCGGCGGGCGACCTGGGCGGTCAGGTGGAGCCGCCGGGTGACCCGGGTGACGGCGAAGGCGCCGACGAGCAGGGTCGCGCCGATCGCGAGCACCGAGGAGGTGAGGATCGACCGGTCGAGCGCGTCGATCGTCTGGGCGCTCTGCGAGTAGTCGACCCGGACGGCCAGCGCGTGGCCGTCGTCCGCCGGGCCCGCCGCCCACATGGTCGGCCGGCCCCGGTCGTCGGCGACCATCGTGCCGCGCTCCCCGCGGGCGGCGAGCACCCGCAGCGGCGCCGGCAGTCCGGCCGGGTCGACGGAGGCGAACCGGGGCAGCGGCTCGCCCGCCTCGTAGAGCCGGCCGACCTCGGTGAGCCGGGTGAGCGCCTTCTCGCGGGAGTCGTCCACGGTCCTGGCGGTCACCGACACGTGCACGAGGACGCCGAGCAGCGCGGCGAGCGCGCAGCACATCACGGCGATGAAGACCGCGGCCTTCCAGGTGAGGGTCGCGGTCCAGGCGGGCAGCCGGGGCGCCTTCACCGGGCGGGCTCCGCGGGGACGGGCACGGGCTCCACCGGGACGGGTTCGGCGGACTCGGCCGGGGCGGGCGGGGCGCTCGCGGCCGGGGCGGGCGTGGCGCTGGGGCTGACCAGGCGGGGCACGGGCACGACGGACGGCCCGGAGCGGGAGGGCCGGACGCGGACGATCTCGTCCCGGGTGGGCAGCATGCTGTGCTGCTGCTCGTCCCAGGACCAGGCGGTGCGGTACTCGTACCCGGGGATGCCGGCCGAGCTGACCCGCATGATCAGGTCCCGGCCGGCCAGTTCCACGCTGATCACCTGGTCGACGGTGGACATGATCCGGGTGAGCCCGCCGTTCTCGGCGAGGTAGACCCGCACGCCGACCTGCTGGTCGGGCATCCGGATGCCCACGATCAGCTCGTCGCGGCCGTTGCCGGTGAGGTCGCGGTAGTACGGCCGGAGGACCGGGCAGGACTTCGGCGCGGTGGGGCAGGCCTCGATCGCCCGCGCGGTCTCCTCGTAGAGGCCGTCCGCGCCGGTGTACGTGTCGGGGTGGGCGCGCACCTCGGCGCGGACGACGGCCACGGCGTCGACGGTGTGGACGTCGTTGTCGGCGACCTCGATGCCGGGGACCCGCTGGGTGTCGGTCTCGCCGTAGTCCACCGGCGGATTCGTCGCGGGCGCGAGGTCGGGCCACAGCCGTACGGGCCCCACGGCCGCGGGGGTCGCCCCTGCGCTCTTCAGGCCGCCCTCCCCGGCGCCGCACCCGCCGAGCGCGAGCGCGAGTCCGAGCGCGCCCAGGGCGGCGCCGGCGCTGTGCACTGCGCGCGGTCTCACGGGGCTCCTCGGTCGGTCGGGGACGGTCCTGTCCTTCTCCCGTAGACCTTATTCGGAGAGAAGTCCATTTTGTCCACTCGTCCCGTCCCCCGCCCACGCGGGAGCGCCGGTACGAGGCCCCGCTCAGGCCCGTCCGGCTACGAGCCCCGCCGCTAGTGCGCGCCCCGCTCGTACGAGCCCCGCTCCATCCGGGCCAGTGCCGCGCGGCACAGGGTGAGGAGCTTCTCGTCGAGGTGGACGTCGTGGCTGCCGGAGGCGCCCTCGCGGGCGTTGTGGCGGCGCCGGCGGGTCAGCTCGGTGAGGATCACGAGCTGCGCCCGCGAGGCAGCCGGGCCCATCTCCGCCAGGCACTCGGCGATGTCCATCCGGGCGTGCCGGTTCTCCTCCCAGGCCGCGAGCAGCACCGGCAGCGTCGACGCCGTGTCGCCGCAGACCCGCCACAGGGCGGTCGCGGTCCGCACCCGCACCCACAGGTCGCGCGAGGCCAGACCCGGCCGGAGCGCGGGGGCGGCCGAGGCCGCCGCCGGGCCGATCTCGGCGAGCGCCAGGGCGGCGAAGCACCAATCGGCGCCCTGCGCTCCCGGCCGCAGCCAGCGCTCCAGGGCCGCGAGCGCCTCCCCGGTGTCCCCCTCGGCCGCCCACAGCGCGCGGGCCGCCGCCGTGGCGACCGCGGCCGACTCGGCGGCCAGGAGTCTTCGCAGCTCCGGTACGGCCTCCCGGGCGGCGGGCCCGAAGGCGGCCAGGGTCCGCAGGGCCGACTCGCGCACCCAGTCGCGCCGGTTCTCCGGGGCGCCTCGCAGCACCCGCAGCACCTCGGGGACGGCCTGGTTGCCCCGTACCGCCCCGAGCGCGTACAGGAGCGGCGCGGCCCGGTCGTACAGCCGCTCGTCGAGCTCGACCTCGGCGAGGCGGCGGCGCAGCAGCGGGGCGAGCATCGCGGCGGAGGGCCCGAGGCCGTCCATGGCGTACAGGAGCTCCCGCCGGACCTCGCCCTCCTCCAGGGCGCGGGCCAGGAGCGGGACGGCGCGGGTGTCACCGGCGCGGGCGAGGGCGAGCAGCGCCCCGTCCCGGCCCGACCGGCCGACGAAGGCGTACCCGCTGCCCTGGCCGGGGGCGAGGCCCTCGGCGAGCGGGGCGGAGCCCGCCGGGCCCGCCGTCAGACGGGCGACGAGCGCGTCGGCGGCGGGGGCGCCCAGTTCGAAGAGGCGCTCCAGGAAGGAGGTGGCGGCCTCCCTGAGCCGTGGCTCGGGGTCCTGGAGCTGGGCGCCGACCAGACGCACCACCTCCTCATATCGCCCGCGCCACATCCTGATCAGCCCGCCGCACAGCCAGATGGCGTCCGAGCGCTGCCCCCAGTCGGGGCTCCGCAGCTGCGCCAGGATCAGCGCGATCCGGTCGTCGACGCGGTCGTCGAGCGCCGCGTGCAGGGTCCGGAGCAGCTCCTCGGTCCAGGGCGCGGGCCGCCCGGCCGCGTGCTCCTCCAGGAGCTCCCTGACCTGCCCGATCAGGGTCGGCGCGGCGGACCGGTAGGCGTCGGCGCCGGTCGGCGGGGCCTGGGCGGCCGTGCGGATCTCCTCCAGGAGCCGGGTCACCCAGGGCACCACGTCGTCCGGGATGTCCGCGGGGGCGCAGCGGGCCCGCTGGGCGAGGGCCGCGAGCCGCAGTCCCGGGTCCTGGGCGGCGCGGGCCAGCCAGTCGAGCCAGTCGACGGTCTCGTCGCGCAGCGAGGCGTGCCGCAGGGCGATCCGGCCGACGGCCGCCACCAGGGCGAGCCGCACCTCGGTGTCCCGCTCGACGGTGAGCCGCTCCCGCAGGAGGGTCAGCGCCCGGGCGGGCTCGGGGTGGAGCGAGGCGAGCGCGCACGGCGCGGCGAGCCGCACCTCGGGGTCCGGGTCCGCGACGAGCCCGAGGAAGACGTCGGAGCCCGCGGCGATCGCGGCGGCGGCCATCGCGTAGTTGGCGGCGGGGATGAACTCCTCGTCGTCCGGGGCGAGTTCGTCCAGTTCGTCGAGCTCGTCGTCGTCGGCGAGCTCGATGCCGCCGATGCTGGTGAGCAGCTCGACGATGCAGCCGCGGTCCTGGACCTCGGGGTCGGCGACGAGTTCGAGGAGGAAGGGGATGCAGGCGAGCGTCGAGTCGTAGACGTCGCCCTGGTGGTGGACGGCGCCGTACATCCCGTCCAGGGCGGTCTCGCGCTCCGCGGGGTCGGCGGAGGCGAGTCCGCGGAGCAGCTCCGGCACATCGTCCGCGGGGCCGTACGCGTGGCCCAGCGAGGCCCAGTCGACCTCCTCGATCCCCGTCAGCATGTGCCAGGCCGCCTTCCCCGTGAGCGCTGTACCAGGACGCAAGTGTGCACCACAGGGCCGCTCCCGACGCCGAACCGGCGACACCCGCCGTGCGCGGAGCCCTGGTTGCGGCCTCTTTGCGCCATATACGGTACGGAGCAGGGCAGTTGCTCTCGGTGGCTACCCTTCCGATCTCACCCGGACGAACGCCGCCGTCTCGTGCCGCCCCGCGACCTGCCGCAACTCGACCGGCACCGGCGGCTCCACCGGCCGCACGGGCCCGTGCTCCGGGTCCTCCGCGAGCGGTCCGGCCCGGTCGCCCGCCAGCGCGCCGACCTCGCGCGACTGCGCCGGCGTGAGCCGGGGCGAGGTGGTCACGGCCCGGCCGTCGGGGAGCCGCACCAGCAGCGCCCGCGGCCGGTCCGGCGGGCCGACGAGCCCGACGAGCAGGCCGTCGCCCGTGTCGGCGTGCCGGACCTTCCGCCAGGCCCAGGTCGCGCCCGGCCGGTACGGCGAGTCGAGACGCTTGGCGACGATCCCCTCGACGCCCGCGTCCCGCAGGTCGCGGAACCATCCGCGCGCGGTCTCCTCGTCCCGCGTGGCGAGCACCCGCTGGAGGGGCGGGCCGACGTCCGCGAGGGCCGCGCCGAGCAGCTCCCAGCGGTCGCGCAGCGGCAGGGCCCGCACGTCACGGCCCGGGACGGCCAGCAGGTCGAAGGCGATGTACGAGACCGGCACCCCGGCCCGTACCCGGTCCGCGTGCGAGCGGAGCAGGTCCGTGAAGCTCAGCCGCCCCTCCCGGTACGCGCACAGCTCACCGTCGAACACGAGCCCGGCCGGCAGCCGCTCGCCCAGCTCGGCCGCGATCCCCGGGAACTCCGGCGCGAGGTCCCTGCGGGACCGGGACTGCAGCACGACCCGCCCCCCGTCCAGCACGAACGCCAGCGCCCGGAAGCCGTCCAGCTTCAGGGAGTACTGCAGCTCGCGCGGCGGCTCTCCCTGCTCCGGGATCTCGTCGGCCGACCGGGGCCGCATCACGTCGACGGGCGGGAGGAGCACGACCGGGCCGGGGGCGGCGGGGCCGGGTCCCGGGCCGGGGGCGGCCCCGGCGGAGCCCGTACCGGCGGGGGTGTCACGACCACTCCCGCGCTCCCCGTTCACGGCACGTCTCCCGCGCGTTCAGGGGCGAAAAGTGGGGCGAGGAGCTCCCCGTGGTGCTCAAGACGTGGCGCGATGTCGTCCATGAGGAGGACGAGGGGAGCGGGGTCCCGGGCGGCGGCGCAGTGCTCGACCTCCTCCCAGGTGACGGGTGCCGAGACGGTGGGGAGGGTGCGGGCGCGCAGGGTGTAGGGGGTCGCGGTGGTCTTGGCGGCGGCGTTCTGGCTGTGGTCGACGAAGACCTTGCCGGGGCGCAGCGCCTTGGCCATCCGGTGCACGACGAGCCGGGGCAGCGCGGCCTCGGCCTCGACGGCGAGCCGCCGCGCGTACGCCGACACCTCGGCCGAGGGGGTGGGCGTCACCGGGACGAGCAGGTGCAGTCCCTTGGCGCCGGACGTCTTGGCGAAGGCTTCGAGGCCGTCGTCGGCCAGCCGCCCGCGCAGATGGAGGGCGACCCGGCAGCAGTCGACGACGGTCGCGGGCGCCCCGGGGTCGAGATCGAACACGAGCCGGTCGGCGACCGCGGGGGCGGGGGTCCGCCACTGGGGCGTGTGGAACTCCACGACCAGGTTCGCCGCCCACATCAGCGACGGCAGGTCCTCGACCACCACCTGCCGGGCCCGCGGGTCCTCGGAGCGGGGCACGGGGGCGGTCGTCACCCAGGAGGGCGTGCCCGGCGGCGGATTCTTGGTGAAGAAGAGCTGCCCCTCGGGCCCGTCCGGATAGCGCAGGAAGGAGACGGGCCGCTCCCTCAGATGCGGCAGGATCGCGGCCCCGACGGTCGCGTAGTAGTGGAGGAGCTCGCCCTTGGTGGTGCCGGTGGCCGGGTGGATCACCTTGTCCAGGTTGCTGAGGGCCAGCCGGCGTCCCTCCACCTCTGTGATGGGCGTCATACGATGAGAATCCCACGTTTCCGGACTGTTCGGAGCGAAAGGCAGGAACCGTGCGATCCATCTGGAACGGTGCCATTTCCTTCGGCCTGGTCAGCATCCCGATCAAGCTGGTGAACGCCACCGAGAGCCGCTCCGTCTCCTTCCGGCAGATCCACACCGAGGACGGCGGCCGGATCCGCTACAAGAAGGTGTGCGAGCTCGACGGCGAGGAGGTCTCCCAGGCGGAGATCGGCAAGGCGTACGAGGACGCCGACGGGACCATGATCCCGATCACCGACGAGGACCTGGCCGCCCTGCCGCTCCCCACCGCCAGGACGATCGAGATCGTCGCGTTCGTGCCGGCCGGGGAGATCGACCCGCTCCAGATGGACGCCGCCTACTACCTCTCGGCGAACGGCGTGCCCGCCGCGAAGCCGTACACCCTGCTCCGCGAGGCCCTCAAGCGCAGCGACAAGGTGGCGGTGGCGAAGTACGCCCTCCGGGGGCGCGAGCGGCTCGGCATGCTCCGCGTCGTGGACGACGTGATCGCCATGCACGGACTGCTCTGGCCGGACGAGATCCGCGCCCCCGAGGGCGTGGCGCCCGAGTCGCCGGTCACCGTCCGGGACGCCGAACTCGACCTGGCGGACGCCCTGATGGCCACCCTCGGCGAGGTCGACATCAGCACCCTGCACGACGACTACCGCACCGCCGTCGAGGAGATGATCGCCGCCAAGGCGGAGGGCGGCGAGGGCGTCGCACCGCCCGCCCCGGGCGAGGAGGAGGGCGGCGGCCGGGTCATCGACCTCATGGCGGCCCTGGAGAGCAGCGTCCGCGCGGCCCGGGAGGCGCGCGGCGAGGCCGGTGCGGACGAGGTCGCCGAGGTGACGCCGCTCAAGCCCCGTACCGCCCGGTCCGGAGGCACGGGCCGTACCGCCCGCGCCCCCAAGGACACGGAGGCCAAGAAGTCCACATCGCGGACGGCGAAGAAGACGGCCGCCCCCGCCCGCAAGTCGACCTCGGCGTCGGCCGCCGGGAGCACGGCGAAGGAGCCGGCGGCCAGGAAGACCACCTCGAAGGCGGCGGCGAAGAAGACGACGGCCAAGAAGGCCGCCGCGAAGGAGCCGGCCGCGAAGGCGCAGGTCGCGAAGAAGGCTCCGGCGAAGTCGCCGGCCAAGAAGGCGACACCGCGCAAGCGCTCGGCCTGACCGCCGAGTTCCCGCCGAAGCCGCGCGGAAGTCCCGCCGAAGCCTGCCCAAGGCCACTGAAGTCCCTCCCCAGGCCCCCCGGAATGTGCACCTCCGGGGGGCTTCGCGTTGCCCGAAGGCGGGCACGGGAGGGGCTAACTCGCCGCATACCGAACAGAGTTAGCTGTCCTTCGGACAACAGAAGGTCAAATCCTTGTTGCAGACCTGTCAAACAGGCGCATTCGCTGGCACGCTCGCACCCGCATCACCACCCCCACAACCCCCACGCTTCACAGCGAAGGAGCCCGCGTGACCCGCCAGCAGTCCTCGCACCGCCGCACCACCGCCCGCGCCGCCGCCCTGCTCGCCTCGGCCGCGATGGTCGTCGTCGGAGTCCAGACCGGATCCGCCAACGCCGACGCCCAGCGCGAGGCCGGAGCCACCGCCCTCAGCCTCTCCGGCGGCCAGCGCGCCGCCGCCGTCAAGGAGGCCCAGGCCGGCGCGGCCGCCACCGGCAAGGCCATCGGCCTGTCCGGCAAGGAGGCGCTCGTCGTCCGCGACGTCATCAAGGACGCCGACGGCACGGTGCACACGCGCTACGAGCGCACGTACGAGGGCCTCCCCGTCCTCGGCGGCGACCTGGTCGTCCACCAGAAGAAGTCGGGCGCCCGCTCCACCACCAAGGCGACCTCGGCCCCGATATCCGTGGCCACCACGACGCCCGCCCTCTCCTCCGCCACCGCCGGCAAGGCCGCCCTCGCCTCCGCCGCCAACGCGGACGAGTCCGTCTCCTCCGCCCGCAAGGTCATCTGGGCCGCCACCGGCAAGCCGGTCCTCGCCTGGGAGACGTACGTCACCGGCGTCCAGCAGGACGGCACCCCCAGCCGCCGCCAGGTCGTCACCGACGCCACCACCGGCAAGGAGCTCCACTCCGCCGAGACGATCGAGACCGGCGTCGGCAACACCATGTACGCCGGCCAGGTCACCCTCGGCACCTCGGGCTCGTACACCCTCACCGACGCCACCCGCGGCGGCCACAAGACGTACGACCTCAACGGCGGCACGTCCGGCACCGGCAGCCTCTTCACCAACTCCACCGACACCTGGGGCAACGGCCTCGCGGGCGACCGCGCGACCGCCGCCGCCGACGCCCACTACGGCGCGGCCGTCACCTGGGACTTCTACAAGAACGAGCTCGGCCGCAACGGCATCCGCGGCGACGGCGTCGCCGCCTACTCCCGCGTCCACTACGGCAACGCCTACGTGAACGCCTTCTGGGACGACTCCTGCTTCTGCATGACCTACGGCGACGGCATCAACAACACCCACCCGCTCACGTCCCTCGACGTGGCCGGCCACGAGATGTCGCACGGCCTGACCTCCTCCACCGCCAACCTCCGCTACAGCGGCGAGTCCGGCGGCCTGAACGAGGCCACCTCCGACATCCTCGGCACCTCGGTCGAGTGGTACGCGGGCAACGCCACCGACGCCGGCGACTACCTCATCGGCGAGAAGATCGACATCAACGGCAACGGCACCCCGCTCCGTTACATGGACAAGCCCAGCAAGGACGGCAAGTCCGCCGACTACTGGTCGAAGTCGGTCGGCCGCCTCAACGTCCACTACTCCTCGGGCCCGGCCAACCACTTCTTCTACCTGCTCTCCGAGGGCAGCGGCTCGAAGACCATCAACGGCGTCACCTACAACTCGCCGACCTACGACGGCTCCACCGTCACCGGCATCGGCCGCACCGCCGCCTACAAGATCTGGTACAAGGCCCTCTCCACCTACATGACCTCCACCACCGGCTACTCCGGCGCCCGCACCGCCACCCTCAACGCCGCCAAGGACCTCTACGGCACCGGCAGCACCCAGTACAACGCGGTCGCCGCAGCCTGGACCGCCATCAACGTCAAGTAACACCTGGCGAACCCGACGGAGCCGCCCGGCAGCACCACCGCCGGGCGGCTCCCCCCTTCGTCCCCCAGCCGGTGACGACCGCCGTCCTCCCGAGCCCGAGCCCTCCCCGTGGCGGTACGGCACAATGGCGGGCCGATGGGGGCAGGAGCCGGGGAGGGGACGCGCGTGCACGCGCAGGAAACGACGTTCAGCAAGCTGGTCCACGGCGAGACGCAGTTCCAGGTTCCGCTGTACCAACGCACCTACACCTGGCAGCGCGACGAGCTGCGGCAGCTGTGGGACGACGTACTGGAACTCGTCGAGGACACCCTGGAAGGCCGGGAACCCGCCGCCCACTTCCTCGGATCCGTGGTGCTCGCGCCGGAGCGGGTCGCGGCCGGCGGGATGCAGCGCTGGCTCGTCGTCGACGGCCAGCAGCGGCTGACCACCCTGATGCTCGCGTTCACCGCGCTGCGCGACCACCACCGCGCCCGGGGACGGGACAAGAAGGCGGCCCGCATCCACGACCTCGTCCTGGTCAACGGCTACCAGGACGGCAACGACCACTACCGGCTGCTGCCGACGCAGGCCGACCGCGAGGCGTTCATCGCCTGCCTGGAGGGCCTCCCCACGGCCGGCGGCTCCGGCAACATCGGCGGCGCGTACCGCTTCTTCCTCGCCGCGCTCACCGAAGGAGAGGAGAGCGCCGGCGACGCCTGGGTCGGCGCGGTGGAGTCCGTGCTCAGGGACTTCCTCTCCATCGTCTCGATCACCGCCGCCGAGGGCGACAACGTGTACCGGATCTTCGAATCCATCAACAACACGGGCGTCGGCCTCAGCCAGAGCGACCTGCTGCGCAACTACCTCTTCATGTGCCTCCCCAAGCGCGGCGAGACCGTCTACCGCACCTTGTGGCTCCCCATGCAGGAACTCCTCGGCCCGGCCAGGCTGGAGCTGCTCGTCTGGCTCGACCTGGTCGTCGGCGGCGACAACCGCGCCAAGCAGAGCGAGATCTACCGCGACCAGAAGAAGCGCCTCGAACCGCTGAGCTCGAACGAGGAAGCCCTGGAAGCCGAGGTCTCCCGGCTGTACGTACGGGCCGGCCGTCTCATGCGGATCGCCGAACCCTGGCGGGAGAACGACCCCCGCCTCCGCGAGGTCCTGGAGCGCCTCGCCCGCTGGGGCGGCCAGACCCACTACCCGCTGGCCCTCCTCCTGCTCGACCGCCTCGACGAAGGCACCTGCGACGCCGAGGAGGCCGCCACCGCCCTCGCGTACGCCGAGAGCTACCTCGTACGCCGCCTCATCGCCGGCAACTCCACCACCGGCAACAACCGCACCTTCATGGAGCTGCCCAAGGACGTCGAGAAGGAGCTCGACAACGACCGCTCCCTCGCCGACGCCGTACGCCACGCCCTGTCCACCAAGACGGGCACCCGCGTCTGGCCCTCCGACGCCGTCACCCGCACCTCGATCCGCGAACGCCCCTTCTACAAGTCGGGCCGCTCCAACCAGCGCTTCGAGATCCTGCGCCGCCTCGAAGAGAGCCACGACGCCAGCGAACCGGTTGACTACGCCAAGGCCAAGCTCACCGTGGAGCACGTCCTTCCGCAGCAGCCGGCCCAGCAGTGGTTCGACCTCCTCGCCGAGGAAGCCGGACAGGACGAGACCCCGGAAGGCCTCCACGCCCAACTCGTCCACACCCTCGGCAACCTCACCCTCTCCGGCGACAACACCCGCCTCTCCAACCACCCCTTCCACCGCAAGCAGCAGATCCTGGACTCCAGCGCCCTCCGCATGAACCAGCGGATCGCGAGCCAGGAACGCTGGGGAAGGGCCGAGATCCTCGCCCGGGCGGACGAACTCGCCGAAAAGTCACTGAAGTTGTGGCCGAGCCCGCTCGACGGCCTGGCCCACGCCGACGCCGAATGGCCCGGCTGGTCCGAACTCCGCCAAGCCCTCCTCGCCATGCCGGCCGGCACCTGGACCACCTACGGCGACCTCGCCACCCTCATCGGCACCCACGCCGTCGCCGTCGGCACCCACGTCGCCTCCCGCCCCGCCCTCCACGGCGCCTACCGCGTCCTCATGGCCGACGGCAAGATCTCCCCCGGCTTCCGCTGGCCCGAGGGCCGCGACGACACGGCCGACCCCCGGACCGTCCTCGAAAGCGAAGGCGTCCCCTTCGACGAGTGGCACCGCGCCCGCCGCTCCCACCGCCTCACCGCCGCCGACCTCGCCACCCTCACCGGCAAGACCGACTCCGAAGACGAACCCCCCGCTGCCCCCGCCCCCGACACGGCCGCCACCCGCTTCGAAACCCTCCTCCGCGCCAACCAGACCCCCGACATCGCCGAAGGCGTCCTCACCGCCCTCCGCCACTGGCAATCCCTCGGCGGCACCCTCGACTACGGCAAGAAGCACGAAACCAGCTGCTTCCCCACCCTCCCCCTCCCCGGCCCCGGCCCCCGCACCATCTGGCCCCTCGCCCTCTACCCCGTCACCGGCACCGTCGAAGTCGTCTTCCAACACCTCAAGCGCCGCCCCCCTTTCGACCACGAACTCCACCGCCGCGCACTCCTCACCCGCCTCAACCACATCCCCGGCATCGACCTGGCCGAAGCCAAACTCGACCTCCGCCCCTCCTTCCCCCTGGAAACCTTCGCCACCCAAACCCCCCAACTCCTCACCGTCCTCACCTGGTTCACCCAAACCCTCACCCGGTGACTGTCAGTGGCGCCGCCTACGCTGCGTTTCCACCTGGACAGTTCGTACGGGACATGAGGAGGAGACAGCGATGGGTGGCAACGCGTGGACGCAGACAGGCCCGTATCAGCCCGATCTGGCAGCGGCATTCCGCCAGGCCCAGGCAGCCAGCCTGGCCGAGGACGACCACGGCTTCACGGGCCGAACCGTCGAGGAACTCTGGCGCGACCCTGACTGGGCCGAATACATCTTCACCGGCGGCACCTGCACCGTCCTGGACTTCCCCGAAATGATCGACGCCACCGACCAGACCGACGGCCCCTTCATGCGCCCCCTCACCGACCCCGAGATACGCGCCTGGTCCCCGTCCGGCCAACCCACCTACGAGGACTGGCACAAAGCCCTCGACACCGAACGCTTGGACTTCCCCGCCCGCGGCCGCGGCCACTGCACCGTGCTCCACCACGACGGCCGCCCCACCCAGATCGGCTACTGGGGCGTCACCGCCGACTAACCCGCACACACAACAAAACCCCGCGCTCAGCGTTTCCGCTGATCACGGGGTCTGTGTGGCACTTCCTTCGAAGTGCCCCCGGCAGGATTCGAACCTGCGCACACGGCTCCGGAGGCCGTTGCTCTATCCCCTGAGCTACGGGGGCGTTGCCGCGTTTGGCGGCGACGGGTAGAACCCTACCAGCTTGGGGGGTGTGCCTGTGAACAGGGATTTCCGGGGTGTCACGGGGGGTGGGGTCCCCCGCACGGGTCAGAAGTGGGCAAAACCCGGACGCGGTGGTGGGGGGCGGCCTACTCTCGTTCGTGTGTCAGGCGTGTCCGGTCGGGTGCTCGTTGTCGACGACAACAAGGTGATCCGGCAGTTGATCAGGGTCAATCTCGAACTCGAGGGGTTCGAGGTCGTGACCGCGGCCGATGGTGCCGAGTGTCTGGATGTCGTGCATCGGGTTCGTCCTGATGTCGTCACCCTGGACGTCGTCATGCCCCGCTTGGACGGGATCAAGACCGCGGAGCGGTTGCGGGCGGACCCGCGGACCAGTCATCTGCCGGTGGCGATCATCAGTGCGTGTGGTGAGCGAGAGGTCGCCGGTGGTGCGGCGTCCGGGGTCGATGCCTTCCTCGCCAAGCCCTTCGAACCCTCCGAGCTCGTGCGTGTGGTGCGTCAGTTGATGCACCGCGAGCGACGCGAGCGGCCCGAGGCCGCCGGGCCGGACGGGGGAGAGGAGCCGGCCGCAGCCGACGTAAGGCGTCGTGGTGAGGCGTCCGGGGACTCGGGTGGGCCGTCGGGGGCGGCGGGGTTGTTGGACAAGTTCGGACGGTAGTCGGCGCGCGCGGGTGCCCGTATGGCGAAACCGGTTCGCGTGGGGACCCCCCTTCTCCCCTAGGCTTGCGGTGTGACTCCCGCGGACCTTTCGATCACTCTGCTGCACGCCGTGCGTCGTGCCGTGGACGAGGGTGCGCTGCGGGTGGAGGTGCCGTCGCGCGTGAAGGTCGAGAGGGCCAGGCCGGGCGGTGCGGGGGAGTACGCCAGCAATGTGGCGTTGACCTTGGCGCGGCCCGCCGGGCGGAGCGCGCGGGATGTCGCCGGGATCATCGAGGAGCGGCTGAGGGACGTGCCGGGGCTCGATGGAGTGGAGATCACCGGGCCCGGCTTTCTGAACTTCACCCTGCGGAACGACGCGGGCGGTGACCTCGTACGAGCGATCGGCGCGGCCGGAGCCGCGTACGGGCACGGGACGGCGCTGGCCGGGACCGAGGTCCGGTTCGCCGAGGTGAGCGAAGCGCGCGCGGAGATCGTGGTGGCGACCGTGATGCGGCTGCTGAGGACCCAGGGCGCGCGAGTCGAGTACGGGGGTTCCGGGAGTGGTGAGGAGAACCCCGTGGCGAGTGGTGGCGCCGGCTCCGAGCCCGTACTCCAGCACCTTCATGTGTACCCCGCCCCCTACGAGGTCGGCCGGCTGGGTGTCGATGCCGCGCGGTGGGGGCTGTTGAGGGCGGCGCCGGGGGATCGGGCTTTGGTGGGGGAGGGCCTGTTGGTGCAGCATGAGCGCAACGGATTGTTCCGGGTGCGGTACGCGTACGCGCGGGTGCGGAGGCTGCTGGTCAACGGCGAGCAGCTGGGAGTCACTCCCGCGTACGAGACGCCTGTCGAGGCACCCGAGCTGCTGGGCGCGCTGGGCGACCACCCTGTCGTTCTGCTCGCCGCGGCACGCCATCGCGCCCCCGATCGGGTCGCACGGCACATGGAAGTCGTCGCCGACGCGCTGCTGGCCTTCCAGCACACGGTCCTGCCGCTCGGCGACGAGAAACCCTCGGCCGCCCATCGTTCCCGGCTCGCGCTTGCCGAAGCCGCCGGGACGGTGCTCGCCGGTGGCCTTTCCGTGCTCGGCATCAGCGCACCCGATCGGATCTGAAAGAGCAGACATGAGCCGTTCCGCCCACCCCGCAGGGCCCCGCCACGCCGACGTCCTCCCCGAGGGCCACTACTCCGCGCCGCCCGCCGATCTGAACGTGCTCGACCCGAAGGTGTGGTCGAGGACGGTGGCGAGGGACGAGAGGGGGGTCGCGACCATCGGAGGGATCGCGGTCGACCGGCTCGCCGAGGAGTTCGGCACGCCCGCCTACTTCCTCGACGAGACGGACTTCCGGGCCCGCTGCCGTGCCTGGGCCGAGGCCTTCGGCAGGGACGCGGACGTGTTCTACGCGGGCAAGGCGTTCCTCTCCCGGGCCATCGTGCGGTGGCTGAAGGAGGAGGGGCTGAACCTGGACGTGTGTTCCGGCGGGGAGCTGACCACGGCCCTGTCGGCCGGGATGCCCGCCGAGCGGATCGCGTTCCACGGGAACAACAAGAGCGAGGAGGAGATCCGCGCGGCCGTCGAGGCCGGTGTCGGGCGGATCGTCCTCGACTCCTTCCAGGAGATCGTGCGGGTCGCCCACATCGCGCAGTCGCTGGGCAAGCGGCAGCGCGTACAGATCCGGGTGACCGTCGGCGTCGAGGCGCACACGCACGAGTTCATCGCCACCGCGCACGAGGACCAGAAGTTCGGCATCGCGCTGGCCGGCGGGCAGGCGGCGGAGGCCGTGCGCCGGGCGCTGAAGCTGGACGGTCTGGAGCTCATCGGCATCCACTCGCACATCGGCTCGCAGATCTTCGACATGGCCGGCTTCGAGGTCTCCGCCCGCCGTGTGGTGCAGCTGCTCGCGGAGGTGCGTGACGAGCACGGGGTGGAGCTGCCGGAGATCGACCTCGGTGGCGGTCTCGGCATCGCGTACACCTCCGATGACGACCCGCGCGAGCCGCACGAGATCGCCAAGGCGCTGAACGAGATCGTGGGGAGGGAGTGCGAGGCCGCGGGTCTCGCGACGCCGCGGATCTCGGTGGAGCCCGGGCGCGCGATCGTCGGCCCGACGGCGTTCACGCTCTACCGGGTCGGCACGATCAAGCCGCTCGAAGGGCTGCGGACGTACGTGAGTGTCGACGGCGGCATGTCGGACAACATCCGGACCGCGCTGTACGACGCCGAGTACAGCGTCAGTCTCGTCTCGCGGACCAGCGAGGCCGAGCCGATGCTGACGCGGGTCGTCGGCAAGCACTGCGAGAGCGGCGACATCGTCGTGCGGGACGCGTTCCTGCCCTCGGACCTGGCGCCCGGTGACCTGATCGCGGTGCCGGCCACCGGCGCGTACTGCCGCTCCATGGCCAGCAACTACAACCACGCGCTCAGGCCGCCCGTCGTCGCCGTCCGCGACGGCGAGGCCCGGGTGATCGTCCGACGCGAGACGGAGGAAGATCTCCTGCGTCTCGACGTGGGCTGACGAAATAGTCGCGTGGTGAAATAGTCGGGTGATGAAATCGATGTCTCAGGATCCGGACGAGGGGCGGAAACCCCCGTCCGGTGAGTGAGACTGGTTCCCACCGTAGAAATACGCAACAGAAGTACGAGAAACGAGGTCGGATGATGCGTACGCGTCCGCTGAAGGTGGCGCTGCTGGGCTGTGGAGTGGTCGGCTCAGAGGTGGCGCGCATCATGACGACGCACGCCGACGACCTCGCGGCGCGCATCGGCGCTCCGGTCGAGCTCGCCGGCGTCGCCGTCCGCCGCCCCGACAAGGTCCGCGGCGGCATTCCGGCCGAACTGATCACCACCGACGCGACCGCCCTCGTCAAACGGGGCGACATCGACGTCGTCGTCGAGGTCATCGGCGGCATCGAGCCGGCCCGCACCCTCATCACCACCGCCTTCGAGCACGGCGCCTCCGTCGTCTCGGCCAACAAGGCGCTGCTCGCCCAGGACGGCGCGGCCCTCTACGCCGCCGCCGAGCAGCACGGCCAGGACCTCTATTACGAGGCCGCCGTCGCGGGCGCCATCCCGCTGATCCGCCCGCTGCGCGAGTCCCTCGCCGGCGACAAGATCAACCGGGTGATGGGCATCGTCAACGGCACGACGAACTTCATCCTCGACAAGATGGACACCTCGGGCGCCGGCTACTCCGAGGCGCTCGACGAGGCCACCGCCCTCGGGTACGCCGAGGCCGACCCGACCGCCGACGTCGAGGGCTTCGACGCGGCCGCCAAGGCCGCCATCCTCGCCGGCATCGCCTTCCACACGCGCGTGCGTCTCGACGACGTCTACCGCGAGGGCATGACCGAGGTCACCGCCGCCGACTTCGCCTCGGCGAAGCAGATGGGCTGCACCATCAAGCTGCTCGCGATCTGCGAGCGGGCCGCGGACGGCGGGTCCGTCACCGCGCGCGTGCACCCGGCGATGATCCCGCTGAGCCACCCGCTCGCCTCCGTCCGCGAGGCGTACAACGCGGTCTTCGTCGAGGCCGACGCCGCCGGGCAGCTCATGTTCTACGGCCCCGGTGCCGGTGGCGCCCCGACGGCTTCGGCCGTGCTCGGCGACCTCGTCGCCGTGTGCCGCAACAAGCTCAACGAGGCCAACGGCCCCGGCGAGTCCGCGTACACCCAGCTGCCCGTGAGCTCCATGGGCGAGGTCGTCACGCGGTACCACATCAGCCTCGACGTGGCCGACAAGCCGGGCGTCCTCGCCCAGGTCGCGACGGTCTTCGCCGAGCACGGCGTGTCGATCGACACGGTCCGCCAGCAGGGCAAGGACGGCGAGGCCTCCCTCGTCGTCGTCACCCACCGCGCGCCCGACGCCGCCCTCTCCGGGACCGTCGACGCGCTGCGGCAGCTCGACACCGTGCGCGGTGTCGCCAGCATCATGCGTGTTGAAGGGGAGTAAGGACCCATGACCAGCAAGGGCACCCACCAGTGGCGCGGCATCATCGAGGAGTACCGGGACCGCCTTCCGGTCACGGACACGACGCCGGTCGTCACGCTCCGTGAGGGCGGCACGCCGCTCGTCCCCGCTCAGGTGCTCTCCGAGCGCACGGGCTGCGAGGTGCACCTCAAGGTCGAGGGCGCCAACCCCACCGGTTCCTTCAAGGACCGGGGCATGACCATGGCCATCACCAAGGCCAAGGAGGAGGGCGCGCAGGCGGTCATCTGCGCGTCCACCGGCAACACCTCCGCCTCGGCGGCGGCCTACGCGGTCCGTGCCGGCATGGTCTCCGCCGTGCTGGTGCCGCAGGGCAAGATCGCGCTCGGCAAGATGGGCCAGGCCCTCGTGCACGGCGCGAAGATCCTCCAGGTCGACGGCAACTTCGACGACTGCCTGACGCTGGCCCGCAGCCTCTCCGAGAACTACCCGGTGGCGCTGGTCAATTCGGTCAACCCGGTCCGTATCGAGGGCCAGAAGACCGCCGCGTTCGAGATCGTGGACATGCTCGGCGACGCCCCCGACATCCACGTCCTGCCCGTGGGCAACGCCGGCAACATCACGGCGTACTGGAAGGGGTACCGCGAGTACGCCGAGGACGGTCTCGCGACGCACCGGCCGCGCATGTGGGGCTTCCAGGCCTCCGGTTCCGCGCCGCTCGTGCGCGGCGAGGTCGTCAAGGACCCGTCGACGATCGCCACCGCGATCCGCATCGGCAACCCGGCCTCGTGGGACTACGCGATCGCCGCGCGCGACGAGTCGGGCGGCTTCATCGACGAGGTGACGGACCGTGAGATCCTGCAGGCCTACCGCCTGTTGGCCGCGCAGGAGGGCGTCTTCGTCGAGCCCGCCTCGGCCGCGTCGGTCGCCGGTCTGCTGAAGGCCGCCGCCCAGGGCAAGGTCGACCCGGGTCAGCGGATCGTCTGCACCGTCACCGGAAACGGCCTGAAGGACCCCGACTGGGCCGTCGCCGGCGCGCCGCAGCCGGTCACCGTCCCGGTCGACGCGGCGGCCGCCGCCGAACGCCTCGGCCTGGCCTGATCCCACCCCGCCCCGGCGGGGAAAGACCCGATCGATACCCGATCAGGAACGTACATAGGCGCACAGGTTGGCTCGCGACACGCATCGTGCGCCTCCTGTGCGCCCTATGTCGCCACAGAACCTTCCTTCGATAGGCTGTACCCAACCCGCCCCGACGCATATGCGCGGTGTCGTTGCCGTTGTCGCCTTCGTGGCCGAAACGGCCCCCGGGTCTCCGAGTACTTCGCCTTCCGTACTCGTTGTGCGAAGCCCCTGCTGTTCGAAATGCCTGTTGCCGCAATCAAGGAGAGTCAACGAGCGATGGCCGGTCCAGCGTTCCGCGCCGCCGCCGTACGGGTGCGCGTCCCCGCCACCAGCGCCAACCTCGGCCCCGGCTTCGATGCCTTCGGCCTGTCGCTGGGGCTCTACGACGACGTCGTCGTCCGGGTCGCCGACTCCGGACTGCACGTCGACATCGCCGGCGAGGGAGCCGAGACGCTCCCGCGCGACGAGCGCCACCTGCTCGTACGCTCCCTGCGCACGGCCTTCGACCTGCTCGGCGGCCAGCCCCGCGGCCTCGAGGTCGTCTGCGCCAACCGCATCCCGCACGGCCGCGGCCTCGGCTCCTCCTCCGCCGCCATCTGCGCCGGCATCGTCGCCGCCCGCGCCGTGACCATAGGCGGGGACGCCAAGCTCGACGAGGCCGCCCTCCTCGAACTGGCCACCGAGATCGAGGGCCACCCCGACAACGTCGCCGCCTGTCTGCTCGGCGGCTTCACGCTCGCCTGGACCGAGTCCGGCGCCGCGAAGGCGATCAGGATGGATCCTTCGGATTCCATCGTTCCGGTGGTTTTCGTCCCCGGAAAGCCCGTACTCACCGAGACCGCCCGCGGACTTCTGCCGCGCACGGTCCCGCACGTGGACGCCGCGGCCAACGCCGGGCGCGCCGCCCTCCTCGTCGAGGCCCTGACCCGCCGCCCCGAGCTGCTGCTCTCGGCCACCGAGGACCGGCTGCACCAGGAGTACCGGGCTCCCGCGATGCCCGAGAGCATCGCCCTGGTGAACCGACTGCGGGCGGACGGTGTCCCCGCGGTCATCTCCGGCGCGGGCCCCACGGTGCTCGCGCTGGCCGAACACGGGACGGCCGACAAGGTCGCCCTGCTCGCGGGCGAGGGCTGGGCCGCCAACCGGCTCGACCTCGACGCGTCCGGAGCGGTCGTGCTGCCGCTGGCGCCCTAGGGCGCGGCGGCGGGGGGCGCCGGGCAGCGCCCCCACAGTGCTCCGGACTGGAGATTGCCGGTGAGGGAGAGGGGGAATTTTTGTTGGAGCCGGTAGTGTTAACCTCAAGTCTGCACCCGACCTCTTTGTGGAGCGGTGCGGAGAGTCCCCATCAGGGACCACCATTCTTCCGAGAGCCTCCTCAACTGCCTGAGCAGCCTGCCTGAGCAGTTTTGAGCACGCTCCGGAACCGGCACGACACCCCTCGCTCTCTCGCAGTGAGGGCCGAGCAGGGGGCGCTCGGGCCGGACCCACAGCACGTTTTCTCCCTTCCGCCGTACCCGGCGGGACCACCGCCCCGGACACGGTCCACAAGCCAGGACCGCTGCCGGACAGCACAACCGGTCGCCGAGCCAGATGGCCGACGTCCGCTCCAGGGAAGGACCCTTCGTGAGCGACACCACCGATCTGATGGGCGTGACTGCCGACAACAGTGTCGACACCGCCGCGCCCTCCGCAGGTGCTGCCACCGGCGGCACCGCACGGCGCCGCCGCTCCGGCACCGGCCTCGACGGCATGGTTCTGGCCGAGCTGCAGCAGGTCGCGTCCGGCCTCGGCATCAGGGGCACCGCGCGGATGCGCAAGAGCCAGCTGATCGAGGTCATCAAGGAGGCGCAGGCCGGAGGCGGATCCGCCCAGGCCGCCCCGGCCAAGGCCGCCGACGCCTCCGACACCAAGCCGAAGCGCCGCGCCACCTCCAAGGCGCGCACGGACGAGGCCGCCGAGGCCGCCGCGCCCAAGGCGGAGAAGGCCGAGAAGGCCGTCGCCCAGCAGCAGATCGACATCCCGGGTCAGCCTGCCTCCGACGACCAGCCGGTCGGCGAGCGCCGTCGTCGCCGGGCCACCGCCCCCGCCGGTTCGCCGGAGGGCGAGGCCAAGGCCGAGGCCGCGCAGGTCGTCAAGACCGAGGCCCGCACCGAGACCCGTACGGACGCGCAGGCCGAGGCGGCCGTCGACGGTGCCGAGGGCCGTGGCCGTCGTGACCGCGGCGAGCGCGGTGAGCGCGGCGACCGCCGTGACCGCCGTGACCGTCAGCGCGACCGCGCCAAGGGCGACGAGCAGCAGGGCGGTGGCCAGGGCGGCCAGCGTCAGCGCCAGGGCGGCCAGGGCCAGGGCCAGCAGGGTCAGGGCCAGAGCCAGGGTCAGCAGGGCGGCCAGCAGGCCGGTCCGCAGGACGACTACGACGACGCCGAGGGCGGCCGTCGTGGCCGTCGCGGGCGCTACCGCGACCGTCGTGGCCGTCGCGGCCGTGACGACTTCCAGGCCGGCGAGCCGCAGGTCGCCGACGACGACGTCCTGATCCCCGTCGCGGGCATCCTCGACATCCTCGACAACTACGCGTTCATCCGGACCTCGGGCTACCTGCCCGGTCCGAACGACGTGTACGTCTCCCTCGCCCAGGTCCGCAAGAACGGCCTGCGCAAGGGCGACCACGTCACCGGCGCCGTGCGGCAGCCGAAGGAGGGCGAGCGCCGCGAGAAGTTCAACGCGCTGGTCCGCCTGGACTCGGCGAACGGCATGGCCGCCGACTCCGGCCGCGGCCGTCCGGAGTTCAACAAGCTGACCCCGCTCTACCCGCAGGACCGCCTCCGCCTGGAGACGGACCCGGGCGTGCTGACCACGCGGATCATCGACCTCGTGTCGCCGATCGGCAAGGGCCAGCGCGGTCTGATCGTGGCCCCGCCGAAGACCGGCAAGACCATGATCATGCAGGCGATCGCCAACGCGATCACCCACAACAACCCCGAGTGCCACCTGATGGTCGTCCTGGTCGACGAGCGTCCGGAAGAGGTCACCGACATGCAGCGGTCGGTCAAGGGCGAGGTCATCTCCTCGACCTTCGACCGCCCGGCCGAGGACCACACCACCGTCGCCGAGCTGGCCATCGAGCGCGCCAAGCGTCTCGTGGAGCTGGGTCACGACGTGGTCGTCCTGCTCGACTCGATCACCCGCCTGGGCCGCGCGTACAACCTCGCGGCGCCGGCCTCCGGCCGCATCCTGTCCGGTGGTGTCGACTCGACCGCGCTCTACCCGCCGAAGCGCTTCTTCGGTGCCGCGCGCAACATCGAGGACGGCGGCTCGCTGACCATCCTCGCCACCGCGCTCGTGGACACCGGCTCCCGCATGGACGAGGTGATCTTCGAGGAGTTCAAGGGCACCGGCAACATGGAGCTCAAGCTCGACCGGAAGCTCGCCGACAAGCGCATCTTCCCCGCGGTGGACGTCGACGCGTCCGGCACCCGCAAGGAGGAGATCCTGCTCGGCGCCGACGAGCTCGCGGTCACCTGGAAGCTGCGTCGCGTGCTGCACGCGCTCGACCAGCAGCAGGCGATCGAGCTGCTGCTCGACAAGATGAAGCAGACGAAGTCGAACGGCGAGTTCCTCCTCCAGATCCAGAAGACCACCCCTGGAGCGAGCAACAACGACTGACGCGAGAGCTGCGTCACACGACGACAACCGGGCCCCGCGCCCGTAACCCCGTCGTGACCTGCGTAAACCACCGCGCCCACCGTGCCCAGCACGGTGGGCGCGGTGCGTCGCTCACCGAAACCACACAGGGAGCCGTGCAACCCTTTCGGGTGCTTCGCCGTCACAGAAGGTGAACCGAGGGCCCGAGGGAAGACGATGACCGAGCAGAACAGCAGCGGACGCGTCCGCGGCGGGGGCGGCGGCCGACGCCGCAAGCAGCCCGCCAAGCGCCGCAAGGCGCCGATCCTGATAGCCGGGGCCGCCGCGGTCCTCGTGCTCGGCGGCGCCGGTCTCGGCTACGTGTACTTCAAGCTCGACGGCAACATCCAGGGCGTCGACATCAACGCCCAGCTGGGCACCGAGCGCCCCAAGAACATCGACAACGGCTCCATGGACATCCTCGTCCTCGGCTCCGACTCCCGCTCCGGCGACAACGCCGCCTACGGCAAGGACGAGGGCGGCGCCCGCTCCGACACCGCGATGGTCGTCCACGTCTACGAGGGCCACAAGAAGGCAAGCGTCGTCTCCATACCCCGCGACACGCTCATCGACCGGCCCTCCTGCACCGACGGCAAGGGCGGCACGGTCCCCGGCCGGCACCGGGCCATGTTCAACACCGCCTACGAGGTCGGCGGCCCCGCCTGCGCCGTCAAGACCGTCGAGTCGATGTCCGGCATCCGCATGGACCACTACATCGAGGTCGACTTCACCGGCTTCAAGAAGCTCATCGACGAGCTCGGCGGCGTGGAGATCACCACCACGCAGGCCATCAAGGACTCCAAGAGCCACCTCGACCTCGCCCCCGGCACCCACACCCTCGACGGCGAGCAGTCCCTCGGCCTCGTCCGCACCCGCAAGAGCGTCGGCGACGGCAGCGACCTCGGCCGCATCCAGCTCCAGCAGGCCTTCATGAAGGCCTTCATCGACCAGGTCAAGGACGTCGGCGTCTTCACCAACCCGAAGAAGCTCCTCGACCTCGCCGACGCCGCCACCAAGGCGATCACCCCGGACTCCGAGCTCGACTCCGTCCAGGAGCTCATGGGCTTCGCCCAGGGCCTCGCCGGCATCGGAGCGCAGAACGTCCACATGGTCACCCTGCCCGTCGAGTACGACCCCCGGGACCCCAACCGCGTGATCCCGCTGGAGGCCGAGTCGCGGCAGGTCTGGACGGCGCTGAAGAAGGACCTGCCGATCCCCGCCTCCGCGACCCGGGACGCCGCCACCGGCAAGGCCGACGGGGTCGTGAAGTAGCCCGGGAATAGCCCGGGGCCGACCCCCGTTTTGGGAGATACGGCCGGTCCTGGCAGACTGGTACGTCGGCCCCGGTTCACGCTTGCCGCAACCCGCGACGGCGACCCGGAGCCCTCCCGAAACTAGGAGACACCTTGAAGCGCGAGATCCACCCCGAGTACGTCGAGACCCAGGTCAGCTGCACCTGTGGCGCGTCGTTCACCACCCGTAGCACCCTGACCGAGGGCACCATCCGTGCCGAGGTCTGCTCCGAGTGCCACCCGTTCTACACGGGCAAGCAGAAGATCCTCGACACCGGCGGCCGCGTCGCCCGCTTCGAGGCCCGCTTCGGCAAGGCCGCCGGCTCCGCCAAGTAGCGAGCCCCTGCGCCGGTCCACGGTCGCCCCGCGCGGGTGGCCGGGACCGGCGCTTTGCCGTCCCGTAGAACTGACGAAAACCAGGAGCCCCCGATGTTCGAGGCGGTCGAGGAACTGGTCGGCGAGCACGCCGACCTGGAGACGAAGCTCGCGGACCCCTCGGTCCACGCCGACCAGGCGAACGCGCGCAAGCTCAACAAGCGCTACGCCGAGCTGACCCCGATCGTCGGCACGTACCGGGCCTGGAAGCAGACCGGCGACGACATCGAGACCGCTCGCGAGTTCGCGCACGACGACCCGGACTTCGCCGCCGAGGTCAAGCAGCTGGAGAAGGACCGCGAGGAGCTCACCGACAAGCTCCGCCTCCTTCTCGTCCCGCGCGACCCGAGCGACGACAAGGACGTCATCCTGGAGATCAAGGCGGGCGCGGGCGGCGACGAGTCCGCCCTCTTCGCCGGCGACCTGCTCCGCATGTACCTCCGGTACGCCGAGCGCGTCGGCTGGAAGACCGAGATCATCGACGCCACCGAGTCCGAGCTCGGCGGCTACAAGGACGTCCAGGTCGCCGTGAAGACCAAGGGCGGCAACGGCGCGACCGAGCCCGGCCAGGGCGTCTGGGCCCGCCTCAAGTACGAGGGCGGCGTCCACCGCGTCCAGCGCGTGCCCGCGACCGAGTCCGCCGGCCGCATCCACACCTCCGCCGCCGGCGTGCTCGTCACGCCCGAGGCCGAGGAGGTCGACGTCGAGATCCACGCCAACGACCTGCGCATCGACGTCTACCGCTCGTCCGGCCCCGGCGGCCAGTCGGTCAACACCACCGACTCCGCGGTCCGCATCACGCACCTGCCGACCGGCATCGTCGCCTCCTGCCAGAACGAGAAGAGCCAGCTCCAGAACAAGGAGCAGGCCATGCGCATCCTGCGCTCCCGGCTGCTCGCCGCCGCCCAGGAGAAGGCCGAGGCCGAGGCCGCCGACGCCCGCCGCAGCCAGGTCCGCACGGTCGACCGCTCCGAGAAGATCCGTACGTACAACTTCCCGGAGAACCGGATCTCGGACCACCGGGTCGGCTTCAAGGCCTACAACCTGGACCAGGTCCTCGACGGCGACCTGGACGCGATGATCCAGGCCTGCGTCGACGCCGACTCCGCCGCCAAGCTCGCCGCGGCATAAGTTCCGTAAGCCCCACCCCCGCACCACGGAGGACCAGCGTGAACCTGCTGCTTGCCGAGGTGGCCCAGGCCACCCAGCGGCTGGCCGACGCCGGCGTTCCCTCACCGCGTTTCGACGCCGAGGAGCTCGCCGCGTTCGTGCACGGCGTCAAGCGGGGGGAGCTGCACAACGTCAAGGACGCGGACTTCGACGCCCGCTACTGGGAGGCGGTCGCCCGCCGCGAGGCGCGCGAACCGCTCCAGCACATCACCGGCCGGGCGTTCTTCCGCTACCTGGAGCTCCAGGTGGGCCCCGGCGTCTTCGTGCCCCGCCCCGAGACCGAGTCGGTCGTCGGCTGGGCCATAGACGCCGTGCGCGCCATGGACGTCGTGGAACCCCTCATCGTCGACCTGTGCACCGGTTCAGGGGCCATCGCCCTCGCCATGGCGCAGGAGGTGCCGCGCTCGCGCGTGCACGCCGTCGAGCTCTCCGACGACGCCCTCGTGTGGACCCGCAAGAACGCCGAGGGCTCGCGCGTCACCGTCCACCAGGGAGACGCGCTCAGCGCCCTCCCCGAGCTGGACGGCCAGGTCGACCTGGTCATCTCCAACCCGCCGTACATCCCGCTCACCGAATGGGAGTACGTGGCGCCCGAGGCCCGCGACCACGACCCGGAGATGGCCCTCTTCTCCGGCGAGGACGGCCTCGACACCATCCGCGGCATCGAGCGCACCGCCCACCGGCTGCTTCGCCCCGGCGGCCTCGTCGTCATCGAGCACGCGGACACCCAGGGCGGACAGGTCCCGTGGATCTTCAACGAGGAGGCGGGCTGGGCCGACGCCGCCGACCACCCGGACCTGAACAACCGGCCGCGCTTCGCGACCGCCCGCAAGGCAATGCCATGACCACGCACCACGCGCACGAGGAGGCCGGGAACTGATGGCACGGCGATACGACTGCAACGAGGCCACCGACCGCGTGACCGGCCTGCGCGAAGCCGCGTCCGCCGTCCGCCGCGGCGAGCTCGTCGTGCTGCCCACCGACACCGTGTACGGGATCGGCGCGGACGCCTTCAGCAGCGAGGCCGTCGCGGACCTGCTCACCGCCAAGGGCCGCGGCCGCACCATGCCCACGCCCGTGCTCATCGGTTCCCCGAACACCCTCCACGGCCTGGTCACCGACTTCTCCGAGCAGGCCTGGGAACTCGTCGACGCCTTCTGGCCCGGCGCGCTCACCCTCGTCGCCCGGCACCAGCCGTCCCTCCAGTGGGACCTCGGCGACACCCGCGGGACCGTCGCCATCCGGATGCCGCTGCACCCGGTCGCCATCGAGCTGCTCACCGAGGTCGGCCCGATGGCCGTCTCCTCGGCCAACCTCACGGGCCACCCGTCCCCGGAGGACTGCGACGCGGCCCAGCAGATGCTCGGCGACTCCGTCTCCGTCTACCTCGACGGCGGGCCGACGCCCGGCATCGTCCCCTCGTCCATCGTCGACGTCACGGGCAAGGTCCCGGTGCTGCTGCGCGAGGGCGCGCTGTCGCCGGAGGAGCTCCGGAAGGTCGTACCCGACCTCGAGGTGGCCAGTTGACCGCCCCTGAGGGGCGTGGCATAGCGGGGTTCGACGACAGCAGCACCTTCCGCATCCTCCACGTCAGCACCGGCAACGTCTGCCGCTCGCCGATCACCGAGCGGCTGACCCGCCATGCCCTGTGCGACCGGCTCGGCGACCCCCTCGGCGGCGGCCTGATCGTGGAGAGCGCCGGCACCTGGGGCCACGAGGGCGCCCCCATGGAGGCCAACGCCGAACTGGTCCTCGCCGACTTCGGCGCCGACTACAGCGGCTTCGTGGGCCGCGAGCTCCTCGACGAGCACGTGATCCGCGCGGACCTGGTCCTCACGGCGACCCGCGACCACCGCGCCCAGGTCATCTCGATGGGCCACTCGGCGGGGCTGCGCACCTTCACCCTGAAGGAGTTCACCCGCCTCGTCCGCGCCATCGACCCCGCCACCCTTCCCGACCCCCGGCACGACGGCATGGTCGAACGCGCCCGCGCCCTCGTCCGTGCCGCCGCCGCTCTACGCGGGTGGCTCCTCGCCCCCTCCCTCGACGCCGACGAGGTCACCGACCCCTACGGCGCCCCCATCACCTTCTTCCGCTCCATCGGCGAGGAGATCAACCAGGCCCTCGACCCTGTGGTCACCGCCCTGACGGGGGTCTCGGCGAAGCCCTGAGGGCCCCGGGGTTCCGACGGGCGGGGAGGTGGACGCGCGCCTACATTGGGGGCATGGCGGTGAGCGTGTCGGTGGATGAGGATCTGGGGGTTCTGCGGAGGCGGGATCCTGAGATCGCGGATGTGGTGCTGGGGGAGGTACGGCGGCAGGCGGACAGTCTGCAGCTGATCGCGGCGGAGAACTTCACGTCGGAGGCGGTGCTCGCGGCGCTGGGCTCGCCCCTGGCGAACAAGTACGCCGAGGGGTACCCCGGCGCGCGGCACCACGGGGGCTGCGAGTACGTGGACGCGGCGGAGCGGATCGCCGTGGAACGGGCCACCGCGCTCTTCGGGGCGGATCATGCGAACGTCCAGGCCCATTCGGGTTCCGCGGCCGTCCTGGCGGCCTACGCGGCCCTTCTGAGGCCCGGTGACACGGTCCTGGCCATGGGCCTCGACCACGGCGGCCATCTGACACACGGATCGCCCGCGAACTTCTCCGGCCGGTGGTTCGACTTCGTGCCGTACGGCGTCGACGCCGAGACCGGGCTCGTCGACTACGAGCAGGTCGCCGCGCTCGCCCGTCACCACCGGCCGAAGGCGATCGTCTGCGGCTCGATCTCGTACCCCCGCCACCTCGACTACGCGGTCTTCCGCGAGATCGCCGACGAGGTCGGCGCCTATCTCATCGCCGACGCCGCCCACCCGATCGGCCTGGTCGCCGGGGGAGCGGCGCCGAACCCCGTGCCGTACGCCGACGTCGTCTGCGCCACCACCCACAAGGTGCTGCGCGGCCCGCGTGGCGGGATGCTGCTGTGCGGCGAGGACCTGGCGGGGCGGGTCGACCGCGCGGTGTTCCCGTTCACCCAGGGCGGCGCCCAGATGCACACGATCGCGGCGAAGGCGGTCGCCTTCGGCGAGGCGTCCACTCCGGCGTTCACCGCGTACGCCCATCAGGTGGTGGAACACGCGAAGGTGCTCGCCGCCGCGCTCGCCGCCGAGGGCTTCGCGCTGACCACCGGCGGCACGGACACCCACCTCATCACCGCCGACCCGGCCCCCCTCGGCGTCGACGGCCGCACCGCCCGCGCCCGGCTCGCCGCCGCCGGCATGGTGCTCGACACCTGCGCCCTGCCGTACGGGGAGGGGCGCGGTATCCGGCTCGGCACGGCCGCCGTCACCACCCAGGGGATGGGCGCCGCGGAGATGGCGAGAATCGCCGCCCTGTTCACCGTCGCCCTTCGTGACGACCCCGCGGAAACGGCCCGGGTGCGGGCGGAGGTACGGGAGCTGACCGGCCTGTTTCCCCCGTATGGACGCTGAGCGGAGACCGCCCGCAACCGTTCGGGACGCCCCGGTGTCTCCAACCACATGGACGGCACGGCTAGGGTGTGGGGCTGAGATGGCCAGCGATTCCTGTGGGGCAGCCCGTGCGTGATTACCTGCTGACGCTCTGTGTCACGGCCGCGGTGACCTATCTGCTCACCGGTCCGGTGCGGAAGTTCGCCATCGCGACCGGGGCGATGCCGGAGATCCGCGCCCGCGACGTACACCGAGAACCGACTCCGCGGCTCGGTGGCATCGCCATGTTCTTCGGGCTGTGCGCGGGCCTCCTCGTCGCCGCCCACCTGCAGAACCTGAGCAGCGTCTTCGAGCTGTCCAACGAGCCCCGCGCGCTGCTCTCCGGCGCCGCGCTGATCTGGCTGATCGGCGTCCTCGACGACAAGTTCGAACTGGACGCGCTGATCAAGCTCGGCGCGCAGATGATCTCCGCCGGCGTGATGGTCGCGCAGGGTCTGACGATCCTGTGGCTGCCGATCCCCGGCGTCGGCACGGTCGCGCTCACCCCGGGCCAGGGCACGCTGCTCACGGTCGCCCTGGTCGTCCTCACCATCAACGCGGTGAACTTCGTCGACGGCCTCGACGGCCTCGCCGCCGGCATGGTCTGCATCGCCGCCGCGGCCTTCTTCCTGTACGCGTACCGCCTCTGGTACGGCTACACGATCGAGGCGGCCGCCCCCGCGACGCTCTTCGCGGCCATCCTCATGGGCATGTGCCTGGGCTTCCTGCCGCACAACATGCACCCGGCGCGGATCTTCATGGGCGACTCGGGCTCGATGCTGATCGGCCTGATCCTGGCGGCCTCGGCGATCTCGATCACCGGCCAGGTGGACCCCGACGTCCTGAAGCTGTTCGAGGGCTCGACCCGCGAGGCCACCCACGCCGCCCTGCCGGTCTTCATCCCGCTGGTGCTGCCGCTGACGATCATCGCGATCCCGATGGCGGACCTGATCCTCGCGATCGTGCGCCGTACGTGGAAGGGCCAGTCGCCGTTCGCGGCGGACCGCGGCCACCTGCACCACCGGCTCCTGGAGATCGGCCACTCGCACAGCCGGGCGGTGCTGATCATGTACTTCTGGTCGGCCCTGATCGCCTTCGGGACGCTGGCGTACTCGGTCCACTCGACGTCGATGTGGATCGTCCTCGGCGTCGTCGCGCTGAGCGCCATCGGTCTGGTGCTCCTCCTGCTGCCGCGCTTCACCCCGCGGGCTCCGCGCTGGGCCCAGTCGGTCGTGCCGCCCCGCTACCGCCGGCGCAAGCGGATTTCGGTCCCGGAGCCCGTCGTGGAGGCCCCGGTGGTCGAGGAGGAGCGCGTTCCGGTGCCGGCGGGCATCAACGGCGCCACCGCCATCGGCAACCGCGCGCGCTTCCCCGACCGGCGGAAGGCCGGAACGCCGAGTTGACGAAAGCCGCATTCGCGGCCAATACCAGACAGGGTGCCCCCGTGTCGCGCACACACGCGCGCCGTCACTCTCATGTGTGACTGTTGGCACACCTTATGGGTAAAGACCTATTCAAATAGTTTGTGATACCGTTCACGAGACCCGGCGACAGTGCCGAAAGACCGTAGTGCGACGGTCTGTTGGCCCCGAGACCCACCTCGGACCGGGCTTACGCTCGTCCTTGACGACACCATCGCCCCCTGCCACAAGCGGAGACACCGCCATGCCGTCCAACGACGCACGCACCCTGCTGCACACCGCCGTACCCACCGCTGCCGTCGGCGTCATCGCCACGGTCGTCAGCGGGGTGGTCGCCGGTGGCAAGGGCGCGCTCGGCGCCGTCGCCGGCACCCTGGTCGTCCTCCTCTTCATGGGCGTCGGGCTCGTGGTGCTCCAGCGGACGGCGAAGTCGCTGCCGCAGCTCTTCCAGGCCATGGGGCTCATGCTCTACACGGCCCAACTGCTGCTGCTCTTCATCTTCCTGGCCTTGTTCAAGGACACGACGCTGTTCGACTTCAAGGCCTTCGCCTTCACGCTGCTGGCGACGACCGTGGTGTGGGTCGCCGCACAGGCCCGGGCCTACATGAAGGCCAAGATCATGTATGTCGAGCCCGAGAAGTCGGGGTCGAAGCAGTGAAGGGTAGGGCCGGGATAAAGCCGCGTTCGGCTTCCTGCTATCGTCCGGTGCCAACTGCGGCACTGCGGGCGCGGGCATCCGAGACGCCTGTCCCAGCGCGAGGCTCGATGCCGAACCGCCGCCCCCTTATCCGTAAGACCAGTCCAGTGCCGACCCGCGGCTGCGTGCCGCGCCGACACAACGAGGTTGCCGTACCTATGCGCCACGCTGAAGGAGCCCGCGGTGAGTGCTGACCAGACGCTTGCCTTCGACCCGGATTGCCACATCTTCACCGGATGTGGCTTCCCGGCGCCGGGCCTGCACACGTTCATGTACGAGCCCATGTTCTCCGTGGGTGGCTTCGACTTCACCAAGCCGATGCTGCTCGCGATCCTGGGTTCGCTCGTGGTCGTCGGGTTCTTCTGGGCCGCCTTCAACAAGCCCAAGCTGATCCCCGGCAAGATGCAGATGGTCGGCGAGGCCGGTTACGACTTCGTGCGCCGCGGCATCGTCTACGAGATCATCGGCAAGAAGGACGGCGAGAAGTACGTCCCGCTGATGGTGTCGATGTTCTTCTTCGTGTGGATGCTGAACCTCTGGTCGATCATCCCGCTGGCCCAGTTCCCGGTCACCTCGCTGATCGCCTTCCCGGCGGCCCTGGCGCTGATCGTGTACGTCCTCTGGGTCTCGCTGACCTTCAAGAAGCACGGCTTCGTCGGCGGCTGGAAGAACATCGTCGGTTACGACAAGTCGCTCGGCCCGATCCTGCCGCTCGTCGTCGTCCTCGAGTTCTTCTCGAACCTGCTCATCCGGCCCTTCACGCACGCGGTCCGACTGTTCGCGAACATGTTCGCCGGTCACCTGCTCATCGTGATGTTCTCGCTTGCCACCTGGTACCTCATGAACGGCCTGGGCTTCGTCTACGCCGGCGCCTCGTTCGTGATGGTCCTCGTGATGACGGCCTTCGAGCTCTTCATCCAGGCCGTCCAGGCGTACGTCTTCGTGCTCCTGGCCTGCAGCTACGTCCAGGGCGCGCTCTCCGAGCACCACTGAGTCCGGCCCTGACCGGCAGCACCACCCCCAAACCAACAGTCGTCCGGTGGCCAACCCCCACCGGGTCCTTGAAAGAGAAGGAAGAACCGGCATGTCCGCTCTCGAGACTCTCGCCGCCGTCAACGGAAACGTCGCCTCCATCGGCTACGGCCTCGCGGCCATCGGCCCCGGCGTCGGCGTCGGCATCATCTTCGGTAACGGCACCCAGGCCCTCGCCCGCCAGCCTGAGGCGGCCGGCCTGATCCGCACCAACCAGATCATGGGTTTCGCCTTCTGTGAGGCGCTCGCCCTCATCGGCATCGTCATGGGCTTCGTCTACAAGTAAGCCGGACCGACAGCCCGATTCTTTTTACGGAAGGCACTGATGTGAACGCTCTGCTTCTTGCGGAAGCGGCGGAGGAGCAGCCTCCGCTCATCCCGCATCTCGACGAGCTCGTCATCGGCCTGATCGCCTTCGTCATCGTCTTCGGCTTCCTCGCGAAGAAGCTCCTCCCGAACATCAACAAGGTTCTGGACGAGCGTCGCGAGGCCATCGAGGGTGGCATCGAGAAGGCCGAGTCGGCCCAGATCGAGGCTCAGAGTGTGCTGGAGCAGTACAAGGCTCAGCTCGCCGAGGCCCGCCACGAAGCCGCGCGTCTCCGCCAGGAGGCGACGGAGCAGGGCACCGCGATCATCCAGGAGATGAAGGCGGAAGGCCAGCGCCAGCGCGAGGAGATCATCGCGGCCGGCCACACGCAGATCGAGGCCGACCGCAAGGCCGCCTCCGCGTCGCTGCGTCAGGACGTGGGCAAGCTCGCCACCGACCTGGCCGGCAAGCTGGTCGGCGAGTCCCTCGAGGACGCCGCCCGACAGAGCCGCACGATCGACCGCTTCCTCGAAGAGCTCGAGGAGAAGGCCGAGGCCGTCCGATGAACGGAGCGAGCCGTGAGGCACTGGCCGCCGCCCGTGAGTCCCTCGACGCGCTGACCGACAACACGTCGGTCGACGCGACGAAGCTCGCGGACGAGCTGGCCGCCGTCACCACGCTGCTCGACCGCGAGGTGTCGCTGCGCCGGGTCCTGACCGACCCCGCTCAGCCGGGTGAGGCCAAGGCCGAGCTCGCGCAGCGACTCCTGAGCGGTCAGGTGGGCGGCGAGACCGTCGACCTGGTCTCGGGCATGGTGCGCAACCGCTGGTCGCGTTCGCGCGACCTGGTCGACGCGGCCGAGGAGCTGGCGAACATCGCCGACCTCACCGCGGCGCAGAAGTCGGGCGCGCTCGACGGCGTCGAGGACGAGCTGTTCCGCTTCGGCCGGATCGTGTCCTCCAGCAACGAGCTCCGCTCGGCGCTGACGGACAAGGCCGCGACGGCCACCGCCAAGAGCGAGCTGCTCCGCAGCCTGCTCGGTGGCAAGGCCCACGCGACCACCGAGCGCCTGGTCGTCCGTCTGGTGACCCAGCCCCGGGGACGTAGCCTGGAAGCGGGACTCGAGTCCCTGTCCAAGCTCGCCGCGGCGCGCCGGGACCGGATGGTCGCCGTCGTCACCTCGGCGGTGCCGCTGTCCGACCAGCAGAAGCAGCGCCTCGGTGCCGCCCTGGCCAAGCTGTACGGCCGCCAGATGCACCTGAACCTGGACGTGGACCCGGCGGTCCTCGGCGGGATCACCGTGCAGGTCGGCGACGAGGTCATCAACGGCTCGATCGCGGAGCGCCTCGACGAGGCCACCCGCCGTCTGGCCGGCTGACGGCAGCCACCGCAGCACACAGCTACACAGCTACACCAGCGGCCCGGTTGGGCCGTGCAGAGATTGCAGAAGATTCCTGGGGGTCGGCCCCCAGACCCCTTAAGAAACTTCGGGCCCAACAAGGAGAGCAGGGAACCCAGATGGCGGAGCTCACGATCCGGCCGGAGGAGATCCGGGACGCACTGGAGAACTTCGTCCAGTCGTACCAGCCGGACGCGGCCTCGCGCGAGGAGGTCGGCACGGTCAGCCTGGCCGGTGACGGTATCGCGAAGGTCGAGGGTCTTCCCTCGGCCATGGCGAACGAGCTGCTGAAGTTCGAGGACGGGACCCTCGGTCTCGCGCTGAACCTCGAAGAGCGCGAGATCGGTGCGATCGTCCTCGGCGAGTTCAGCGGCATCGAGGAGGGTCAGTCGGTGCAGCGCACCGGCGAGGTCCTCTCCGTCGGTGTCGGTGAGGGCTACCTGGGTCGCGTCGTCGACCCGCTCGGTAACCCGATCGACGGTCTCGGCGAGATCGCGACCGAGGGCCGCCGCGCCCTCGAGCTGCAGGCCCCGGGCGTTATGGCCCGTAAGTCGGTCCACGAGCCGATGGAGACCGGCTACAAGGCCGTCGACGCCATGACGCCGGTCGGCCGTGGTCAGCGTCAGCTGATCATCGGTGACCGCCAGACCGGCAAGACCGCGCTGTGCATCGACACGATCATCAACCAGCGTGACAACTGGCGCTCGGGCGACGTGAACAAGCAGGTTCGCTGCATCTACGTCGCCGTCGGCCAGAAGGGCTCCACCATCGCGTCCGTCCGCGGCGCGCTGGAGGAGGCCGGTGCCCTCGAGTACACGACCATCGTCGCCGCCCCGGCGTCCGACCCGGCCGGCTTCAAGTACCTGGCGCCGTACACCGGTTCCGCCATCGGTCAGCACTGGATGTACCAGGGCAAGCACGTCCTGATCGTCTTCGACGACCTGTCGAAGCAGGCCGACGCCTACCGCGCCGTGTCGCTGCTGCTGCGCCGCCCGCCGGGCCGTGAGGCCTACCCGGGTGACGTCTTCTACCTGCACTCGCGTCTGCTCGAGCGCTGCGCGAAGCTCTCGGACGAGCTCGGTGCGGGTTCGATGACCGGTCTGCCGATCGTCGAGACGAAGGCCAACGACGTCTCGGCGTTCATCCCGACCAACGTCATCTCCATCACCGACGGCCAGTGCTTCCTGGAGTCCGACCTGTTCAACGCCGGCCAGCGTCCGGCCCTGAACGTCGGTATCTCGGTCTCCCGAGTCGGTGGCTCCGCCCAGCACCCGGCCATGAAGCAGATCGCCGGCCGCCTCCGCGTGGACCTGGCCCAGTTCCGTGAGCTCGAGGCGTTCGCCGCCTTCGGTTCCGACCTGGACGCCGCGTCGAAGGCGCAGCTGGAGCGCGGTCAGCGCATGGTCGAGCTGCTGAAGCAGGCTCAGTACCAGCCGATGCCGACCGAGAACCAGGTCGTCTCCGTCTGGGCCGGTACCACCGGCAAGATGGACGACGTCCCGGTCGCCGACATCCGTCGCTTCGAGGCCGAGCTCCTGGCGTACCTCCGCCAGAGCCACTCCGGTCTCATGACCTCCATCCGTGAGGGCAAGAAGATGTCGAACGACACCCTGACGGCCGTCGCCGACGCCATCGCGGAGTTCAAGAAGCAGTTCGAGACCTCTGACGGCAAGCTGCTCGGCGACGACGCCCCTGCCGCCGTCAACGTCTCGAAGTGACGACGGAAGGGACCTGACTCATGGGAGCGCAGCTCCGGGTCTACAAGCGTCGCATCAAATCCGTCACCGCGACGAAGAAGATCACCAAGGCGATGGAGATGATCGCCGCCTCGCGCGTCGTGAAGGCGCAGCGCAAGGTGCAGGCGTCGACCCCGTACGCCACCGAGCTGACCCGCGCGGTCACCGCGGTGGCCACGGGTGCGAACGACAAGCACCCGCTGACCACCGAGGCGGAGAACCCCAGCCGTGCCGCGGTACTGCTCCTCTCGAGCGACCGCGGTCTGGCCGGCGCGTTCAACTCCAACGCCATCAAGGCGGCGGAACTGCTGATCAGGAAGCTGGAGAGCGAGGGTCGCGCGGTCGACGTCTACGTCGTCGGTCGCCGCGGTGTCGCGCACTTCAACTTCCGTGAGCGCAAGCTCTCCGACACGTGGACCGGCTTCACGGACGAGCCCACGTACGCGGACGCCAAGAAGATCGCGGCCCCGCTGATCGAGGCGATCGAGAAGGACACGGCCGAGGGTGGTGTGGACGAGCTCCACATCATCTACACCGAGTTCGTCTCGATGATGACGCAGACCGCGGTCGAGGCCCGGCTGCTGCCCCTCAGCCTCGACGACGTGGCGAAGGAGGCCGGCGAGTCGGACACGCTCCGCCCGCTGTACGACTTCGAACCGTCGGCGGAGGACGTCCTGGACGCCCTCCTGCCGCGCTACGTCGAGAGCCGGATCTACAATGCGCTGCTGCAGTCGGCCGCTTCCAAGCACGCCGCCACGCGTCGTGCGATGAAGTCGGCGACCGACAACGCGGGAGACTTGATCAACAACCTCTCCCGACTTGCCAACGCGGCCCGCCAGGCCGAAATCACCCAGGAAATCAGCGAGATCGTCGGTGGCACCGCAGCCCTGGCCGACGCGACCGCGGGGAGTGACAAGTAATGACGACCACTGTTGAGACGGCCGCCGCCACGGGCCGCGTCGCCCGGGTCATCGGCCCGGTCGTCGACGTGGAGTTCCCCGTCGACGCGATGCCGGAGATCTACAACGCCCTCCACGTCCAGGTCGCCGACCCGGCCGAGGACGGCGCGCTCAAGACGCTGACCCTCGAGGTCGCGCAGCACCTCGGTGACGGCATCGTCCGCACCATCTCGATGCAGCCCACCGACGGTCTGGTCCGCCAGGCCCCCGTGACCGACACCGGCGACGGCATCACGGTGCCCGTCGGCGACGTCACCAAGGGTCGCGTGTTCAACACGCTGGGCCAGATCCTGAACGAGCCCGAGGCGGAGTCGGAGGTCAGCGAGCGCTGGTCCATCCACCGCAAGGCCCCGGCGTTCGCGGACCTCGAGTCGAAGACCGAGATGTTCGAGACCGGCCTGAAGGTCGTCGACCTTCTCACCCCGTACGTCAAGGGTGGAAAGATCGGTCTGTTCGGTGGCGCCGGTGTCGGCAAGACCGTTCTGATCCAGGAAATGATCATGCGTGTGGCCAAGCTGCACGAGGGCGTTTCCGTCTTCGCCGGCGTCGGCGAGCGCACCCGTGAGGGCAACGACCTCATCGCGGAAATGGAAGAGTCCGGCGTTCTGGACAAGACCGCGCTGGTCTTCGGCCAGATGGACGAGCCCCCGGGCACCCGTCTCCGTGTGGCCCTCGCCGGTCTGACCATGGCGGAGTACTTCCGCGATGTGCAGAAGCAGGACGTGCTGTTCTTCATCGACAACATCTTCCGCTTCACCCAGGCCGGTTCCGAGGTCTCCACGCTGCTCGGCCGCATGCCCTCCGCGGTGGGTTACCAGCCGAACCTGGCCGACGAGATGGGTCTCCTCCAGGAGCGCATCACGTCGACCCGTGGTCACTCGATCACCTCGATGCAGGCGATCTACGTCCCCGCGGACGACCTGACCGACCCGGCCCCGGCCACCACCTTCGCCCACCTCGACGCGACGACGGTTCTCTCCCGTCCGATCTCCGAGAAGGGCATCTACCCGGCCGTGGACCCGCTGGACTCCACGTCCCGGATCCTGGACCCGCGCTACATCGCGCAGGACCACTACGACGCCGCCACGCGCGTCAAGGGAATCCTGCAGAAGTACAAGGACCTCCAGGACATCATCGCGATCCTCGGTATCGACGAGCTGAGCGAGGAAGACAAGCTCGTCGTGCACCGCGCGCGTCGTGTCGAGCGCTTCCTGTCCCAGAACACCCACGCGGCGAAGCAGTTCACCGGCGTGGACGGTTCGGACGTTCCGCTCGACGAGTCGATCGCCGCGTTCAACGCGATCTGCGACGGTGAGTTCGACCACTTCCCGGAGCAGGCGTTCTTCATGTGCGGTGGTCTTGAGGACCTCAAGAACAACGCCAAGGAGCTCGGCGTCTCCTGAGCCCCGTGCTCGCCTGAGGGGGGCGGGAGCCGTTCCCGCCCCCCTCTTCACGCCCACTAGAATTGATCCCAACACCCGGCAGCACCGCCGGGTGGTGACCCGAGGAGCCACCCTTGGCTGCTGAGCTGCACGTCGAGCTGGTCGCAGCGGACCGGAGTGTCTGGTCCGGCGAGGCCACCCTGGTCATCGCGCGTACGACCTCCGGCGACATCGGCGTCATGCCCGGTCACCAGCCGCTGCTCGGTGTGCTGGAGTCGGGCCCCGTGACCATCCGTACGAGTGAGGGCGGCACTGTCGTGGCCGCTGTCCACGGCGGTTTCATCTCGTTCGCCGACGACAAGCTGTCTCTGCTCGCGGAGATCGCCGAGCTGTCGGACGAGATCGACACCCAGCGCGCCGAGCGCGCGCTGGAGCGCGCGAAGACGGATTCGGACGCCGCCGCCGAGCGGCGCGCCGAGGTCCGGCTGCGCGCGGTATCGGTCCGCTAGCGGACCGCGCGAGAGCCCCAAGCCCTCAGCCGCGGCATGGCTGGAATTTTCCAGACCGTGCCGCGGCTGAGGCGATGCATATGCAGGTTGTATTCGGTTCTGCCGGTCGCGCCGGCTACGGGACGCAGCGAGGAGGTCGGTGAAGATGTTCCTCGCGTTGCTCGTGTGCGGCCTGGTCGTCGCACTGGTGGTGATCGGGCTCTTCGTCTTCGGCTTGCGCCGGAGACTCATCCAGCGTGCCGGCGGCACCTTCGACTGCTCGCTGCGCTGGGACGTCGGCGACGCGCCGGATCCGACCGGCAAGGGCTGGGTGTACGGCGTCGCCCGCTACAGCGGTGACGAGATCGCCTGGTTCCGCGTCTTCTCGTACGCGCCCCGCCCGCGCCGGGTCCTGGAGCGCTCGTCCATCGTGGCCCTGGAGCGCCGGATGCCGGAGGGCGAGGAGGAGCTGGCGCTGCTCTCCGACGCGGTGATCCAGCCCTGTATGTACGAGGGCGTCCGCCTGGAGCTCGCGATGAGCGAGGACGCCAGGACCGGCTTCATGGCCTGGCTGGAGGCGGCGCCTCCCGGCCAGCGGGTGAACGTCGCTTAATGCGTGAGGAAGCGGGGGACGGTGTGCTGCACCGTCCCCCGCTTCTTCGTGTGCTGCCGCGGGCTAGTTCAGGCCGGTGTTGATGGCGCCGACGAGTTCGCCGTTGGTGGTGTCACCGCTGAACTCCCAGAAGAAGGCGCCGCCGAGGCCCTGGTTCTTGGCCCAGCCCATCTTCGAGTTCACGGTGGCGGGGGTGTCGTAGCTCCACCAGTTGGTGCCGCAGTGGGCGTAGGCCGTGCCGGCGATGGTGCCGTTGGCCGGGCAGGAGTTCTTGAGGACCTTGTAGTCCTCGATGCCCTGCTCGTACGTGCCCTGGGCGGGGCCGGTCGCGGTGCCGCCGGGGGCGGACTGGGTGACGCCGGTCCAGCCGCGGCCGTAGAAGCCGATGCCGAGGAGGAGCTTGTTGGCGGGGACGCCCTTCGCCTTGAACTTGGCGATCGCCTCGGCGGAGTTGAAGCCCGCCTGCGGGATGCCGGCGTACGAGGTGAGCGGGGAGTGCGGGGCCGTCGGGCCCTTGGCCGCCCAGGCGCCGAAGAAGTCGTACGTCATGACGTTGAACCAGTTCATGTACTGCGCGGCGCCCGCGTAGTCGGCGGCGTCGATCTTGCCGCCGGTGGAGGCGTCGGCCGTGACGGCCGCGGTGACCAGGTTGTTGGCACCGAACTTGGCGCGCATGGCCTGCATCATGTTCTTGAAGGAGGCGGCGCCGCTGGTGTCGCAGGAGAGACCGCAGGCGTTCGGGTACTCCCAGTCGAGGTCGATGCCGTCGAAGACGTCGGCCCAGCGCGGGTCCTCGACCAGGTCGTAGCAGGACTGGGCGAAGGCGGTCGGGTTCTGCACGGCCTGGCCGAAGCCGCCGGACCAGGTCCAGCCGCCGAAGGACCAGAGGACCTTGATGTTCGGGTAGGCCTTCTTCAGCTTGCGGAGCTGGTTGAAGTTGCCGCGCAGCGGCTGGTCCCAGGTGTCGGCGACGCCGTCGACGGACTGGTCGGCGGTGTAGGCCTTGTCGTAGTCGGCGTAGGCGTCGCCGATGGTGCACTTGCCGCCCTGGACGTTGCCGAAGGCGTAGTTGATGTGGGTGATCTTGGACGCGGAGCCCGAGGTCACGATGTTCTTCACGTGGTAGTTGCGTCCGTAGACGCCCCAGTTGGTGAAGTAGCCCATCTTCACGGCGTTCGGGAGGGGCTGGCCGCCTCCGCCGCCGGTGGTGTGGACGGGGGTGGGGCCGGCGGCCGGGCCGGTCTGGTCGATGGTGTCGCGGGCGACGACCGTGTAGCTGTAGTCGGTGCCGGCGGTGAGGCCGTTGTCCGTGTAGGTCAGGGCCGTGGTGGTGGTGACCTTGGTGCCGTCGCGCAGGACGTCGTAGTTCTTGACGCCCTTGTCGTCGGTGGCGGCGGTCCAGGTCAGCTTCACCGAGGTGTCGGTGATGTTGGAGGCGACCGGGGTGCCGGGGGCCGAGGGCGGGTTGTCGCCGGGCTGCTGGGTGCCGTCGCAGGAAGCGCCGTTGATCTTACAGTTGCTGGGCGCGCCGGGGCCGGCGCCGTTGTAGCCGAAGGAGACGGAGGCGCCGGGGGCCAGCGTGCCGTTCCAGCCGACGTTCTTGGCGGTCCAGTGGGTGCCGGAGCTGGTGACGGTGGCGTCCCAGGCGGAGGTGACCGAGGTGCCGGCGGGGTAGTCCCACTCGACGGTCCAGGAGGTGATGGTGGTGGTGCCGGTGTTCTTGACGGTCCAGTTGGCGCCGAAGCCGGTGCCCCAGTCGGAGCCCTTCGTGTAGGTCGCGGTGGCCGAGGTGGCGGCTTCGGCGGGGGAGGCGAGGCCGACCATGGCGGCCAGCGGCAGGATCAGGGCGGTCAGACCGGCGGCGGCCCGGCGTCTGAACCCTGATCTGCGCGTCGGTGCTTGAGTGCTCAACGGTGCTCCTCAAGTTGCGGACGGACAAGGTGGGGGTGGTCCGTGAAGATGCGCGCGCCCGCCGAGCGTAGGAAGGTCTGGACCAATCGTCAAGAGGTCCAGACCAACGTTGCCGTTCTCCCCCTAGACCCCCAACTCCTGTGCTAGCACGGCCGCTTGAACCCTGCTCCGCAGCTCCAGCTTGCCGAGCACCTTGCTGACGTGCGTCTTCACCGTCGCCTCCGCCATGTCGAGCCGCACCGCGATCTCCGCGTTCGAGAGACCGCCGCCGAGCGCCGAGAACACCTCGCGCTCCCGGGGCGTCAGGACGTCCAGAACCGCGGGGTCCGCTCCCCGCCCCGTCCGCGCGGGACGCCCGGTCGCGGCGAACTCGGCGAGCAGCCGCCGGGTCACCGCCGGGGCGATCAGGCCCTCGCCGCGCGCCACCGTCCGCACCGCCTCGATGAGTTCGCGCGCGTCCGCGTTCTTCAGGAGGAAGCCCGCCGCGCCCGCGCGCAGCGCCCCGAACACGTACTCGTCCAGATCGAAGGTGGTCAGCACCAGGACGTCGGCCAGGCCCTCGGCGACCACGATCCCGGTCGCCGTCACGCCGTCCATCCGGGGCATCTGCACGTCCATCAGGACGAGGTCGGGGCGGAGTTCGCGGGCGAGCTCGACCGCCCGCTCGCCGTCCGCCGCCTCGCCGACGACCTCGATGTCCGGGGCGCTGCCCAGGATGAGCACGAGCCCCGCCCGTACCGCCGACTGGTCCTCGGCGACCACCACCCGCACCGTCATGCCCGCTCCTCGTCGTGGGCGTCCACGGGCAGTTCGGCCCGGACCCGCCATCGCTTGTGACCCGCCTCGTCCGTCGCCGGACCCGCCTCGAACTCCCCGCCGAGCAGGGCCACCCGTTCCCGCATCCCTACCAGACCCGCCCCCGAACCGGGCGCGGTGGGACCGGGGCGCTGCCCGAACGGGCTCGTCACCTCGACCGTCAGGGCCCGTGGCGTACGGGCGAGGGCGACGCGGACCTCGCCCGGGGCCGCGTGCTTCAGGGCGTTGGTCAGGGACTCCTGGACGATCCGGTACGCGGCCAGCTCCACCGGCGCCGGCAGGGCGGAGCCGTTCGCCCGGGCGTCGGCCAGGGCGAAGCGCAGGCCGCTGGGTCCGCCGTCGGCGCGCGCCTTGGCGACCAGGGCGTCGACCCCTGCCAGGGTGGGCGCGGCGGCCGGCTCCGCGTCCCCGCTGGTGTCCCGCAGGAGCCCGATGAGCCGCCGCATCTCCGCGAGACCCGCCACGCTGTTCTCCCGGATCACCGTCAGCGCCTGCCGGGTGGTGGCCGGTTCGTCCAGGGAGAGCGCCGCCGTGGAGTGGATGGCGATCGCCGACAGGTGGTTCGCCACCATGTCGTGCAGCTCGCGGGCCATCCGGGCCCGCTCGGCCACCACGGCCTGCGTCCGGTCCATCTCGGCGAGCAGCGCGGTCTGCTCGGCCCGCAGCCGGGCGGCCTCCGCCGCCTGCCGGTGGTTGCGGACGACCGCGCCGGTGACGGCCGGCAGGAAGGAGATCATGCCGGTGAGCACCCCGACCAGGAGGGCGATCGCGTTCTGCCACCAGACGAGGAAGCCGACCGTGATCCCGACGGTGATCAGCGCCGTCGTGTACGGGACGCGGCGGGCGGCGCCGGGGGAGCCGTACACCACGGCCGCGTAGACCACGTCCGTGAACATCAGGACCGTGGCCAGGTTGCCGTTGGTGAACTGGTCCGCCGTCATGGCGAGGGTGCCGATGACCAGCGCGGTCTGCGGCAGCGTCCGGCGCAGCGCCTCCATCGCGGCCATCACCACGAGCGGGACGAGCGCGGCCCACGGCTGCTGGAAGAGGCGGCCGCCGGTCGTGTAGAGCCCGAAGGACCACAGGAGCAGTCCGCAGGCGAGCCCCGAGGCGGCGATGAGCAGGTCGACGGGGTGCGGGCGGGGGAGTCTCACCCGTTCATCCAACACGCCCGCGCGGGCCTGGACCTCCTCGCGCGGGGCGATTCGCGCGCCGGGCGGCCTCCGTCGAAGGATGTAGGCGGAGTTCGTCTCCGGCGACGACGATTCGGGCCCGGCCCCACGGGAGGCTGGAGGGGACCGAAAGGGGAACCGTCGTGATCGTCACGCTGATCGCCGCCTGCGAGATCGGTTTCTGGGTCCTGCTGGCCGCAGGGCTCGCCACCCGCTACGTCCTGAAGATGCCCCGGACGGGTATGGCGCTGCTCCTGTGCGAGCCGCTCCTGGAGGTCGTGCTGCTCGTCGTCACCGCGATCGACCTCAAGAACGGGGCCGACCCCAGCTGGAAGCACGGCCTCGCCGCCGTCTACATCGGCTACACCGTCGGCCACGGCCACCGCACCGTGAAGTGGCTCGACGGCCACGCCGCCCACCGCTTCGGCGGCGCGCCGCGGCCCGCCGGGCCCCCGCGCTACGGCATGGCGCGCGCCCGCCACGAGGGCCGGGTCTGGCTGGGCTCGGTCGTCGCCGCGGCCGTCGCCTCCGGCCTGCTGCTCCTCGCCGCCTGGTACGTCGGCGGTGACGGGAACACCGACTCGCTGTTCGGCTGGATCGGCGTCGCCTGGCGGACGGCCGGCATCCACGGCCTGATCGCGCTCAGTTACGCGATCTGGCCGAAGAAGGCCCCGGCCGCCGACCCGGCCCCGGCCGCCGACCCGGCCCCGGAGGCGGGTTCACCGGAGACCGGTTCAGCGGTCACCGCCCGGGACCCAGAGCACGTCCCCGATCTCCTTGTTCGCGGTCCGGGCAAGGATGAAGAGCAGGTCCGATAGGCGGTTGAGGTAGGTCGCGGTGAGCGCGTTCATCGTCTCGCCGTGCACCTCGAGGGCCGCCCAGGTGGACCGCTCGGCCCGCCGGACCACCGTGCACGCCTGGTGCAGCAGTGCCGCACCGGGCGTGCCTCCCGGCAGGATGAAGGAACGCAGCTTCTCCAGCTCCTCAAGGAACCGGTCGCAGTCGGCCTCCAGCTTGTCCACGTACGCCTGCTCGACCCGCAGCGGCGGGTACTTCGGGTCCTCCACCACCGGGGTGCAGAGGTCGGCGCCCACGTCGAACAGATCGTTCTGCACGCGCACCAGGACCTTCACGACCTCCTCGTCGAGCCGCCCGAGCGCGATGGCGGTGCCGATCACCGCGTTGGCCTCGTTGGCATCGGCGTACGCCGAGATCCGCAGGTCCGTCTTGGCGGTCCTGCTCATGTCGCCGAGGGCCGTCGTGCCCTGGTCGCCGGTACGGGTGTAGATGCGCGTCAGATTGACCATGGGTCCAGCCTAGTTAGGCACCGGCGCTCCGGAACGCGCGTGTGCCGACCGTCACGGCGAGCGCCGTCAGTCCGAGGGCGACGAGCACCCCGTACAGCATGGCCGCCGTCGTGTAGTGGCCGATGTACGCCTCCCGGACCGCGTCCACCAGGTAGCGGAACGGCATGAGGTGCGAGAGCACGTCGAGCCAGCCGGGGGCGAGGGCCATCGGCAGCATCAGGCCCGAGAGCAGCATCGCCGGCATCGCGAGCGTGTTGATCGCGGGACCGAACTCCTGCGGGGTGCGCAGCTTCAGGGCGAGCGCGTACGAGAGGGAGGCGAGCGCGGCGGAGAGCAGGGCGACGAAGCCGAAGCCGAGGAGGATGCCGGGGAGCGGCGCCCGAAGGCCCATGGGGATCGCGGCCACGACGAGCAGGACCGCCTGGAAGACGAAGAGCGCGGCGTCCCGCAGGATCCGGCCGAGCAGCAGGGCGAGGCGGCTCACCGGGGTGACCCGCATCCGGTCGAACACGCCCCAGTTCTTCTCCATGATGATCGAGAAGCCGGCGAACGAGGCGCCGAAGAGGCCGAGCTGGAGCAGCAGGCCGGGGACCAGGACCTGCCAGGAGTCGCCCTCGCGGCCCAGCGGGAGGCCCGTGAGCAGCGGTCCGAAGAAGAGCAGGTAGAGCAGCGGCATCAAGGCGCCGAAGAAGATCTGGAACGGGGAGCGCAGGGTCTGGCGGGCATAGCGCCCGAAGAGCAGCGCGGTGTCGCGGAACAGCATCACGGGTCTCCTAGACCGCTACGGGGGTGGTGTCGACGGGCGCCGGGCCGCGGCCGGTGACGGCGAGGAAGGCCTCCTGGAGCGAGGTCACGCCGTGCGCGGCCTTGAGGCCCGCCGGGGTGTCCTCGGCGACGACCGTGCCCTTGTCGACGATCACGAGCCGGTCGGCGAGCGCGTCGGCCTCGTCGAGGTAGTGCGTGGTGAGGACGACGGTGGTGCCGTGCTCGTCGCGAAGGCGCCGGACCAGGGCCCACAGGTCGGCGCGGCTGCCGGGGTCGAGGCCCGTCGTCGGCTCGTCGAGGAAGAGGAGCTCCGGGCGGTGGGTGAGCCCCATCGCGAGGTCGACCCGGCGGCGCTGGCCGCCGGAGAGCGCGGGGGTCCTGCGGTCGAGGAGCCCGGTGAGGCCGAGGTCGGCGGCGAGCTCCTCGGCGCGGGCCGCCGCGGTCGTCCGGTCAAGGCCGTAGAGCCTGCCCTGCGTGACGAGCTCGGAGCGGACGGTCTCCTGGGGGTCGAGGCCGCCGGACTGGGCGACGTACCCGATGCGCCGGCGTACGGCCGCGGGGTCCTCGACGAGGTCGTGGCCGGCGACGGTGGCGGCGCCGCCGGTGGGCGGGAGGAGCGTGGTGAGCATCCGGAGGGTGGTGGTCTTGCCGGCGCCGTTGGGGCCGAGGAGTCCGAGGATCTCGCCGGGGCGGACGGTGAGGTCGATCCCCCGGACGGCCTCCACGGGGCCGTTCTTGGTCGTGAAGGTCCGGGCGAGCCCGGACGTGCTGATGATGGGCATGGCGACCACGAAAACAGAGTCACTGAAATTTTGCAACGCCACCAAAAATTAAGAGGCACCGAAATTTCAGGGAGCCTAGGATTGCCTACGATGGGTCCATGGCCGAGGGACTCAGGGAACGCAAGAAGCGCGAGACGAAGCAGCGGATCTCGGACATCGCGACCGGGCTCTTCCTGGAGCACGGCTTCGTCACCGTGACCGTCGCGGACGTCGCCGAGGCAGCGGACGTCTCCGTCAACACCGTCTACAACTACTTCCCGGCGAAGGAGGACCTCTTCCTCGATCGGATGGACGGCGTCACCCAGCGCCTCGCCCGGATGATCCGCGGCCGGGACCGGGGCGAGTCCGCCGCCCGGGCGGTCCTGCGGGAGCTGCGCCAGGACATCGGGGCCGTCTCCCCGGCGTACGGGCTGATGGACGGCTTCGACGCCTTCATGCGGGTCATCGAGCACGCGCCCACCCTCAAGGCCCGCCTCTTCCAGCTGCGGGAGCAGGTCCAGGAGGCGGTCGTCACCACGCTGCGCGAGGAGACCGGCGCAGCCGCCGACGACCCGCTGCCGCTGCTCGTCGGCGGTCAGCTCGCGTGGGTCGAGAGTGCCGTCGTCGGCTACATCACCGGCGAGATGACCGCCGGGCGCAAGGCGACCACCGTCTCCCGCGAGGCCCTCGTCCTCCTCGACGAGATCGAGGAGCTGCTGAGCGAGAAGGTCCTGACGTACGCGGTGCGCGAGGGCTGAGTCCGTTCGCGCACCGCGAGGGGTGTCAGGCGGCCGATCGGGTCGCCGGGCCCGTGACGCCCGCCGCGAGCGCGCGGGCCGCGCGGACCGCGTCCTCCTCCGTGGTGAAGCGGCCGAAGCCGACCCGGATGCTGCCGCGGACGCGCTCCGGTGAGAGGCCGGCGGCGGTGAGGACGTGCGAGGGCTCCTGGGCGGAGCTGTTGCAGGCGGAGCCGGTGGAGACCGCGATGTCGGTGACGTCGAGCAGGAGCTGCTGGGCGTCCACGCCGTCGAACGACAGGTTGACCGCGTGCGGCAGGAAGCCGGGTCCGGTGCCGCTGTTCAGGGCGTACGGGGTGAGCTCGCCGAGTGTGGCGAGGAACAGGGCCCGCAGCTCGGCGAGGCGGATGGCCTCCTTGTCCCGGCCCTCCGCAAGCAGGCCGACGGCGGTGCCGAGGCCGATGACGGCGGCGGTGTTGAGGGTGCCCGCGCGCAGCCCGCGTTCCTGGCCGCCGCCGTGCAGGAGCGGGGCGAGGGGGCTGCGGTCGGCCAGCCCGTTGGAGACGTACAGGACGCCGATGCCCTTCGGGCCGTAGATCTTGTGGCCGGAGAAGGTGAGGAGGTCCGCGCCGAGGGCCCGGACGTCGACGGGCAGCGAGCCGACGCCCTGGGTGGCGTCGCAGTGCAGGGGGACACCGGCGGCGCGGGTGACGGCGCCGATCGCGGCGAGCGGCTGGACGGTGGAGATCTCGTTGTTCGCGAGCATCACCGAGACCAGGGCGGTGTCGGGGCGCAGGGCCGCCGCGACCTGGTCGGCGGTGACCCGGCCCTCGGGGTCGACCGGCAGGACGGTCACCTCGTGGCCGGCGGCCCGCAGGGAGAGGCAGGTGTCGAGGACGGACTTGTGCTCCACCGCCGTCGTGACCAGGTGACGCGGTGCGCCGGGCGTGACGACGCCCTTGATCGCGAGGTTGTTGCCCTCGGTGGCGCCCGAGGTGAAGTAGATCTCGCTGCGGGACGCGCCGATGAGCCGGGCGACGGCCCCGCGGGCGCGTTCGACCTCGCGGAAGGCGCGGATGCCGGCCGCGTGCGGGCTGGCCGGGTTGGCGTAGCAGTGGGTGGCGGCGTGACTCATCGCCTCGACGACCGCCGGGTCCGCCGGGGTGGTCGCCTGATGGTCGAGATAGATCGTGGCCATGGCCGAACTCCCGTCAGAAGTCGTAGGCGGTGTAGGGCAGGGCGATCGGGTCGGCGCAGGCCGCGTCGGCGAAGACGAGGACGATCTCCTCGTCGGGGTCCGCCTGGGTGCGCAGATAGATCTCGGCGCCCTTGGTCACCTTGTCCCGGTCGGCGAGCGAGTTGATGTCGACGACATGGCGGCGGGCGCAGTCGGGGAAGGCCGCCCGCAGCCGCTCGAAGTAGCGGGCGAAGTACTCGGCGACGATCAGCGGGCAGCGCGGTACGACGTGGTCGTCCTTGACGGTTCCGGCGAGCACCTTCGCGTACTGGCGGGAGCGGAAGAGGATCTCGTCGCCCTCCAGGACGAAGAGCGGGTGCCCGGCCGGCTCGCGTAACCGGCGTTTCATGGCCCGGGCGGCGCGATTGCGGAGGGTGCGCTCGCGGGTGACGGTGAAGGAGGTCCCGGCCTCGGCCGCCGCGTCGGTGAGCGGGGTGACGTCGAGCTCGGCGGTGCCCGCGGCCGGGAGCGTACAGACCTCGCCGGAACAGGACATGCCGAGGTCGTTGACGATGACGTCGTAGACCACCTTGTTGCCGCGGTGCAGGCGGCGGGCGGCGGCGCCGGTCTGCTGCGCGAGGGCGAAGGAGCTCAGCGAGAACTCCCCGATGCCGGCGGCCGTTTCGAAGTAGCCGCCGGCGACGAGGAACGCCGAGCGCACCGAGCGGTCGACGGTCTCCAGGAGGGGCGCGACGCGGGGCGGGAGGGTGTGGGTCCGGGGGGTGGCGAAGGTGTTCACGTGTGCACTCCGTTCTTCTTGGACGGGGTGAGCGGGTCTTCGGGAGGGGTGGTCTCGGGTGGCCGCTCCGGTGCGGCCGACGGGGACACGGCGGTGCCGACGGCGGCGGTCACCACGCAGAGGACGGCGGCCCACTGGGCGGGGGAGAGGTGCTCGCCGAGCAGGGCGAGGCCCACCAGGGCGGCGAGTACGGGCTCCACGGTGGAGAGGACGGCGAACACCCGGGGCGGCATCCGGCGCAGCGCGGCGAACTCGAGCGAGAAGGGGACGACCGTGGTGAGGACCGCCACGGCGAGCGCGGCCCCCAGCACCTCGGGACGCAGCAGCACCCCGGGGGAGGGCAGGCCGAGCGCCGGGGCGGTGGGCAGCGCGAGGACGGCCGCGATGGCGATGCCGAGGGCGAGCCCCGAGCCGCCGGGGACGGCGCGGCTCACCTTGGCGCCGAGCAGGATGTAGCCGGTGAGGGCCGCGCCGGTCAGCAGGCTGGCCGCGAGCCCGACGGGGTCGTCCATGCCGCGGGTGCCGCCGAGCACCAGGAGGCCGCCGGCCGCGACCGCCACCCACAGCCGGTCCAGGGCGCGGCGCGAGGTGAGCGCGGCGAGCAGCAGCGGCCCGCTGAACTCCAGTGTGACGACGACGCCGAGGGGGAGGCGTGAGGTCGCCTCGTAGAACGCGAACTGCATCACGGTGAAGACGGTCCCGTAGGGAAGGAGCAGCCGCCAGTGCGCATGGAGCAGCCGGGGCGCGGGCCGGGACAGCAGGCAGAGCAGTACGGCGGCGATGAGCAGGCGCAACAGGGTCGCGCCGGTCGGGCCGGTTGTCTCGAAAAGCCGTTTCGCGAAGGCGGACCCGAACTGCAGGCTGACCATGCCGGTGAGGAGCAGCAGGGGCGCGGGGACTGTTCCCCGGGCGTACGGACGCATGACGGAGCCTCCTCTCCTGGCGTCGGGCGCCGGGCGGATGCCGAAGACTCTATACCCCTGGGGGGTATGTCGCGACGGATTATTGCGTCCGAAGGGGTGTCGCGAGTGTGACGTCCGTCAAAGAGGGCGTGACGCGCATTACTTAGCGGTCACATCGCGCCGCGCGAGCGCTAATCTCCGCCGAAGAGCCAGAAGTGAACAGGCGTTAAGGGGTGGAAGATCGTGGCCAGGAAGCTCGCCGTCATCGGGGCCGGACTCATGGGATCCGGCATCGCGCAGGTCTCGGCACAGGCGGGCTGGGACGTCGTCCTGCGTGACGTCACCGACGCCGCCCTGACCCGCGGCACCGACGGCATCAAGGCGTCGTACGACCGCTTCGTCGCCAAGGGCAAGCTCGACGCGGCCGACGCCGAGGCCGCCCTCGGCCGGATCACCGCCACCACCGAACTCGAAGCCGTCGCAGACGCCGACATCGTCGTCGAGGCCGTCTTCGAGAACCTCGACGTCAAGCACGAGATCTTCCGCTCGCTCGACAAGATCGCCAAGGACGGCGCCGTCCTCGCCTCCAACACCTCCGCGATCCCGATCACCAAGATCGCCGCGGTCACCGAGCGCCCCGAGGCCGTCGTCGGCGTCCACTTCTTCTCGCCGGTCCCGATGATGCAGCTCGTCGAACTCGTCCGCGGCTACAAGACGAGCGACGAGACCCTCGCCGCCGCCCGCGAGTTCGCCGAGTCCGTCGGCAAGACCTGCATCGTCGTCAACCGCGACGTCGCCGGCTTCGTCACCACCCGCCTCATCTCGGCCCTCGTCGTCGAGGCCGCCAAGCTCCACGAGTCCGGCGTCGCCACCGCCGAGGACATCGACATCGCCTGCAAGCTCGGCTTCGGCCACGCCATGGGCCCGCTCGCCACCGCCGACCTCACCGGCATCGACATCCTGGTGAACGCCGCCAACAACATCTACACGGAGTCCCAGGACGAGAAGTTCGCGCCCCCGGAGCTGATGCGCCGGATGGTGGACGCGGGTGACATCGGCCGCAAGAGCGGGCAGGGCTTCTACAAGTACTGAGCCGGACCCGCCACCCCGCCTCACCCCGTGGGGTGAATTTCGGCACCGGTTCGCTGACAAGGCGCAACGCTTCTGCCGATGCGGCAGTCAGTTGTTGCGAAGACGGAGCACTCTCGGGGAGCGCATATGCACATCAGGGGCGACCACGTCGAGCTGGTCGTCGGGGGCCGCCTCGACGTCCGCAGCGCGGCGGACGCCCGTACGGTCCTGCACTCGGCCGTCGACGACGGAGTCGGCGACCTGGTGCTCGACCTGACCGGCCTCGACTCCTGGGACGCCACCGGGCTCGGCGTCATCATGGGCGCCCACCGGCGGGCCGGCCGGTGCGGCCGGCGCCTCGTCCTGCGCGGGGTGCCGCCCCAGATGCAGCGGCTCCTCGTCGCCACCCGACTGCACCGCATCCTCGCCATCGAAGGCGGCCTCGCCCTCGAGTCGCTGCCCCGGGTCTGACCACCCGGGGCCCCGGCCCCTGTGAAGCAGCTGTGTGAACCAGGCGTCACGCTCAATCCTCACAAGACCGTGACGTCTTGGTCTCCGGGGCACCCCGGCTGTTCCCGAGCGCCTGACCACGGTCTAGGGTTCGCCTCGCCTGCACATTGACGGACCCATCCGGCGGGCACCGGACACCGCTTCTTGGGGGCTTGCACCATGGATCCGATCAACCGTGGGTCGGAGGAGTACGGGCACGACACCGAAGGTGACGACACCCGTCAGGGCCGGGGCGTGCCCGCGCCCGCGTCCGCCCCCGCGCGCGCCCGCGTCGTGCAGCTCGTCTCCGGCGGACTGCTGCTCACCGTCAACCCCGTCGACGGCAGCGAGATCGAACCCTGCCCGCCGGGCCGCGAACCCGCCACCCCCCGCCCCCGCACGGCCGAGGAACGCGCCGAAGTCGCCCGCGCCGCCGCCCCGCCCCTCCCGGCCGGGCCCGCCGCACCCGAGCTGCCCCTCCTCGAACGGCAGGAACAGCGCGAACAGCTCGTCGGGATCATCACCCGCGGCCGCTCCGCCCGCCTGACCGGCCCCGCCGGATCCGGCCGCACCGCCCTCCTCGACGCGGTCGCCGCCGACTGCGCCGAACTCGCCCCCGACGGCGTCGTCCGCCTCTCCGGCCACCACCGCACCCCCGTCGAGCTCCTCCACGAACTCTTCACCGCCGTCCGCCACGCCCCCGAACAGCGCCCCGACCGGGCCGCCCTCCTCGGCCGGCTCGCCGACGTCGGCGCCGTCGTCGTCGTCGACGACCTGGAATTCGGCGGCGCCGCCCTCGACGAGCTCCTCGACGCCGCCCCCGAATGCGCCTTCCTGCTCGCCGCCGGACCCGACGCGCCCGCCCCCTCGGCCGACGCCCCCGTCGAGGAACTCCGCCTCGAAGGCCTCGGCCGCGCCGCCGCGCTCCAGCTCCTGGAGAGCGCCGCGGGCCGCCCCCTCACCGAGGACGAGGCCAACTGGGCCGGCGACCTCTGGTTCGAGTCCGAGGGCCTGCCGCTGCGCTTCGTCCAGGCCGGCGCCCTGCTCCGCCAGCGCGACCGGCTGCGCGTCACCCCCGCCGAGTTCGACGCCTTCGGCGCCCTCGAAGAGGCCTTCGGCCCCACCGACCCGGAAGCCGCCGCGGCCGTCGCCGCCGCCGCCTTCGACGGCATCGACGACCCCGACGTCGAACTCCGCGAGATACCCCTGCCCAGCCTCGGCGAAGGCGCCGCCCCCGCCGCGCTCCTCGCCTCCCGCCTCAGCCGCTCCGCCCAGGCCACCCTGCGCTTCGCCGTCGCCCTCGGCGGCGAGCTCCCGCACCAGGCCCACCTGCCGGCCCTCGTCGGCGACACCCACGCCGACGCCGCCCTCGGCGAACTCGTGGCCTGCGGCCTGCTCTCCCCGGTCGGCTCCCGCTACCGCCTCGCCACCGGCGTCCTCACCCAGCTCCTCGCCCACGGATACGAGCACGGTGCCGCCGACCGCGCCCACACCGTCGCCCAGCACTACGCCTGGTGGGCCGCCCACCCCTCGGTCACCCCCGACCGCGCCGCCGCCGAGTCCGACGCACTCCTCGCCGCCCTGACCGCGCTGCTCTCCGGCGCGGGCACCGGCACCGGCACCCCCGCCGACCCGGAACACCGGGCCACCGCCGTCCTCCTCGCCCGCGCCGCCGCGCCCGCCTTCGCCGCCGGACTGCAGTGGGGCGCCTGGGAACGAGCCCTGCGCGCCGGCCAGGAGTCCGCCCGGCTGACCGGCGACGTGGCGGAGGAGGCGTACTTCCACCACGAGCTCGGCGTCCTCGCGATCTGCGCCGGCAACCTGGAGCGGGCCCGCGCCGAACTGGAAGCCTCCATCGGGATGCGCGGCGTGCTCGCCGACAAGCGCGGCACCGTCGCCGGCCGCCGGGCCCTCGCCCTCGTCGCCGACCTCTCCGGGGAGCACACCACCCCGGCCCCGCCCCGCGCCGACGAGCCCTTCTCCCCGCCGCGCGGCACCCCGGCCCTGCGCGGCCCCGCCGCCCGCCCCGCCCTCGGCCCCGCCGCCGTCACGGCCCCGCTGCCCGGCGGGCCCGTACGCACCCCGGCGCAGGCCCCCGCCCCCGCCTTCCCCGACTTCACCGACCCGGGCCCGACGCTCCTCACCCGCCCCGGCGCCGGCAAGGACGGCGACCGCTCCGGCCTCAAGGGCGGCATCCTCGGCGGCGCCCGCCGCAACCTCGTCGCGGTCGGCGCCGGCGCCCTCCTCGTCGCCGTCCTCGGCACCGTCGTCACCCTCGGCGCCACCTCCGGCAACGGCGAGGAACCCGTCAACAACCGCGTCACCTCCGACACCAGCGCCCCCGACGGCGGCACCGACGACAGCGCCGACGGCGACGAGCCGCCGGTCGAGGGCGAGGCCGGCGAGACGGGCGAGCCGACGTCCTCCGGCTCCCCGAGCCCCACCGGCTCCGGCACCGCCTCCCCGTCCGGCTCCGCGAGCCCCGGCTCCTCGGACTCGGCGTCGCCCTCGGACAGCCCGACGGCCACCACCTCGCCCAGCGGGACCACGAAGCCCACCGACGGAGCCACGCCCACGAAGCCCGGCCCGCGCCCGACGTCCTCGTCGCCGCGGCCCACCTCCTCGACGCCGAAGCCGCCGACCACCACGCCGCCGACCACCCCGCCGCCCACGACCGAGCCGCCCACCACGCCGCCGGCGACGACGACCGCCCCGAGCACGGAGGGGAACTCCCCGAGCATCACCGCCTCGGCGCCGCTCGAAGGCAGCCCGTCCGCCACGGACACCCCCGCCTGACCCGTACGGGCAGTGGAGACGACGGACGGCCCCGGGCGCGTGAACCGCACCCGGGGCCGTCCCCGTACTCGTACCGCTGCCCGCGGCTAGAAGAGCCGGAGCTTGTCGTCCTCGATGCCGCGCAGGGCGTCGTAGTCGAGGACCACGCAGCCGATGCCGCGGTCCGTCGCGAGGACCTTCGCCTGCGGCTTGATCTCCTGCGCGGCGAAGACGCCCTTGACGGGGGCGAGGTGCGGGTCGCGGTTGAGGAGCTCCAGGTAGCGGGTCAGCTGCTCGACGCCGTCGATCTCGCCGCGGCGCTTGATCTCCACGGCGACCGTGCCGCCGTCGGCGTCGCGGCAGAGGATGTCCACCGGGCCGATCGCGGTCGGGTACTCGCGGCGGATCAGGGTGTAGCCCTCACCGAGGGTCTCGATGCGGTCGGCGAGCAGCTCCTGGAGGTGCGCCTCCACGCCGTCCTTGATCAGACCCGGGTCGACACCCAGTTCGTGTGAGGAATCGTGGAGGATCTCCTCCATCGTGATGATCAGTTTCTCGCCCGCTTTGTTGATCACGGTCCAGACGCCTTCGTCGCCGTCCGTGCCCTCCTTGAGGGTGCACGGCGGGGACATCCAGTTGAGCGGTTTGTACGCCCGGTCGTCCGCGTGGATCGAGACGCTGCCGTCTGCCTTGACCAGGATCAGACGGGGGGCGGAGGGCAGGTGGGCCGTGAGCCGGCCCGCGTAGTCCACGGAGCAACGGGCAATGACGAGACGCATGGTCGGCAACGCTACAAGACGGGTGCTCTTCCGCGCGATTCGGGCATCGTCCGGACCCCCTCGGAACCCCTCCGAGGACGCGCCGGAGCACAGTCATGAGCCGAACACCCGTCGGTTATCAGCCGGTTGTGTTCCCCATCTCCTGGTGCGGTCAGGACTGCGCGCTTACCGTGGAAGCTGGAGGTCGTCGTCCGTGCACGCTGCGTGTCGGGCGGCCCGGCCTTCGTCCCTGCCCGCAAGACCCCGTCCGCGGGGTCGCGAGAGGAGAACCCATGTCGCTCGACGTCTCACCGGCACTGTTGGAACAGGCCGAGCGAGGCGAGGTCGACGAAGCCGACTTCGTCGACTGCGTCCGGACCTCCCTGCCCTACGCATGGGAGATGATCAGTTCTCTGGTGGCCCAGCTGAAGGTCGACGGCGGAGAATTCGCCGACAACCAGACGCCGCCGCCGAATGAGCAGGCACGTGGTCAGCTGCTGCGCGCGCTCGCCAGCGACGCCATCCGTGGTGCGCTCCAGCGGCACTTCGGGGTGCGTCTCGCCTTCCAGAACTGCCACCGGGTGGCGGTGTTCCCGCTGGACCCGGCGGTGGACGAGCGGCTCGCCCGCTTCACATCCGTACGGGGGCAGCTTCTCAACCAGTCGCCTGAACTCCGCGACTGCTGAGACATGGTGCTGCCGCTCCGCATCGCGGGAGGGGGCGACCGATGCGCGCCGACGCGCATCGACGCCCGGAGATGCCGGAGCGGCGGCACGGTCCCGGCCGTGCCGGGTGTCAGGTCAGGAGCGGCAGGACCTCGGTGCCGAGCCTGCGGACGTTCTCCTCGGTGGCGTCGAGGTCGCCCGAGCCCTCCGCGAGCAGGGCGAAGCGGGTGATGCCCGTACGTTCCGCGGTGGCCGCGAGGCGGTCCGCCGCGAGCCGCGGCGTGCCGACCGGGTGCAGGCCGCAGAGGAGCTCCGTGTACGCCACGGGGTCCCGCATGGCCCGGTGGCGGCCGTCCACCGTCACATGGGCGTCGAGCCCCTGCCTCAGCCAGCCGGGCATCGCCTTCACCAGCGCCTCGGCCGCGTCGGGGCCGCGGTCCGCGAGCTGTGCCACCCCGGCCGAGACGTGGTCCGCGCCGATCCGCGCGATCTCGTCGGGGTCGCGCCCGGCCTCCCGCGCGAAACGCGCCCAGGCCGCCACCATCTCCGCCTTGTCCTCGTCGCCGCAGTGCATCCCGAGCAGCATCGGAAGGCCGCGCTCGGCGGCGAGCCGCACGCTCTTCGGCGAGGTGCAGGCCACCACCACCTCCGGAGCGGCCGGCCCGTCGATCAGCTCGTCGGGGCGGGGCACGACCGGCACCTCACGGAAAGCGAATCGTTCCCCCTGGGCGCCCACGCGTGGCTCGGTGAGCCAGCGGAGCAGCAGGTCGAGCGATTCCGGGAAGCCCCGCTCGTACGCGTCGAGGCCCGAGCCGAAGACCTCGAGGTCGACCCAGGGGCCGCCCCGGCCCACCCCGAGGGTGAACCGGCCGCCCGAGGTCAGGTGCAGCAGCGCCGCCTGCTCGCCCAGGGCGACCGGGTGGACGCTCGGCAGCACGCTCACCGCCGTGCCCACCCGCAGTCGCCGGGTGCGGCCGAGGAGCAGCGCGGCCAGTGTCACGGCCGAGGGGCACACCCCGTACGGCACGAAATGGTGCTCGGCCAGCCAGACGGAGTCGAGCCCAGCCTCCTCGGCGACCTCGGCGGTGCGCACCGCACGGTGCAGCGCCTCCCCCTGTCCCTGGCCCGGGAACTGGGCGGCCAGAACGAACGTACCCACGCGCATCGCCTTCTGCCTCCTTGCGGCCGACGCGTATCTCCCCTCGCACTGGCAACAACGTCTGACACGTGCCAAAGGCAACGGCCGTTCATGAAGTTCTTGCGATTTTCGGCTAAGCCGTCCCGGACGGGGCCCGGGGCACCGCGTCGCGGCCCGTAGGCTGGAGGGAACGGTCCGTGTTCCCAGACCCCGTGAGGTGTGCCCGTGTCCCCGCGTCACAACCGCTCCCGAGGCGGCGAGAAGCCCGAGTCCCAGGGCGACCACGGCGACCGGTACGGCGGCGCGCAGCGCACCGAGACCTGGCAGGGCGAGGAGTGGTACGTCCGGCTGGTCGCCGGAGCGAGCTCCCCCGGCAAGCGCTACCGCTGCCCCGGCTGCGACCAGGAGATCCCGCCCGGCGCCCCGCACGTGGTCGCCTGGCCGGAGTACGGGGGAGTGGACGACCGGCGCCACTGGCACAAGGCCTGCTGGAACGCGAAGGACCGCCGCACCAGCAGGGTGCAGCGGTCCCGTAACGCGCCGAAGTACTAGGAGCCTGCCCGACGGGCGTCAGACGTCCTTGCTGTTCAGCAGGGCGTAGGCGCCGCCGAGGGCGACGGCCGCGACGCCCGCCAGGATGAAGAGCGGCTCCCAGCCGGACGGGCCCGAGTCCCCGAAGGGCGGGCGCTCGCTGTACAGCGCGATCATCTGCGAGGGGATGGCGTAGGTGAACAGGAACTCCTGCACCGACTTGAGCGCCTCGGAGAACATGAACAGGGCCGCCACCAGCGGGAGCAGCAGCAGACCGATCATCACCGTGATCGCGCCGGCCGAGTGCCGGATCAGCGTGCCGAGGGCCAGCGACAGCAGACCGAGCAGGGCCAGATAGGCGCCCGCCCCGACCGTCGCCCGCAGCCACTCGCCGCCCGAGGGCTCCGCCGCCGTGTCCACGATGGCGACCTGCGCCACCGCCACCAGCGTCGCGACCACCGTGGTGACCGTGAAGACCAGCAGGAAGAAGACGACCGCCTTCGCCGTCAGCACCCGGCCCCGGGTGGGGCAGGCCGTCAGCGTCGTACGGATCATGCCCGTGCCGTACTCGGAGGCGATGGTGAGCACGCCGAGCGTGATCACGCAGATCGACGCGGGCAGCATCCCGAAGAAGCCGAAGCCGAGCGCGGACTCCTCGCCCATCGGCGCGTCGGAGGCCGCCGCGATCGCCGCCACGCCCAGGCCGAGGGACAGCATCAGCAGGATCATGACGCCGAGCGTCCACATCGTCGACCGGACCGAGCGGATCTTCGTCCACTCCGAGGCGAGCGCGTCACCGAGGTGCGCCTTGCGGACCGGGATGGGCGAGACGTACGTGTACGGCGCCGGAGCGGAGTGGGGGGCGGGGGCGGTCATCGGGCGTCCTTGGTGGTGTCGCTCGGCTGCGGGGTGATCGGCTGCGGGACGCCCTGCGGCGCGGCCGGCGGGGCGTATCCACCCGGCGCGGGCGCCTGCGGGACCCCGGCGTACGGGTTCTGTCCGGGCGGCGGCGGGGCGTACCAGCCCTGCTGCGGCACCTCGGGGACCGGCGGCTGCGGCGGCATCCCGTACCCCGGCTGCCCCGGGTGCGGCGCCGGCTGGAGGTGCGCGAGCCGGTCGTCGGTCGAGCGGTAGTCCACGGCGCCCTGCGTCAGCCGCATGTACGCCTCCTCGAGCGAGGCCTGGTGCGGGGACAGCTCCCAGAGCCGTACGTCCGCGCCGTGCGCCAGGTCGCTGATCCTCGGCAGCGGCAGGCCCGTCACCCGCAGCGCGCCGTCCGGCTCGGAGAGCACCTGGCCGCCGGCCTCGGTGAGGACCGAGGTCAGCTTCTCCCGCTGGGCCGGCTCGGTCTGCGGGGTCCGCACCCGGGCGAAGTCGGCGGAGTTCGCGGAGATGAAGTCGGTGACGCTCATGTCCGCGAGCAGCTGGCCGCGGCCGATCACGATCAGGTGGTCGGCCGTCAGCGCCATCTCGCTCATGAGGTGGCTGGAGACGAAGACCGTACGGCCCTCGGCGGCCAGCTTCTTCATCAGGTTGCGGACCCAGAGGATGCCCTCCGGGTCCAGGCCGTTGACCGGCTCGTCGAAGAGCAGCACCTGCGGGTCGCCGAGGAGCGCCGCCGCGATGCCGAGCCGCTGGCCCATGCCGAGCGAGAAGCCCTTGGAGCGGCGCTTGGCGACGTCCTGGAGGCCGACCACGCCCAGCACCTCGTCGACCCGCTGCGCCGGGATGCCGGCCAGCTGGGCGAGCGAGAGGAGGTGGCTTCGCGCGCTCCGCCCGCCGTGCACGGCCTTGGCGTCGAGCAGCGCGCCGACCTGCCGGGGCGCGTTCGGCAGCTGCCGGAACGGGTGGCCGCCGATCGTCACATGCCCGCCGCTGGGTCGGTCGAGCCCGAGGATCATGCGCATCGTCGTCGACTTGCCCGACCCGTTGGGCCCCAGGAACCCGGTGACCACACCGGGCCTCACCTGGAAGGAAAGGTTGTACACGGCCGTCTTGGCGCCGTAGCGCTTCGTCAGGCCGACTGCCTCGATCATTCTCCAGCCCCATCGACAGGTCGGTCGCGTGCGTGTCGGGGCGTGGCGGCCTTCGGCCGGAGCCCCCCGTATGAGCTAGGAGCTTATCCAGCCGTTGACGGTTCCGGCGAAGCGAAAAGAGACGACCAGGGAATCTCCGGGAGATTCCCTGGTCGTCCCCTACGGGGTACGGGCGGCTACGCGTCCCGCTTCTTCAGCACCAGATAGCCGCCGAGCAGCGAGGCCAGCACCCAGAGCACCATGATCCCGAGGCCGCCCCAGGGGCCGTAGGGCGCTTCCTCCGTGTTCAGGGCGTCCGGCACGACCTGCATGATCTTCGAGCCGGCCTGGTCGGGGAAGTAGCGGGCCACCTCCTTGACCTTCGGCACCGCCGCCAGGATCTGCGAGACCAGGAAGAAGAACGGCATCAGGATGCCGAGCGAGAGCATCGACGAGCGCAGCATCGCCGCCACGCCCATCGAGAAGATGGCGATCAGACCCATGTAGACCCCGCCGCCGAACACCGCCCGCAGCACGTTGTCGTCGGTGATCGAGGCCCGGTGCTCGCCGAGCAGCGCCTGCCCGAGGAAGAAGGAGAGGAAGCTCGTCGCGAGCCCCACGAGGAGTGCGAGCCCGCCGGCCACCGCGATCTTCGAGAAGAGGAAGGTGGCACGCTGCGGCACGGCCGCGAGGGAGGTGCGGATCATGCCCGAGGAGTACTCGGTCCCCACGACGAGGACCCCGAAGACCACCATCGCGAGCTGGCCCAGGGTCATCCCGAAGAAGCTGATCAGCGTCGGGTCGAAGGTGAGCCGCTCGGCCTCGCTGAGGTCGTCGAAGGTCGAGTTGAACACGGCGGACAGCGCCGCGCCGACCGCCACCGTGACGAGGAGGGCGCTCGCCAGCGTCCAGATGGTCGAGGACACCGTCCGGATCTTGGTCCACTCGGACTGGAGGACCGCGGATACCGCTGCCATCGTTCAGGCTCCCTCGGAGGTCGAGTCGGTGGTGGAGTCGGCCGGGTCGGAGTCCCCGGCGGCGCCCCAGCGGGGCCCGGGCGGCGGTGTGCCGCCGAGGTCGGTGCCGTGCGCGTGGTACTCGACCGCACCGGCGGTCATCTGCATGAAGGCCTCTTCGAGCGAGGCGCGCTGGGCACTCAGCTCGTGCAGGACGAGGCCGTTCTCCGCGGCCAGCTCGCCGAGCTTCTCGGTCGTCGCCCCGTCCACCTCGAGGGTCCCGTTGCCGGCCTCGACCACGATGAATCCGTTCGCGTGCATCACGTCCCGGAGCCGTTCCTGCTGCGGAGAACGCAGTCGCACGAAACTCCTGGAATTCTGCTGGATGAAATCCGCCATCGACGTGTCGGCCAGCAGCTTTCCCTGCCCGATCACGATGAGGTGATCGGCCGTCAGCGCCATTTCACTCATCAGATGACTGGAAACGAAGATCGTCCGGCCTTCGGCGGCCAGCGCCTTCATCAGATTGCGGATCCAGTGAATTCCCTCGGGGTCCAGACCATTGACGGGTTCGTCGAACATCAGGATCTCGGGATCGCCGAGCAGCGCCGAGGCGATGCCGAGCCGCTGCCCCATGCCGAGCGAGAAGCCCTTCGACTTCTTCTTCGCGACCGGGGTCAGACCCACCAGGTCGAGCACCTCGCCGACCCGGCGCTCCGGGATCCGGTTGGACTGCGCGAGGCACAGCAGGTTGTTGTACGCGGAGCGGCCGCCGTGCATCGCCTTGGCGTCGAGCAGCGCGCCGATGTACTTCAGCGGCTCGGACAGCTCCCGGTAGTGCTTGCCGTCGATCCGGACCGTCCCGCTCGTCGGGTTGTCCAGGTCGAGCATCATCCGCATCGTCGTCGACTTGCCCGCCCCGTTGGGCCCCAGGAACCCGGTGACCACGCCCGGCCGCACCTGGAAGGAGAGATGGTCGACCGCCGTCTTCGTCCCGTACCGCTTGGTCAGGCCCTCAAGCTCGATCATGCGTACAACCTACGGGCGTGCGAAACCCCCCGCCACTGGAATGGCAGGGGGCTTCGAAGGTGCTGTCGACTCGTTACCGGGACTGCTGGGCCGGGACGCCGGCCGCCCGCTCGTCGTCGATCGGGGAGCCGGCGGCGGCCACCGCGGCACCCGTCAGCGTCGCCAGCATCTCGCGGACGTTGGTCAGCTGCGCGTTGATCGAGTCGCGGCGGTTCGTCAGCGCCGCGAGCTCGCGCTCCGACTCCGAACGGATGCGGTCGGCCTTGGCGTTCGCGTCGGCCACGATGTCCTCGGCCTGGCGCTGCGCGGTCTCCACCGTCTGGCGGGCCCGGCGCTCGGCGTCCGTGCGCAGCTTCTCGGCCTCCAGGCGGAGCTGCTCGGCGCGGTGCTCGATCTCGGCGAGACGCTTCTCGGCCTTCGCCTGACGGGAGGCCAGGTCCCGCTCCGACTGCTCGCGGCGCTTCGCCAGGTTGGTCTCGAAGTCCGCGGCGGCCTGGGCGGCCTTGGCGCGGGTCTCCTCGAAGAGGGCGTCCGCCTCCTCGCGCTTCGACTGCGCGTCCTTCTGCGCCTCGGCGCGCAGCGAGTTGGCCTCGCCCTGGGCCTTCTCGACGATCCGGACGCCCTCGTCCTCGGCCTTGGCCTTCCGGTCCGCCGCGAACGACTCGGCGTCGTTGCGCACCTGCTGGGCGGAGGACTCGGCCAGCTCGCGGTGCTGCTCGGCGGCGCGACGGGCCTCCTCACGCAGGTCCTTCGCCTCCTCCTCGGCGAGCCGGAGGATCTTCTCGACCCGGGCGCCGAGGCCGGCGTACGACGGCTCGGCGTCGGTGACCTGGGCCTGGGCGTTCTGCGTCTCGAGGTGGAGCTCCTCGATGCGCTTCTCCAGCGAGGTGATTCGGGACAGGGCGCTGTCGCGGTCGGACACGAGCTTGGTAATGCGGTCGTCCACCTGACCGCGGTCGTAACCGCGCCGCACGAGCTCGAAGCCGAAGGGGGAGGATGTGTCGCTCATGGGTTTCCTGTCGAATGAGACCGGTGAGGTGTTAGAGGGAATCCTAGGGGCCGAAGCGGCGTGTCATCGAGCGTATGCCCGTTTGATCTGGAGAATGTCCAGCCTTTTGAGTGGCTAGCCGTCCTGGGACTTGCCACTCGAACGAGTGGTGCCCGCCGACGCGCCCGCCTTGACCCCATCCTTCGTCCCCGCCGACGGAGTCTCGAAAGATTCCAACGCCTCCAGCACGTCCTGGACACGGGAGATCTCGGCATTGATGTCCTTGCGCCTGCGCACCAGGACCTCCAGCTCGCGCTGACCCTCCGCGACCGTCTTCGCGGCCTCGGCCTCGGCCTCCGCCCGGATGCGCTCCGCCTCCGCCTTGATGCCCTCGGCCTCGGCGACGAGTGAGGCCTTCTTCTGCTCGGCCTCCTTGAGGAGCGCCTCGGCCTTGCGGACCGCGGCGATCCGGACCTTGCTCGCCTCGGAACTCGCCTCCGAGACCAGCTCCTTGGCCTTCTCGTCCGCCTCGGCGCGCTGCTCCGTCGCGGCCGTCACCAGCTTGTCGACCCGCTCGCCGGCCGTCCGCATCTGCTCGGCCGTCTCGCGCCGCGCCCGCTCGTGCAGTTCCTCGATCTCGCCCTCGACGCGAGCGCGCAGCTCCTCGGCCCGTTCCCTTATGGCCGTCGCGTCGCCGCGCGCCCCGACGAGGAGCTCGTCTGCGTCGGTACGGGCCTTCTCCACCAGGGAGTTGCCCTCGACGGTCGCCTCGGCGACGATCCGCTCGGCCTCCTTGCGGGCCGCGCCGACCATGGTGTCGGCCTGCGACTCGGCCTCGGTGGTGGCGCGCAGCGCCTCCTCCTGGGCCTTGGCGATCAGCTGGTCGGCCTGCTCGGCCGCGTCCGAACGCTTCCGGGCGCCGGCCTCGCGCGCCTCGTCGAGCGTGCGGTCGGCCTCCTCGCGGGCCTCCGAGCGCATCTGCTCGGCCGCCGCCTCGGCGTCCTCCTTGAGCCGCGCGGACTCGGCGCGGATCCGCTCGTCGTCCTGCTGGGCGGCGGCCAGCGTCGCGGCCGCCACGGCCTCCGCCTCCGCCTTGGCCCGCTCGCCCTCGGCGACGGTCCGCTCGGCCTGCTCGGCGGCCTCGGCCGCGACGCGCTCGGCCTCGGCGCGGGCGTCCGCGGTGACCGCGTCCGCCAGCTCGGCCGCCTCGCGGGTGAGCCGCTCGGCCTCGGAGGTGGCCTCGGCGATCAGCGCGTCGGCCTGTTCGGCGGCGTCGGCGCGGCGCTTGTCGGCGGCCTTGCGGGCCTCGTCGAGGACCTGCTCGCCGTCGGCCAGCGCGGCGTTCCGCAGGGCCTGGGCGTGCGCCTCCCCGTCGATCTTGACCTGTTCGGCCTCGGTGCGCAGGCGCTGGGCGTCCTGCTCGGTGGTCTCCATGAGCTCGACCGCTTCGGCGGTGAGCCGTTCGGCCTCGGAGGTGGCTTCGGCGATCAGCGCGTCGGCCTGTTCGGCGGCGTCGGCGCGGCGCTTGTCGGCGGCCTTGCGGGCCTCGTCGAGGACCTGCTCGCCGTCGGCGATCGCCGCCGTCCGCAGCGCCTCCGCGTGCGCCTCGCCGTCGGCCTTGACCTGTTCGGCCTCGGTGCGCAGGCGCTGGGCGTCCTGCTCGGTGGTCTCCATGAGCTCGACCGCTTCGGCGGTGAGCCGTTCGGCTTCGGAGGTGGCTTCGGCGAGGAGGGCGTCGGCCTGTTCGGCGGCGTCGGCGCGGCGCTTGTCGGCGGCCTTGCGGGCCTCGTCGAGGACCTGCTCCGCCTCGGCGCCGATCCGCTCGGCCTCCGTACGCGCCTCGGCGACCACCGTCTCGGCGCGCTCGGCGGCCTCGGAACGGATCCGGTTGGCGTCGTCACGGGCGTCGGCACGGGTGCGGGCCGCGTCCTGCTCGGCGGAGGCGAGCGAGTCCGTCACCTCGGTGCGCACCCGCTGGGCGTACTCGGCGGTGTCGGTCCGCAGCTTCTCGGCCTCGGCGAGCGCGTCCGCGACGGTCCGCTCGGCCAGCGCCTTCGCGGCCTCCGACTCCTCCTGGGCGCGGGTCCGGGTGCGGACCGCGTCCTCGGACGCCCGCTCCCGCTCCTCGTACGCGTCGGCGCGGACCCGGTCCGCCTCCTCCTGCGCCTCGGTGCGGGTCCGCTCGGCCGCGTGCTCGGCGGCGCTGCGCAGTCCGGCGATCTCCTCGTCGGCCTGCTCGCGCAGACCGGCCACCGAGTCCCGTACCTCCTGGGCGGTCTGCTCGGCCGCGGCGACCATCTCGGTCGCCCGGGTGTCCGCCTCCTCGACCAGGCGCTGCGCCTCGGTCTGGGCGTCCTCGACCCGCTTGCGGGCGGCGGCGAGGAGCTCCTCGGACTGCTCGCGGGCGGCCTCGCGCTCGCGGCCGGCCTCGGAACGGGCCGATTCGAGGGTCGACTCGGCCTCCTTGCGGCGCCGGTTGGCCTCCTCCTGTGCGGCGGCCAGCGCCTCGGCGGCCTCGGCGGCCACCCGCTCGGCGGCGGCGGCGGCCTCGGCCCGCACCCGGTCGGCGGTCTCCTGCGCCTCCGACTTGAGGCGCTCGGCCTCCTGCCCGGCCTCCGTGCGGAGCCGTACGGCGGCGCTCTCGGCCTCGGTACGGGTGGTCGACGCGTCCGAAGCGGCCTCGGCGCGCAGCCGCTCGGCCTCCTGCTCGGCCTGCTCCTGGAGGGTACGGATGCGCTCGGCGGCCTCGGTCCGCAGCCGCTCCGTCTCGTCGGCGGCCTCGCGCCGCATCAGCTCGCTCTCGGCGCGGGCGTCGGTCAGCTCCTCGCCCGCGGCCGTCAGCTTGGCCTCGGCCTCGGCGTGCAGCCGGGTCAGCTCCTCGGCGGCCTCCGCCCGGCGGGCCTCGGCGGCCCGCTCGGCGTCGGCGCGCAGCCCGGCGGCGGCCTCCTCGGCCGCGCTCTTCACCGACTCGGCCTGCTCCTCGGCCTCGGCGCGCAGCCGCTCGGCCTCGGCGCGGGTCCGCTCCAGGGTCTCCTCGGCCTGGGTCCGGAGCGTCTGGGCGCGCTCCATCGCCTCCGACTTGACCCGCTCGCCCTCGGCGCCGGCCTTGGTCCGCTGCTCCTCGGCGTCCGTGCGGGCCGTGGTGAGGAGCTCCTCGGCGGTCTTCGCCGCCTCCTCGATCTGCTGGAGGGCCTCGCGGCGGGCCTCGGAGCGGATCCGCTCGCCCTCGTCGACGGCCTCGGCGCGCAGTGCCTCGGCCTCGCCGCGCAGCCGGCGGGCCTCCTCCTGCAGCTCGACCGTCTTGGCCCGGTACTCCTTGGTGTCGTCCTTCGCCGAGCCGAGCAGCTCGTCGGCCTGCTCGCCGGCCTCGGCGCGCAGCCGGTCGGCCTCGGTCTCGGCCTCGCGGCGGACCCGCTCGGCCTCCTCGGCGGCCTTGCGGGTGGTCTCGCGGGCGTCCTCGGACGCCTTGGTGAGGATCTCCTCGGCGCTGCGGGCGGCCTTGGCGAGCGCGGCGGCGGAGTCCTCGGCGGCGGCCGACTGGGCCTTCTCGGAGGCCTCCGAGAGGAGCTTCTCGGCGTGCGCGGTGGCCTCGCGGAGCTTCTCCTCGGCCTCGGCCTTGAGCGCCTCGGCCTCCTTGGTGGCCTCGCCGACGAGGCGGGCGATCTCCGTCTTGGCGGTACGGGTGCGCTGCTCGTTGACCGACTCGGCGGAGGCGAGCTGCCTGGCGGCGGCCTCCTTGGCCTCGGCGAGGGCCTTCTCGGCCTCGGCGCGGGCGAGCCGGAGCTTCTCGTCGGCCTCCTGTACGCGCTGCTCGGCGGCGCGGGACAGCTCGGTCGCCTGGCGGCGGGCCTGGTCGGTCTCGGCGGTGGTGGTCGAGCGGAGCTGCTCGGCGTGGCTGGTGGCCTCCTGGGCCTGGCTGGAGGCGGCGGCCAGGAGCCGCTCGGCGTCCTTGCGGGCGCGCAGCAGGATCGCCTCGGCCTCGGCGCGGGCGGACTCCGCCTCGGCGCCGACGCGGCGGCTGGTCTCCTCGGCGAGCCGGCTCGCCTCGGCGCGGGCGGTGGCGAGCGACTGCTCGGCCTCCGCGCGGGACTCCTCCATGAGGCGGCGGGCCTGGGACTCCGTACGGGCGCGGAGCTGTTCGGCCCAGGCGACGTTCTCGTTGACGTGCGCCTCGACGGTCTGGCGGCGTTCGTTGAGCTCCTGGTCGAGCTGCTGGCGGCGCTGGACGGCCTCGTTGTGGAGCTCGGCCTGGAGCCGGGCCTGGTGCTCGGCGTGCTCCTGGAGGATGCGCTGGGTCTGGGCGCGGGCCTCGCGCAGCTCGCGCTCGGCGTCCTGGCGGAGCTGCTCGGCCTGGACCTGGGCGTTCCGCAGCAGCTGCTCGGCCTGGTAGCCGATGTCGGCGCTGTCGTACGCCGGCCGGGACGCGATGGTGCGGCGCGCCTCGTGGAGTTTGGCGCGCAAGACCTCGACCTGGTAGCCGAGGTCCTCGGCGTGCTGGACGGCCTTCTCGCGTTCGGTCTTCAGCCGGTCCATCTCGGCTTCGAACCTGGCGAGATGGTCGTCTTCAGCTCGGTGGCTCTCCTGGCGTTCGTAGCCCCGCACTGCGCGGTCCCATCCTTCCCCGAGCTCTTCGAGCAGGGGATACCCCAACCCTGGTCGCAACTCCAACGAGCACGCCCTCACGGACGAGGACGGACCCCCGGGGAATCGTGGCAGATCGGACGACCCCGACAACCCGACTCCGGAGCCACGCGGAGCGGCCCCGACCGGCCCCGGCCCGGAGTCGCCCACTCTACCGGGCCAGGAATCCGGAGGTCAGTGCTCCGCTGAGGAGTGGTCAGCGGACGGCTTGGCCGAGGTGACCAGTTCCGTGAGCACGCCGTGGCAGTCCTTGGGGTGGAGGAAGGTGATCCTGGAGTCCATCGAGCCCTTCCGCGGCTCGTCGTAGAGGACCCGGACGCCCTTGGAACGGATGTCGCCGGCGGCACTGTCCACGTCCTCGGTTCCGAAGGCGATGTGGTGCACGCCCTCGCCGTTCTTGGCGAGCCACTTGCCCACCGCGGAGTCCTCCCGGGTCGGTTCCAGGAGCTGGAGGTAGGAGGCCCCGCCGTCGTCGGTGCCGTTGATCCGGAGCATGGCCTCGCGCACGCCCTGCTCCTCGTTGACCTCGGAGTGGAAGACCTCGAAACCGTACGTGGCACGGTAGAACTCGACAGTCTTGTCCAGGTCGAAACAGGCGATCCCGATGTGGTCGATTCGCGTCAGCATTCCTCCAGTGCACCGCCGGGAGGGTGGTTACGCAACGTGCGCGCGATCACACCATCGGGCCGGTGACCGGGCGCCGCGCCTCTCAGTACATTGGCGGTAAACCCTCGTTCACTCCTCATCCCAAGGGGCCGTGCCTCATGTCTGGAACGACCGGTACCACCTCAGTGATCGTCGCGGGCGCCCGCACGCCCATGGGGCGCCTGCTCGGCTCGCTCAAGTCCTTCTCGGGCGCGGACCTCGGCGGCTTCGCCATCAAGGCCGCCCTCGACCGGGCCGGCATCGGCGGCGACCAGGTGCAGTACGTGATCATGGGCCAGGTGCTCCAGGCGGGCGCCGGCCAGATCCCCGCCCGCCAGGCGGCCGTCAAGGCCGGCATCCCGATGAACGTCCCCGCGCTCACCATCAACAAGGTGTGTCTGTCGGGTCTGGACGCCATCGCCCTCGCCGACCAGCTGATCCGCGCCGGCGAGTTCGACATCGTCGTGGCCGGCGGCCAGGAGTCGATGACCAACGCCCCGCACCTGCTGCCGAAGTCCCGCGAGGGCTTCAAGTACGGCGCGATCGAGATGCTCGACCACATGGCGTACGACGGCCTCACCGACGCCTTCGAGTCCATCGCCATGGGCGAGTCCACCGAGAAGCACAACACCCGCCTCGGCATCCAGCGCCCCGAGCAGGACGAGATCGCCGCGCTGTCGCACCAGCGCGCCGCCGCCGCCCAGAAGAACGGCCTCTTCGAGGCCGAGATCACCCCGGTCGAGATCCCGCAGCGCAAGGGCGAGCCGGTGATCTTCTCCAAGGACGAGGGCATCCGCGCCGAGACCACCGCCGAGTCCCTCGGCAAGCTCCGCCCGGCCTTCGCCAAGGACGGCACGATCACCGCCGGCACCTCCTCGCAGATCTCCGACGGCGCCGCCGCCGTGGTCGTGATGAGCAAGGCCAAGGCCGAGGAGCTGGGCCTGGAGTGGATCGCCGAGATCGGCGCCCACGGCAATGTCGCGGGCCCGGACAACTCGCTCCAGTCGCAGCCGTCCAACGCGATCCTGCACGCCCTCAAGAAGGAAGGCCTGGGCGTCGAGGACCTCGACCTCATCGAGATCAACGAGGCCTTCGCCGCGGTCGCCGTCCAGTCAATGAAGGACCTCGGCGTTACCCCCGAGAAGGTGAACGTCAACGGCGGCGCCATCGCGCTCGGCCACCCGATCGGCATGTCCGGCGCCCGTGTCGTGCTGCACCTGGCCCTGGAGCTCAAGCGGCGCGGCGGCGGCATCGGCGCGGCGGCCCTCTGCGGCGGCGGCGGTCAGGGCGACGCGCTGATCGTCCGCGTCGCCGGCAAGTAAGTCACCCAACCGAGGAGCAGCGCAGATGGTGGACGTCCCCGAACTCGTCGCCCAGGCACGGGAGGGCAGGCCGCGGGCCGTGGCCCGGCTGATCTCGCTGGTGGAGGGGGCGTCCCCGCAGCTGCGCGAGGTGATGGCGGCGCTCGCCCCGCTGACCGGCGGCGCCTACGTGGTGGGCCTGACGGGCTCGCCCGGCGTCGGCAAGTCCACCTCGACGTCCGCGCTGGTCTCCGCCTACCGGCGGGCGGGCAAGCGGGTCGCGGTCCTGGCCGTCGACCCGTCCTCCCCGTTCAGCGGGGGAGCGCTCCTCGGTGACCGGGTCCGGATGTCGGAGCACGCCTCCGACCCGGGCGTCTACATCCGCTCCATGGCGACCCGCGGCCATCTCGGCGGGCTCGCCTGGTCGGCTCCGCAGGCCATCCGGGTCCTGGACGCCTCCGGCTTCGACGTGATCCTGGTGGAGACGGTGGGCGTGGGCCAGTCGGAGGTCGAGATCGCCTCCCAGGCCGACACCTCCGTCGTCCTCCTCGCGCCGGGCATGGGCGACGGGATCCAGGCCGCGAAGGCGGGCATCCTGGAGATCGGCGACCTGTACGTGGTGAACAAGGCCGACCGGGACGGGGCCGACGCCACCGCCCGGGAGCTCAACCACATGCTGGGCCTGGGCGAGGCGCGGGGCGCGGGCGACTGGCGGCCGCCGATCGTCAAGACGGTCGCGGCGCGCGGCGAGGGCATCGACGAGGTCGTGGAGGCCCTGGAGAAGCACCGGGCCTGGATGGAGGAGCACGGGGTCCTGGCGGAGCGCCGCCGGGCCCGCGCGGCGGGCGAGGTCGAGGCCATCGCGGTCACGGCCCTGCGCGAGCGGATCGGCGACCTGCACGGGGACCGGCGGCTCGACGCGCTCGCCGAGCGGATCGTGGCGGGCGACCTCGACCCGTACGCGGCCTCCGACGAGCTGATCGCGAGCCTGACCGGGCACTGATCCGGTACGACTCCGATGACGCGAAAGGGCCCCTCCGGATCACCGGAGGGGCCCTTCCGTGTCTGTCAGGTCACGGCTTGCCGCGGCGGCCGCGCAGCTGCTCGGCGATCGGCTTCAGGGACTCGTGGAGGTCGCCGAGGGCCTCGCCGCTGAGCTGGTCGATGAAGTGCCTGCGCACCGACTCGACGTGGTGCGGGGCGACCTTGCGCATGGTCTCCATGCCGGCGTCGGTGAGCACGGCGTAGAGCCCGCGGCGGTCGGACTCGCAGTTCTCGCGGCGGACGAGACCGGCGTTCTCCATGCGGGTGATCTGGTGGGAGAGCCGGCTCTTCGACTGGAGGGTGGCCGAGGCGAGGTCGCTCATGCGCAGCCGCCGCTCCGCCGACTCCGAGAGGTTCACCAGGATCTCGTAGTCGTTCATCGTCAGCCCGAACGGCTGGAGGTCCCTCTCCATCTGGTACGTCAGCATCCGCTGCACGTCCAGGAAGGTGCGCCAGGCGCACTGCTCGCCGTCGGTGAGCCACGGGGTGGCCGTCTCGGTCTCCATATATGGATTCTACCTAAGAAGTTGAATTCTTGACGAAGTCTGGGAGCGCGCGTTCGATCACGTCACACTCCGCAGACTACCGCTCACAGACCGAAGCGACGCTGGAGGTCTCCGAGCTGGCCGGGAAGGCGCGGTACCGCGCCGGGCATCGCCTGGCCGGAACCGTGCGGCTGCCCGCCGGGCACGCCCGCCTGCGCGGGAGGCCCGCCGATCGCCCGCTCCGCCATCAGGAGCTCCGTCGACTGGAGCAGCACCGTGCCCGCGCCGACGAACTCGAACTGGTGCTCCTCGCCGGAGGTGCCGCCGAGCCCCGTCAGGGCCCGTACACCGCCCATCACGCCGGTCATGTAGCCGTGGTCGTAATGATGACAGGGGGAGGGGCAGTCGGCCCAGCCGACCAGCGCCTGTGGGTCGACCCGCATCGGCGGCTCCATGAAGACCACCGGGCCGTTCGACGCGGCCACGAACTTGCCCGTGCCGATCAGCGTCACGAAGCCCGGCACGATCGACTGCTTCAGCGCGAGCGTGGGCTGGTACGCGAGCAGGTTGCCCGAACGGATCGTCAGGTTGCCCTCGTCCAGGTCGAACGAGTTCACGTCGAAGGCCCGGTCCGCCAGCAGCATCTTGCCGCTGCCCTCGGCCACCACCCAGTCGCTCGCGTGCAGCGGCGAGTGGAAGGAGGTCCGCACCAGCCGGTCGAGCCGGCCGTGGCCGATCCCGTTGAACTCGATCCGCCCGTAGTAGGCGATCATCTTCCCCTTCTGCAGGAACCACTGGGAGCCCTTGAGCTCCACGCAGAAGGTGTACGGGTTGACGTTGTCGTCCGACGGCAGGGAGTGCGGGTCGTGGATGACAGGGGTGCTCACAGCTTCTCCTCCGAGGCCTGGACGTACACCGCGCCGCTGCCGCTCAGCTCCAGCTGGAAGGCCTCGCCGGAGCCGCGGCCCACCATGTCGCGCCAGCCGAGCGCGGTGGAGAGCTTGTTCCGCACGTCGCCGTGGTGGGCCACGTACGCCTGCGGGTCGACGTGGACCGGGCGGCCGGGGGAGATCGGCAGCTCGATGACCCCGCCGTGGGCCATCACGGCCACCGAACCGTGGCCCTTGAGGGTCGTGGTGAAGAGGCCCTGGCCGGTCACCTGGCCGCGGACCATGCCCATGACCCCGCCCTGCGAGCCCATGAACATCGTGCCCTGCTCCAGCGTGCCGTCGAAGGCGAGGAGCCGGTCGGCCTCCACGCACAGGGTGTCGCCGGTGAGCGCGATCACCTGGATGTGGTGGCCGCCGTGCCCGAACATCACGGTGCCGTTGCCCTCGACGGTCATCAGCGGCGTCGCCTCGCCCGCCACCCGGCGGCCGATCATCGACATCAGGCCGCCCTGGCCGCCCGCGATGTTCGGCGTGAAAGTGACGTCCCCGCGGTACGCGAGCATCGCGCCCCGCTGGCTGAACATCCGCTGCCCGGGAATGACGGTCGCCTCGACCATCTTCGAGTTGATCTCGCGGAACGGCATCAGACGTCCCCTCCGATCGTGTTGCGCTCGCTCGGCTGGACGTACACGAGCCCGTCGCCCTCGAAGCGGATCTGGAAGGCCTCGCCACCGCCCTCGCCCATGAGGGTGCGGAAGGTCACACCCGACTGGAAGTGCTGCTGGAGGTTGCCCTGGTGCGCGATGTACGCCCCCGGGTCGACCTGGAGCGGGTACTGCGGGGTCACCCGCAGCACCACCGCCGGGCCGTCGGACATGATCGCCGCCTGCCCCGTGCCCTCGACGGTCGTCGTGAAGAGGCCGTTGCCGGTGGCCCCGCCCCGCAGACCCGTGAAGGTGGTGCCGGTGCGCAGCCCCGCGTCGGTGCACAGCAGATTGCTCGCCTCGACCCACAGCTTGTCCCCGTGCAGGGACACGAGGTTGATCTCGGAAGCCCGGTCCGCGAACCAGCAGGTCCCCTGGCCGCGTACCTCCATCACCTCCATCTGCTCACCCGTGAGCCGGCGGGTCACCATGCCGCGCAGGCCCTCACCGCCGCCGCTCATCTTCTTGAACGCCATCTGCCCGTCGTAGGCGACCATCGAGCCGTTCTTCGCCTTGACGGAGTCGCCGGTCATGCTCACGGCGAGCACTTTGCTGCCTTGGAGTCGGAACGTTGCCACCCGAGGAAGGTACTGGGCCCCCGGCTAAAGAGACAGCAAAGTCGCCGTGCACAATGGACGGGCCCTTGTGCATCCGTTCACAAGATCGAACGAAGGTGACCCCCTCCGTGGACCTCAAGACCGCTTCCTCCCTCCACCGGCTCCGGCTCGTCTCCGCGCCGGAGGCCGTCTCGTTCCTGCTCCTGCTGGTGTGCTCGGTGCTCAAGCGGACGACGGACTTCAACGCGGTGCCGGTCATGGGCGCGATCCACGGCGTCCTCTTCATCCTGTACGTCCTCTTCTGGCTGGACGCCTGGAACCGCACCAAGTGGAGCTTCGGCACCGCCGCCCTCTACTTCGTCCTCTCGGTGCTGCCCTTCGGCGGCTTCTACGCCGAGCGCAAGCTCAAGCGCGAGGCCGAGAACGCGGTCATCGCCTCCCGCGCCCGCGCCGAGCAGGGCGCGGTGAAGGCGTGATCGTCGCGTTCTCGGTGACCCCGCTGGGCGTGGGGGAGGAAGTCGGCGAGTACGTCGCCGACGCCGTACGGGTCGTCCGCGAGTCCGGACTTCCCAACCGCACGGACGCGATGTTCACCTCCATCGAGGGCGAGTGGGACGAGGTCATGGACGTCGTGAAGCGGGCCGTCGCCGCCGTCGAGGCGCGGGCGCCGCGTGTCTCGGTGGTGATGAAGGCGGACATCCGTCCGGGTGTGACGGACGGTCTGACGGCGAAGGTGGAGACGGTGGAGCGGCACCTCGGCGCCTGACGTCCCGGAGTCGCGACGAAGCCCCCGGTCCTGATCCAAGGGCCGGGGGCTTCGTCGTGGCGTGGTGTTGAGCGACTGCTCAAAATGAGGGTTGAGCGAGTGCTCAAAATCGGCTACCTTCGCTCGTGGGCAGTTTTGAGCGGTCGCTCAAGATGCCGGATGAGCTGGGGGAACGGTGATGGGTCTCTATATCGAGACGCGAGTGCGCACGGACCTGGAGACCCTCTGGGAACGGACGCAGGACCCCGACTGGCAGCAGCAGTGGGATCTGCGGTTCACGGAGATCGACTACCTGCCGCGGGTCGCGGGCGAGCCGCAGCGGTTCCGGTACGCGACGCGCGTGCTGCCCTTCCTGGTCGTCGCCGGGACCGGTGTCTCCGCGGGGGAGCGCCACCGGGCCGGCGGCGACCGGGTGTCGGCGCTGAGGTTCGCCTCGCCGCACCCGCTGTCGCTGCTCGCGGAGGGCAGTGGGTACTGGAGGTACGTGCCGACCGGGGACGGTGTCCGTTTCCTGACCGGATACGACTACCGGCCGCGCTGGGGGCGTCTCGGCCGTGTCGCCGACCGGCTGGTGTTCCGGCCGCTGATGGGCTGGGCCACCGCCTGGTCCTTCGACCGGCTGCGGCTGTGGTGCGAGCGGGGGATCACGCCGGACCGCGCCCGGAACCGGTGGCTGCTCGAAGCCCTCGCCCGGGTGCTCCTGGTGGCGGTGCCGTGGGCGGCGGTCTACCTCCCGCTGGGTCCGCTGTGGCTCGCTTCGGCGCCGCTCACCGTGCTCGGGCTGGCCGCCGCCGTCCTCGTACCGCCCTCGTCGAAGACCCCCGCGGCCCGGCGCTGTCTGCGCACCCCGCCCACCCGTACCCGGGAGCCCCGGCTCCTCGCCGCCCTGGAGCAGCTGTGACCGTGACCACCGCCCCGCCGTCGATCTTCCGTACGGCGATGGGGGACGCCGAGTTCGAGCGGCTGCATCCGGAGATTCAGCGACGGTTCTCGGTGGGGCTCGCGAGCGGGGAGCTGTGCGTCGGACGGGGTGTCATGGACCGTATCTGGCACGGCCGGGCGTTCGTGAAGCCGTTCCTCGCGGTCGGCGGGCTGCGGAACATCCTGCTGCCCCGCACCGGCCGCGACGTGCCCTTCCGGATCGAGAACGTGCCGTACGCCGACTCGTTCGGGCGGGAGACCGTCACCTTCGTGCGCACCTTCGCCCTGCCCGGCGGGCCCCGGCGCTTCGACGCGACGATGGTGCACAGTCCCGAGCGTGACTGCGTCCTCGACTACCTCGGCACCCACCAGCACCTCGCCAGCGATCTGCATCTGTCCGCCGAGCCGGACGGGTCGATGCTCATCACCTCCGGTGAACACCGCTTCCGTGAGGGCCCGTTGGACGTGAAGGTGCCCGAACTGGTCGGCGGACGGGCCGAGGTGCGCGAGTCCTTCGACGAGCGCACCGGCCGTTTCCGCATCGACGTGCGGGTGGTGAACCGGTACTTCGGGCCGCTCTTCGGCTACCAGGGGTCGTTCACCGCCGAGTACGCCGACGTAGGCTCCCGTGGGGTGCGCGCCGGGCTGCGCCCGGTGCGCGAGGAGGCAAGGGCATGAGCGGGGACGTCGCCGTGGGGGGCGCGAAGGGCCGCAAGGCGGCGGCGCAGGAGGCCCGCAGCCAGGAGACCCGGGAGAAGCTCCTCGAAGGCGCCCTGCGCACACTCGTCGAGCAGGGCATCGGCAAGGCGTCGGCGCGCGCCATCGCGACCACCGCCGGGGTCAACCAGGCCCTGGTCTTCTACCACTTCGGCTCCGTCGACGAACTGCTCGCCGCGGCCTGCCGGCACGGCGCCGAGCAGCGGGTGGCCCGCCACCGTGAGCGGCTCCGCGCCATCGGCAGCCTCAACGAGCTGCTCGCCTTCGGGCGCGAGATGCACGAGGAGGAGCGGGAGGCGGGGCACGTCGCGTTCCTGGGGCAGCTGCTCGCCGGGGCGCAGAGCCACCCGCGGCTCGTGCCGGCCACCGCTGCCGGGCTCGACCTGTGGATCACCGAGATCGAACAGGTGCTCGTCCGGGTCCTCGCGGGGACGCCGTTCGCCGAGTTCACCGACCCCGCCGGGCTCGCCCGCGCGGTCGGCGCCTCCTTCGTCGGCCTCGGCCTGTACGAGGGCGTCGACCCCGTCGGAGCGGAGGCGGCCTTCGCCGCCCTGGAGCAGCTGGGCGCCCTGATGACCGCGGTCGAGGAGCTGAATCCGGTCGCCAGGAGGGCCGTCACCTACACGCTGCGTCGACAGAGTGGTCGCGGTCGGTAAAACCGCTCACTCGGACGACTCCAGTCGACACGCCGAGCGATGTCCCCTTTTGTGGGGTTATCGACCCGTTCGACGACAGCTGGAGGCACCGTGCGGCCGGGAGGCTACGACTACGACACCTACAGCCGACTCGCCGGCCCGCTCACGGAGCCGGACCCGGCGGCCTACAAGGTGCAGTACCGAAGTCTGCTCTCGAAGGAGCCGCACCGAATACGAGCCGTCCTCCTGATGGGCCTCGCGCCGCTGCTGTCGGCGCTGCTCCTCGCCTATCTCGTCTGGCCGAGCCACTGGACCGTCCGCGAGGGCGACGACACCTGGCGCGTCCCGTACGACACCGTGATGCTCGTGTCGATCGGCCTCATCTGCTTCTTCATGCTGGTGAACGTCACCTCGATCGCCCACGCCACCATGGTCGCCCGCGACCCGATACCCGTGTACGCCGAGAAGGGCACCCGCGTCGCCTTCCTCACCACGTACGTCCCGGGCAAGGAACCGCTCACCATGGTCCGCGGCACCCTCGAAGGCGCCGTCCGGCTGCGGCACGAAGGACCGCTCGACATCTGGCTCCTCGACGAGGGCGACTCCGACGAGGCCAAGGCGCTCTGCGCGGAGCTCGGCGTCCGCCACTTCACCCGCGCCGGCGTCCCCGAGTGGAACCGCAAGAAGGGCGTCCACAAGGCGCGGACCAAGCACGGCAACTACAACGCCTGGCTCGCCCAGCACGGAGACGAGTACGACTTCTTCGCCTCCGTGGACACCGACCACGTGCCGCTGCCCAACTTCCTGGAGCGGATGCTCGGTTACTTCCGCGACCCCGACATCGCCTTCGTCGTCGGCCCGCAGGTCTACGGCAACTACGACAACCTCGTCACCAAGGCCGCCGAGTCGCAGCAGTTCCTCTTCCACGCCCTCATCCAGCGGGCCGGCAACCGCTACCGCTCGCCCATGTTCGTCGGCACCAACAACATCGTGCGGATCTCCGCCCTCAAGCAGGTCGGCGGCCTGTACGACTCCATCACCGAGGACATGGCGACCGGCTTCGAACTGCACCGCAGGAAGAACCCGCGCACCGGCCACTTCTGGCGCTCCGTCTACACCCCCGACGTGCTCGCCGTCGGCGAGGGCCCGGCCTCCTGGACCGACTTCTTCACCCAGCAGCTCCGCTGGTCCCGGGGCACCTACGAGACGATCCTCAAGCAGTTCTGGAAGGCGCCCTTCCGCACCCCGCCCGGCCGCCTCCTCAACTACACGCTGATGCTCGTCTACTACCCGATGACGGCCGTCAACTGGCTCCTCGGCATCCTCAGCTGCGTCCTCTACCTCTGGCTCGGCGCCTCCGGCACCCAGGTCTCCACCCAGGTGTGGCTGATGATCTACAGCGACGCCGTCGCCCTCCAGATCGGGCTCTACCTCTGGAACCGGCGGCACAACGTCTCCCCGCACGAACCCGAGGGCTCCGGCGGCCTCGCCGGCATGGCGATGTCCGCGCTCTCCGCGCCCATCTACCTCAAGTCCCTCGGCTCGGCGATCCTCCGCACCCGCGGCCGCTTCGTCGTCACCCCCAAGGGCGGCGCGGCCAGCCCCGACCGGGTCCTCACCTTCCGGATCCACCTCTACTGGGCGGTGGTCCTCATCGCCTCGCTCGTCGCTTCGGTCCACTACGGCCACACCCACGCCGCCATGCGCACCTGGGCCGTACTCGCCCTGGTCATCGCCCTGGCCCCGATCTCCGTCTGGGCCGTCACCGCCGTGCGCGCCCGCCGCGCCACCCGGATCAGGGAGCGCGCCAGGGCCCGCGCCCGCGCCCGTGGCCTCGCCGACGCCCGCGAAGGCGTCGAGGTCATCACGGCCGCGGTGCCGCCGCCCGTCACTCCCGCGCCCACGACGACCGGAGGGAACTGAGCCATGGCCTACCGGCCGTCGAAGAAGTTCAAGAAGACCCTGCTCGGCACCGCGGCCGTCCTGCTGCTCGCCGCGCTCAACGCCCCCGCCGCCGTCTCCTTCGCCGAGGAGAAGTACCACGCCTACAAGATCGCCCAGCCCGGGTACAAGCGGGAGTTCGGCTCCTGGGCCGAGGTCGACGTCCCCGCCGCGTACCGCGTCAACGCCATCCACGCGGCCCTCCTGCACACCGGCAAGGTGCTGCTGATCGCCGGCTCCGGCAACAGCCAGAAGAACTTCGACGCCGGGACCTTCGAGTCCGTCCTCTGGGACCCGGTGAAGAACACCTTCAAGAAGATCCCCACCCCCGAGGACTTCTTCTGCTCCGGCCACACCCAACTCCCCGACGGGCGGCTGCTCGTCGCCGGCGGCACCGCGCGGTACGAGATCCTCAACGGCGAGGTGAAGAAGGCCGGCGGCGGCATGCGGGTCAAGAACGAGAGCCCCGACAAGGCGGTCACCCTCAGGAAGGGCACCGTCTTCCGCTCCCCGTCCGGGATCGAGTACGTCTCCAAGTTCGACGTCACCGTCCCCAAGGCCAAGCGCGAGTTCGAGATCTCCTACTTCAAGAGCGGCCAGATGAAGCCGTGGGAGACCAAGGTCACCGCCGCCGAGGCCCGCGTCTTCGTCGAAGCCCGCAAGCCGGGCCCGCAGGCCCTCACCACCGAGGCCGCGCAGTACGAGGTCGTCGGCCTCAAGGGCGACGACGCCGACAACGTCTACGGCCTCGCCCAGAAGCTCACCACCGAGAAGCAGGACTTCCAGGGCATCAAGGGCGCCTACGAGTTCGACCCCAAGGCCGAGAAGTACATCCCGGTCGCCCCCATGAAGGACGCCCGCTGGTACCCCACCCTCGTCACCCTCGACGACGGCAGGGTCCTGGCCGTCTCCGGGCTCAACGACGTCGGCGACGTCGTCCCCGGCGACAACGAGTACTACGACCCCGGGACCAAGAAGTGGTCCAAGGGCCCCTTCCGCTACTTCCCCACCTATCCGTCCCTCTTCCTCACCAAGGGCGGCAAACTCCTCTACACCGGCTCCAACGCCGGATACGGCCCCGCCGAGAAGGGTCGCGAACCCGGCATCTGGGACCTGGAGAAGAACTCCTTCACCAAGCTCGGCGGCCTCACCGACCCCGACCGGCTGGAGACCTCCGCCTCCCTGCTGCTGCCGCCCGCCCAGGCCCAGAAGGTCATGGTCCTCGGCGGCGGCGGGGTCGGCGAGTCCTCCCGGTCCACCGCCCGCACCTCCATCGTCGACCTCTCGAAGGCCAGCCCCGCCTTCACCGACGGCCCTGCGCTCCCGCAGGGCACCCGCTACCTCAGCAGCGTCCTGATGCCCGACGACTCCGTCTTCACCACCGGCGGATCCGAGGACTACCGGGGCCGCAGCGGCAGCGACATCCTCAAGGCGCAGTTCTACGACCCCAGGAGCAACGCCTTCACCGAGGCGGCCGAGCCCACCGTCGGCCGCAACTACCACTCCGAGGCGCTGCTGCTCCCCGACGGCCGGGTCGCCACCTTCGGCTCCGACCCGCTCTTCGACGACAAGGACAACACCAAGCTCGGCACCTTCGAGCAGCGCATCGAGGTCTTCACCCCGCCCTATCTGCACCGCGCCGGCGACGACCGGCCCGTCCTCGGGGAGGGCTCGCAGGAACTCGATCAGAACGGCCGCGCCACCTTCAAGACGAAGGACGCCGACCGGATCGCCAAGGCCCGGCTGATGCGGCCCAGCGCCGTCACCCACACCACCGACGTCGAACAGCGCTCCGTCGAGCTCGGTCTGACGAAGGGCCAGGACGGCATGACCGTCACCGTCTCCGTACCGCGCGACCGGACCCTCGTACCGCCCGGCTGGTACATGCTCTTCGTCACCGACCAGGACGGCATCCCGTCCGAGGCGAAGTGGATCCAGGTGGAGTGAGGTCCCGGCCGCTACGACTTCGCCCTGCGGGCCAGACCCAGGGCGTAGTCCGGCCACCAGGTCCCGGCGGACGGGCCGCCCCGGCACTGGCCGTCCGAGTCGCCGGGGCGCTTGATCCACAGATAGGCGTCGACCAGATCGTCCCCGGTCCGGTCCGTCGGCGGCACGCCGAGGGAGCGGCCCGGCGGATTGCACCAGGCCTCCGCCCGGTCACCCGGGAGGGGGCCGTCGCCGTTCCTGCTGGTGTCCACCGTGAAGTGGGTGCCGCCGAGCAGGCCGGAGAGGGTGGCGCCGAAGCCCTTCACGATGTCGTTGCGCTGGAAGTTGGAGACGTTCAGGGAGAAGCCGTCGGCCCGCGCGACCCCCGCCCGGCGCAGCGGCTCCACCAGCTTGCCCGGGTCGTCGATCCAGGCCGGATTGCCCGCGTCGAGATAGACCCGGGTGCGGGGCTGCTGCTTCAGCCGCTTGATCGCGCCGGCCAGGAGCTCGTAGCGCTCGTCGTGGTACTGCGCCGGTGTGCAGCCGTCCACGATGTGCGGCACCGCGTCCGGCTCCAGGACCACGATCGCGGAGGCGTCGCCGATGGCCGTCGCGAAGGCGTCCACCCACTCGCGGTACGCCTGCCCGTCGTGCGAGCCGCCCGCCGAGTACATCCCGCAGTCGCGGTGCGGGATGTTGTACGCGACGAAGACGGCCGTGCGCTTCTCGGCCGACGCGCCCCGCACCGCGCGCGTGATCTCCGGTACGGGGTCGTCGCCGGCCGGCCAGTCCGCGACCGGCCGGTCCGCGATCCGCTTCAGGATCCGGGCGTCCTCGGCCCTGCCCTGTTCCTCGTACTGCCGCACCTGCCGGGCCGCGTCGCTGTCCGGGTCCACCCAGAACGGCGAGCCCGAGGCCGGCGCCGCGGCCTCGCCGCGCGTGGACGGCGGGCCGACGGGGCCCTTCGGCGGCTCTTCGTCACCGCAGCCGGTCAGGAGCAGCGCGGAGACGAGGGCCAGGGCGGCGGCGGTGACGGTGCGGCGGGACATCCGGCCCCCAGGGTCGGGTACGCGACGGGACAGACGGCGTCATCGTGACATAACGGTCACTTCGCGCCCGGCTGCGACACCGCGATCCCCAACGGGGTCCGCTCGTACAGCACCTGATGGCCGTACCGCCGCGAGGACAGCAGCCCCGCGTCCCGCAACACCGCGAGGTGCGCCGACACCGACGAAGGCGCCCTGCCCAGGAGATGCGCGAGCGCCGTCGTCCCCATCGGCTCCCCGAGCGCGCACAGCACGTCCGCCCGCACCGGTCCCAGCAGTCGCGCCAGCGCCTCCGGCGTCCGGTCGCCCGGCTCCGACCACAGCCCGCCGATCCCGCGCGCCGGATACGCCACCGTCGGCTGCCACGGCGGATCGAAACCGCTCACCACGTCCGGCCACGTGAACACCGACGGCACCAGCACCAGACCCTGCCCGTCCAGCGGCCGCACGTGCTCGCCCGGATACGCCACCCGCAGCGTCGCCGTCTCCGCCGCCCAGTCGAACGCCGGATGCAGTTCCCCGAGCAGCCGCTCAAGACCGCCCTCCGCGAGCCGCCGCGAGTGGTACGCCACATCCGCCTCCAGAAGCGCCCTCAGCCGCGGCCAGTCCGGCTCGATCAGCGACTCCCACGCGGCCTGGAGCAGATCCGCGATCCGCCCCACCGCACCCGCCGGATCGGCCAGCATCCGCCGCCCCTCCGACGTCTCCGCCGCCCCCGGCGTCTCGGCGAGCGCCCGCCGGAAGTCCACCAGGGCCAGCGCCGGATCCGTCTCCCGGACCGCCGCGATCTCCTCCTCGAAGGTGGCGGCCGGCCCCAGCGGCGGCGGATACAGCGAATCCGGGCTGTGCCCGCGCGCCGGCATGAGCAGATGCAGCGGCCCCAGGTCCAGCCCCCGGGCCGCCCCGGCGATCCGCCGCATCCACGGCAGGTGGTACCCCTGCTTCGCCGGCCGGGCGAGCACCCGCACCGCCGAGTGCGTCTCCCACAGCGGCGAGATCGCGAACCGGATCCGCATCGGATCGGCCTCGCCGAATTGCAGGTGGTACGGCACGGACCCTCCGAACATTCGCCTGGAGCCGAAAGTCTAGGGCGCGCGGGCCGCGCCCGGCACGCTGCCGTCCATGCCCACGAACGACACCCGGGCGCGGGACTCCGCGCCCGCACCCGAACCGCCCCCCGCCACGCCCCCCGCGAGCCCCGGATACCGGGCCGTCTTCGCCGTCCGCGAGTTCCGGATCGTCTTCGTGGCCCACCTGTTCTCGCTGATCGGCGTCGTCGTCAGCGAACTGGCGCTGACCGTCCTCGTCTACGACCTGACGAAGTCGCCGCTGCTCTCCTCGCTGACCTTCGCGCTCGGATTCCTGCCCTACCTCCTCGGCGGCACCCTGCTCGCCGGGCTCACCGACCGGCTGCCGCCCCGCCGCATCCTCGTCGTCTGCGACCTCGTCTGCGCCGCCTGCGTCGCCACCATGGTCGTCCCCGCCACCCCGGTCGCGCTGCTGCTCGTGCTCCGCTGCGCCATCGCCGTCGTCTCGCCCGTCTTCAACGGCACCCGGATGGCGACCCTCGCCGACATCCTCGGCGAAGGCGACCTGTTCGTCCTCGGCCGCTCGCTCCTGCGGATCGTCTCGCAGAGCGCCCTCCTGACCGGCTTCGCCGTCGGCGGCGTCCTGCTCACCGCCGTACCGCCGCGCGGCGCGCTCGCCGTCACCGCCACCACCTTCGTGCTCTCCGCGCTGCTGCTCCGCTTCGGCACCGTCCGCCGCCCCGCCCGGGCGTCCGGGAAGACCCGCGGCGGACTCGCCGGCACCTGGGACGTGCTGCGGAACCGCCGGGTGCGCGCCCTGATGCTGATGTTCTGGGTGCCGCCGCTGTTCGCCGTCGTACCCGAGGCGCTCGCCGCGCCCTACGCCGACGAGATCGGCGCCTCCACCGCCGCCCTCGGCCTCCTCATGTGCGCGCTGCCCGTCGGCACCATCGCGGGCGAGCTGTTCGCCGGCTCCTTCCTCAGCGCGGCGACCCGCTCCCGCATCGTGCTGCCGCTCGCCGTCGTGGGCGTGCTGCCCTACCTCCTGTACGCCCCCGCGCCCGGCCTCGGCCTCGCCGCCCTCGCGCTCTTCCTGGCCGGCGCCACCGGCGCGTACACCCTCGGCCTCGACGCCTGGTTCGTCACGGCCGTCCCCGAGGAGCAGCGGGGGAGGGCGATGACCCTGATGACCGCGGGCATGATGACCGTCCAGGGCGTCGGGATGGCGGGCGCCGGGATCGCCGCCGAGTTCGCCTCCGTGCACGCGGTCGTCGCGGGCGCGGGAGTCCTCGGCACGGTGTGCGTCCTCGCCGTCGTCGCCGAGCTGCGGGCGACCGAAGTACGAGACGGGGCTGACCGGCATATGACCAGTCGGTAAGGTCGACGCGTGCCGAAGCCGCTCAGTCTCCCCTTCGACCCCATCGCACGCGCCGACGAACTCTGGCAGAAGCGCTGGGGCCCGGTCCCCTCGATGGCCGCGATCACCTCGATCATGCGCGCCCACCAGATCCTCCTCGCCGAGGTCGACGCCGTCGTCAAGCCGTACGGACTGACCTTCGCGCGGTACGAGGCCCTGGTGCTGCTCACCTTCTCCAAGGCCGGGGAGCTGCCGATGTCCAAGATCGGCGAGCGGCTGATGGTCCACCCCACCTCGGTGACCAACACCGTCGACCGGCTGGTGAAGTCCGGCCTCGTCGACAAGCGCCCCAACCCCAACGACGGCCGCGGCACCCTCGCCTCCATCACCGCGAAGGGCCGCGAGGTCGTCGAGTCCGCCACCCGCGACCTCATGGACATGGACTTCGGCCTCGGTGCCTACGACGCCGAGGAATGCGCCGAGATCTTCGCCATGCTCCGCCCCCTGCGCGTCGCGGCGGACGACTTCGACGAGGGCTGACCCCCGCGAAGATCGCCCCGGAACGGGCGGTTACGCTCGACGGCATGAAAGAGACTGTGCTGACCCGCTACCGGGTCATGGCCTACATCACCGCGATCTGGCTCCTCGTCTTCACGGGCGCGATCGTCGCCAAGTACGTGTTCGACGCCGGTGACACCATGCTGATCTCGCAGATCCACGGTGTGCTCTTCATCATCTACGTCCTCTTCGCCTTCGACCTGGGCTCCAAGTCGAAGTGGCCGTTCGGCAAGCTGCTGTGGGTGCTGGCCGCCGGCTGCATCCCCTTCGCCTCGTTCTTCGTCGAGCCGAAGGTCACCCGCGAGGCGCGCGCGCTGATCGCGGAGACGGCGGCTCCCGCGACCGTCAAGGCCTGACCCCGCAGACCCCCCGCACGTATGTGCGGGGGTTTGCCATCGACATTTACTAGGACGTCCTAGTAAATTCGAAGGCATGGACGCTGACGCCATCGAGGAAGGCCGCCGTCGCTGGCAGGCCCGTTACGACAAGGCCCGCAAGCGGGACGCCGACTTCACCACGCTCTCCGGGGACGAGGTGGAGCCCGTGTACGGGCCCCGCCCCGGCGACACCTACGAGGGGTTCGAGCGCATCGGCTGGCCCGGTGAGTACCCCTTCACCCGGGGACTGCACCCCACCGGCTACCGGGGCCGGACCTGGACCATCCGCCAGTTCGCGGGCTTCGGCAACGCCGAGCAGACCAACGAGCGGTACAAGATGATCCTGGAGGCGGGCGGCGGCGGCCTCTCCGTCGCCTTCGACATGCCCACCCTCATGGGCCGCGACTCCGACGACCCCCGCGCCCTCGGCGAGGTCGGCCACTGCGGTGTCGCCATCGACTCCGCCGCCGACATGGAGGTCCTCTTCAAGGACATCCCGCTCGGCGACGTCACCACCTCGATGACGATCTCCGGCCCGGCCGTCCCGGTCTTCTGCATGTACCTGGTCGCCGCCGAGCGGCAGGGCGTGGACCCGGCCGTCCTCAACGGCACGCTCCAGACCGACATCTTCAAGGAGTACATCGCGCAGAAGGAGTGGCTCTTCGAGCCCGAGCCCCATCTGCGCCTCATCGGCGACCTGATGGAGCACTGCGCGCAGGGCATCCCCGCGTACAAGCCGCTCTCCGTCTCCGGCTACCACATCCGCGAGGCCGGGGCGACGGCCGCGCAGGAGCTCGCGTACACCCTCGCCGACGGCTTCGGCTACGTCGAGCTGGGGCTGAGCCGCGGCCTGGACGTGGACGTCTTCGCCCCCGGCCTCTCCTTCTTCTTCGACGCCCACCTCGACTTCTTCGAGGAGATCGCCAAGTTCCGCGCCGCCCGCCGGATCTGGGCCCGCTGGATGAAGGAGGTCTACGGCGCCAAGACCGACAAGGCGCAGTGGCTCCGCTTCCACACCCAGACCGCCGGCGTCTCCCTCACCGCCCAGCAGCCGTACAACAACGTCGTGCGGACCGCGGTCGAGGCCCTCTCCGCCGTCCTCGGCGGCACCAACTCCCTCCACACCAACGCCCTCGACGAGACCCTCGCGCTCCCCAGCGCGCAGGCCGCCGAGATCGCGCTCCGCACCCAGCAGGTGCTCATGGAGGAGACCGGCGTCGCCAACGTCGCCGACCCGCTGGGCGGCTCCTGGTACGTCGAGCAGCTCACCGACCGCATCGAGGCCGACGCCGAGAAGATCTTCGACCAGATCAGGGAGCGCGGCCGCCGCGCCCACCCGGACGGTCAGCACCCGATCGGCCCGATCACCTCCGGCATCCTGCGCGGCATCGAGGACGGCTGGTTCACCGGCGAGATCGCCGAGTCCGCCTTCCAGTACCAGCGGTCCCTGGAGAAGGGCGACAAGCGGGTCGTCGGCGTCAACGTCCACCACGGCTCGGTCACCGGCGACCTGGAGATCCTCCGCGTCAGCCACGAGGTCGAGTGGGAGCAGGTCCGCGTCCTCGGCGAGCGCAAGGAGCGCCGTGACGACGCCAAGGTCCGCGCCTCCCTCGACGCCATGCTGGCGGCCGCCCGCGACGGCTCGAACATGATCGCCCCGATGCTGGAGGCCGTACGGGCCGAGGCCACGCTCGGCGAGATCTGCGACGCGCTGCGCGACGAGTGGGGCGTCTACACGGAGCCCCCGGGCTTCTGATCCCCACCTCGTGACGAGGAAGAGGGGCGGTACGGGACTCCCGTACCGCCCCTCTCGCGTGCGCGGGTCAGCCGGCGGCGGCCACCGCGCCCAGGCCGCCCACGAGCAGGGCGGAGAGGCGGGCCACCCAGGCCGCGTCGACCGGCTCGGCGCTGACGAGCGCGCGGTGGACGACCGCGCCGGCGATCACGTCGAAGATCAGGTCGTCGGCGGCGTCCGTGGTGAGCGGGTCGCGGTCAGGGGGGAGCTCGCCGCGCTGCTGGGCCCGCATGCGGCCGGCGAGCACGAGGCGCTTCTGGCGGTCGACGATCGAGGAGCGGATGCGCTCGCGCAGGGGTGCGTCGCGGGTGGACTCGGCGACCACCGCCATCAGGGCCGTCTTGGTCTCGGGCCGTTCCAGGAGCGCGGCGAACTGGAGTACGACGTGCTCGATGTCGGCCTGGAGGGAACCAAGGTCGGGCAGTTCGAGTTCATCGAAGAGGACGGCGACGGCGTCGACCACGAGTTCGTTCTTGTTGGCCCAGCGGCGGTACAGGGTCGTCTTCGCCACTCCGGCGCGGCCGGCCACGTCCCCCATCGTCAGTTTCGACCAGCCCAGCTCGACCAGGGCCGCGCGGGTCGCTTCCAGGATGGCCGTGTCGGCCTCGGGGGAGCGGGGGCGCCCGGTGCGGCTGGTGGGAGGTTTGGTGCGGCGACACATGGACGACATGGAAACCGACCATACCCGTCGGTAGGTATCGCGCCAGAGGTGCGCGATGTGAGGCAGTTCACCGTGCGGATCGTGTCCGGGCCCTCCCTCGGGATCCCCCTCCGGAGATACGCTACGACCTGTAGCGAAAGGCATTGAGCGGCCTGAGCGACAACCAGAGCGCCGGGTGGGGATCCGGCGGGTCATCGGGTGGGGACCCGATGCGAACGAAGACGAAGAACCGTGTCGTCCACGCGTCTCGCACACCGGCGGGAGACGTGCGGACGGCACGGTTCAGCCATGGCTTACCGGTTACGCGCGCGGAAGGGGGAGGATGTACCCATGCAGCCCCGAAACATGTCCATGAGCGGCGTCGTCGACCTCGCCGCGGTGAAGGCGGCCGGAGAGGCCAAGGCGAAGGCGGAGCAGGCGCGCGCCGAGGCCGCCCGGCAGGGCGGGACGCCCGCTGTGGCGCCCTCCGCCCTGGTGATCGACGTCGACGAGGCGGGCTTCGAGCGCGATGTGCTCCAGCGCTCCGCCGAGGTCCCGGTCGTCCTCGACTTCTGGGCCGAGTGGTGCGAGCCGTGCAAGCAGCTCGGCCCTCTCCTGGAGCGGCTGGCCGTCGAGTACAACGGCCGCTTCCTGCTCGCGAAGATCGACGTCGACGCCAACCAGATGCTGATGCAGCAGTTCGGCATCCAGGGAATTCCGGCCGTTTTCGCGGTGGTCGCCGGTCAGGCGCTGCCGCTCTTCCAGGGCGCGGTGCCCGAGGCGCAGATCCGGGAGACCCTCGACCAGCTGATCCAGATCGGCGAGGAGCGCTTCGGTCTGACCGGCATCGTCGTGGACGCGGACGCGGAGGGTTCGGCGCCCGCCGAGCGGCCCGCGGGTCCGTACGACGCGCTGCTCGAAGCGGCGATGTCCGCGCTCGACGCGGGTGATCTGGCCGGTGCCGTCCAGGCGTACAAGAACGTGCTCGCCGACGACCCGGCGCACCCCGAGGCCAAGCTCGGTCTCGCGCAGGCCGACCTGCTCCAGCGGGTGCAGGGTCTCGACGCCGGTGTCGTCCGGAAGAACGCGGCGGACAACCCGGCCGACGTGGCCGCGCAGATCGCCGCCGCCGACCTGGATCTGGTGGGCGGTCACGTGCAGGACGCCTTCGGGCGTCTGGTGGAGACCGTGCGCCGCACGGCCGGCGAGGACCGGGACGCGGCGCGGCTGCGGCTGCTCGAGCTGTTCGAGGTGATCGGCGCGGACGACCCGCGTGTGACGGCGGGCCGTCAGGCTCTCGCCCGCGTGCTGTTCTGAGGCCTTTCCCGCCCTCCGGGCGGGCGCCGGATCGTCCGACGATTTGGCGACAGAGCGACAGAAGGCGGCCGCGCTTTACCAAAACTTGGTAATCGCGGCCGCTGTTACTTGCAGTAAATCGAACCCGTGATTCTGTCCGGATTCATACGGCTATCTGCCGATAACGCCGGTCACGTGACCGCACCCTGTGTGCCCGTTCGGCGCCGCCCCGCCATCGCCTGGTTATCCACCCGTTACTAGTGAGTAACGAACCCCCTTGTGCGGGGGCCCGTAATGGACCACGATCGGCGACGCTCGGTCCGAACCGCACCACCGGCCCACCAACCCCGGAAAACGCGGCGAAGGTCCCCACCGGGCGGACCGGTGCCCCGGCGCCGGTCGTGGACAGGGGGGTTCCCGCTCTCACCGAACGGGGCCTGTCCAACTCAGGCCACGCGAAAAGCGTGGCCCTGGTTGTCGCTCGGGGGTGATCGCCGGTGATTCGGACGCGCAGCGCGCCGCCCGATGCCTCGGCGCTCTCCTTCCCGAGGACGTAGCTCTTCTCCCATCCCAGGACGGCCCCCCGGCCCTCCCGAGATGTACGTCCGAGAAGGAGGAATTCTCATGAAGTCCCAGGTTCGTGGCGGAACCAGGTGGAAGCGGTTCGCCGTCGTCATGGTCCCGAGCGTGGCCGCGACGGCCGCGATCGGTGTCGGTCTGGCCCAGGGTGCGCTCGCCGCGTCCTTCGCGATCTCCGGCCAGGAGTTCAAGGTCTCCACCGACAAGCTCGAGGGCACCGAGTTCGTCCAGTACGGCAGCGTCGCCAAGGGCAAGAAGCTGGACGGCACGCCGTTCGGCGCCCCGGTCGCGGTCTCCGGCTTCGACACCGCCAAGATCACCAACATGTGCCAGTCCGTCGTGACCCCGGTTCCGGGTCTCGGCGACATCACCCTCCGCCTGGAGGCCGGCACCCAGGGCGCGTCCAACCCCGACAAGCGGGTCGACGCGAAGGACCTGTACCTCGACGTCTCGTACCTCGAGGCCGACGCCGAGTTCACGAACATCGACATCGGCGTCGCCGCCGGTTCGCTTCCGAAGACCCCCGGCGGCCAGGGCATCCAGCCCAACACCCAGGCCAACGAGAACGGCTTCGGCCAGCGCGCCGACAGCGTCACGCTGACCAAGGTCAAGCAGAAGGCGTGGGCCACCACGGCCGCCACCTTCAAGCTCCCCGACCTGAGCCTGTCCCTGCACCGGGGCACGGACAAGGAGTGCTTCAAGGGCTGACCGGCCCCCAGTGTGGGGGGCGCTCCGGCGGCCCGCACCCGCTCCGGGGACCCGTCCCCGCTTCGTACCTCTTCTCAGCAACACCGCTTCCAGGGAGCTGTTTCCATGAGCGCCGAGACCCCTGCCTCCCACGGAGTCCCCGAGCAGGACAACCGGTTCAAGGTCTGGCGGCAGACCCGGCCCTTCTGGGCGGGCCTGCTCACCATCCTCGGTGGTGTGCCGATCGCCTACCTCCCCTACGGTGACCTGCGCTTCGGCAACATCACCATGGCCATGAAGACGACCGCCGGAGCCGGCGCGCTGATCATCGGCGTCCTGCTCATCACGCTCGGCCTGACGATGTGGTTCCAGCCCATCGTCCGGGTGTTCGCGGGCGTCGCGACGATCGTGCTGGGGCTGGTCTCCATTCCCGTGTCGAACTTCGGCGGTCTCGTCATCGGGTTCCTGCTCTCCCTCGTCGGCGGAGGCATGTCCGTCGCCTGGGCGCCCGCACCACCGGTCGAGGAAGCCCTCGCCCACGCCCCCGAGGCCGGGACCGAAGGAGCACCGGAGGCGTCCGCCGAGACCGAACTCCTGTACGGCTCCGAGGCCGCCGAGGTCTCCGAGCTCCCGGAGCAGCGCGAGGCGGAGCACCACCTGACCGAAACGACGATCGACGCCAACGGCGGGAGGAACAGTGCGGGGTGACGAGAATCAGTCGGCGCTCGCGAAGGGGGGACCGCGGCACGCGGCCCCGCGCAAGTCGCTGCTGAACAGGATCCAGGGCCCCGCGGGCAAGGCGATGGCGCTCGCCGCCATGCCGACCGCGGTGCTCGTGGGCATGGGCCTCGCCCCCAGCCCCGCACTCGCCGACGAGAAGGACATCCCCTTCGCGCCCGGCCCCTGCGTCACGCGCTCCGACGAGCCGACGCCCGAGGCCACCGAGAGCGCCAAGCCGACCGGGACCGCGAAGCCGACGCCCACCGCCACGGCCACGCCCACCGGCACCCCGTCCGGCACCGCCACGCCGACGCCGACCGCGACGGCCACGGAGCAGTCGGCCGCGCCGCAGTCGCAGGAGCGGGCGAAGGCCCCCGCCCCGGCCGCGACGCCGTCCGCCTCGGCCTCGCCGTCCGTCACGCCCACCCCGACGAAGTCCAGGAACCCGCTGGACCCGCTGGGCGTCGGCGACGCGCTCAAGGACCTCTTCGACGGCCCGGACCCCAAGCCGTCGGCCACGCCCACCACGGCGGCCCCGACGACCCAGGCGCCGGCCGCCCGCCCGGCCGCCGAGGACGCGCCCGCCACCACCGCGCCGAAGCCGCCGGCCGCGGACACCACGGCGAAGCCGGCCACCGACCCGGCCGCCGAGGAGGCCAAGGCCGCGATCCGCGCGGCGGCCCGGAAGGCCGGCGCCGAGACCGCGGAGCTGCCGGAGAGCGCCAAGGGCCTCGACGCCAAGAAGGACGAGGACATACCCGAGGGCGCCAAGCCCCGCTTCCCGTGCCCCGAGCGCGACGCCGCGGCGCTCGCCGCCGCCGAGGTGGAACCCGGCATCCCGCTGCTGCCGGACGCCCCCTGGCGTCTGGAGACCTCGCGGCTCGAACTGATCGGCCTGAAGTACCACGGCATCGTCGAGGTGAAGACCTACGGCGGCAAGATCAAGAAGGTGCTGAAGTTCACCGCGTCCTCGGTGAAGATCGACCACCTCCACCAGATCACGGAGCACTCCGACGGCAGGGAGGCCCACGTCCGCTCCCTGCCCCGGAACCCGCTCGACAAGACGTCGACCATCACCGGCGGCACGGTGACGATGTACACGGAGGAGCTGAAGGGCAACCTCTTCGGCATCATCCCGATCACCTTCGGCCCGGAGTCCCCGCCGCCGCTGGACATCCCGTGGGTCGTCTTCACCAACGTGAAGCTCAAGCAGGCCGGCCAGTTCGGCGGCACCCTCAAGATCCCCGGCCTCCACAACACGATCGAGGCCGGCTGACCCCCCGTACCACTCCGGGAGCCGCACACGACGAAGCCCCCGTCCGGGACCGGACGGGGGCTTCGTCACGCGTCAGGCGTTCTCGGTGCCGCCGAGGTGGTGGACGCGGACCATGTTGGTGGTGCCGGGGACGCCGGGGGGCGAGCCGGCGGTGATGACCATGGTGTCTCCGGCGTTGTAGCGCTGGAGCTTGAGCAGCTCGGCGTCGACGATGTCGACCATGGCGTCGGTGGTCTCGACGAAGGGGACGAGGAAGGACTCGACGCCCCAGCTCAGGGTGAGCTGGTTGCGGGTGCCCTCGTCGGTGGTGAAGGCCAGGATCGGCTGCTGCGTGCGGTAGCGGGACAGGCGGCGGGCCGTGTCGCCGGACTGCGTGAAGGCGACCAGCGCCTTGCCGTCGAGGAAGTCGGCGATCTCGCAGGCCGCGCGGGCGACGGAGCCGCCCTGGGTGCGCGGCTTCTTGCCCGGGACCAGGGGCTGGAGGCCCTTGGAGAGCAGCTCCTCCTCGGCCGCGGCGACGATCTTCGACATCGTCTTCACGGTCTCGATCGGGTAGGCGCCGACGGAGGACTCCGCCGAGAGCATGACCGCGTCCGCGCCGTCCAGGATCGCGTTGGCGACGTCGCTCGCCTCGGCGCGGGTCGGACGGGAGTTGGTGATCATCGACTCCATCATCTGGGTGGCGACGATGACCGGCTTGGCGTTGCGGCGGCACATCTCGACGAGGCGCTTCTGCACCATCGGGACCCGCTCCAGGGGGTACTCGACGGCGAGGTCGCCACGGGCCACCATGACCGCGTCGAAGGCCGCGACGACGGCCTCCATGTTCTCGACGGCCTGCGGCTTCTCGACCTTGGCGATGACGGGGACCCGGCGGCCCTCCTCGTCCATCACCTTGTGGACGTCCTTGACGTCGTCGGCGTCGCGGACGAAGGAGAGGGCGACCATGTCGCAGCCCATGCGGAGCGCGAAGCGGAGGTCGTCGACGTCCTTCTCCGACAGGGCGGGGACGTTGACCGCCGCGCCGGGCAGGTTGATGCCCTTGTGGTCGGAGATGACGCCGCCCTCGACGACGATCGTCTTGACCCGGGGGCCGTCGACCTCGACGACCCGCAGCTCGACGTTGCCGTCGTTGATGAGGACCTGGTCGCCCTTGGAGACGTCGCCGGGCAGACCCTTGTAGGTGGTGCCGCAGATGGACTTGTCGCCGGGGACGTCGTCGGTGGTGATGGTGAACTCGTCACCGCGCACCAGCTCGACCGGACCCTCGGCGAAGGTCTCGAGGCGGATCTTGGGGCCCTGGAGGTCGGCGAGGACGCCGACGGCGCGGCCGGTGTCCGCGGAGACCTGCCGGACGCGGTCGTACCGCTCCTGGTGCTCTGCCTGGGACCCGTGGCTGAAGTTGAATCGGGCCACGTTCATGCCGGCCTCGATGAGAGCCTTCAGCTGCTCATACGAGTCGACGGCGGGGCCCAGCGTGCAGACGATTTTGGAACGGCGCATGAGGCGGATCCTATCGGTTTGTTTCACTGCGGAATATTCCGTCTGGCGGAAAGTACAAATGGGCGGAGGCCCGCTCAAGCGTTCACTCGTTCGAGCTCGCCGTGCCGTGAACGAGCGCGTAACTCTGGCGCGCGATCTCCAGCTCCTCGTCCGTCGGCACCACGGCCACCGCCACCCGCGCGTAGTTCGGCGAGATGATCCGCGCCTCGTCGGAACGTACGGAGTTGAGGTCCGCGTCCACCACGAGCCCGAGCTCCTCCAGACCCGCGATCGCAGCCTCCCGCACCGGGGCCGCGTTCTCGCCGACCCCCGCCGTGAACGCCACCGCGTCCACCCGGCCGAGCACCGCGTAGTACGCGCCGATGTACTTCTTCAGACGGTGGATGTACACGTCGAAGGCGAGCGCCGCACGCTCGTCGCCCTCGTCGACGCGGCGGCGGATCTCCCGCATGTCGTTGTCGCCGCACAGGCCCACCAGGCCCGACTTCTTGTTCAGCAGGACGTCGATCTCGTCCGCCGACATGCCCGCCACCCGCTTCAGGTGGAAGGTGACCGCCGGGTCGATGTCGCCGGAGCGGGTGCCCATGACCAGCCCCTCCAAGGGCGTGAGACCCATCGAGGTGTCCACGCACCGGCCGCCCGCGACCGCAGAGGCGGACGCGCCGTTGCCCAGGTGCAGCACGATCACGTTCACCTCCTCGGGCGCCTTGCCGAGCAGCTTCGCCGTCTCCCGCGAGACGTACGCGTGGGAGGTGCCGTGGAAGCCGTACCGCCGGATCCGGTGCGCGTCGGCGGTCTCCACGTCGATCGCGTACCGGGCCGCCGCCTCCGGCATCGTCGTGTGGAACGCCGTGTCGAAGACCGCCACCTGCGGCAGGTCGGGACGGAGCGCCATCGCCGTACGGAGACCGATGAGGTTCGCCGGATTGTGCAGCGGCGCCACCGGAACCAGACGCTCGATCTCCGCGAGCACCTCCTCGTCGACGACCGTCGGCTGGGTGAACCGCAGCCCGCCGTGCACCACCCGGTGACCGATCGCGGCCAGCTCGGGGGAGTCGAGGCCGAGACCGTCCGCCGTCAGCTCCTCGGCGACCGCCTTCAGCGCGGCCGCGTGGTCGGCGATCGGCCCCGTCGTCTCGCGCTTCGCGCCCCCGCCGCCCTGCAGCGGCGTGTGCACCAGACGCGAGGTCTCCTCGCCGATCCGCTCCACGAGCCCCTGGGCGAGACGGCTGCCGTCACGCATGTCGAGCAGCTGGTACTTCAGCGAGGACGAACCGGAGTTGAGGACGAGGACCCGGGTGGGCGCGACCGTGGGCACGGTGCCGGGGGCGGTGCCGGGGACGGTCTCGGGTGCGTCGGTCATGCGGGGAGCTCCTCACCCTGGGAGGGGACCTGGGACTGGATCGCCGTGATGGCGACCGTGTTGACGATGTCGCTGACGAGCGCGCCCCGCGAGAGGTCGTTCACGGGCTTGCGCAGGCCCTGGAGCACCGGGCCGACGGCCACGGCGCCGGCCGAACGCTGCACGGCCTTGTAGGTGTTGTTGCCGGTGTTGAGGTCCGGGAAGATCAGCACGGACGCCTGCCCGGCCACCTCCGACTCCGGCAGCTTCGTCGCCGCCACGGACGGCTCGACGGCGGCGTCGTACTGGATCGGGCCCTCGATCCGCAGCTCCGGATGGGCCTCGCGGACCAGCTTCGTCGCCTCCCGCACCTTGTCGACGTCCGCGCCGGAGCCCGAGGTGCCGGTCGAGTACGACAGCATCGCGATCCGCGGCTCCACGCCGAAGCGGGCCGCGGTGGCCGCCGACTGGACCGCGATGTCCGCGAGCTGCTCGGCGTCCGGGTCCGGGTTGACCGCGCAGTCGCCGTACACCAGGACCTTGTCGGCCAGGCACATGAAGAAGACCGAGGAGACGATCGAGGCGTCCGGCTTCGTCTTGATGATCTCGAAGGCCGGGCGGATCGTCGCCGCCGTCGAGTGCACCGAACCGGAGACCATGCCGTCGGCGAGACCCTCCTGCACCATCAGGGTGCCGAAGTAGTTGACGTCGGAGACGACGTCGTACGCCAGCTCCACGGTGACGCCCTTGTGGGCCCGCAGCGCCGCGTACTTCTCGGCGAACGCGTCGCGCAGCTCCGAGGTCTGCGGGTCGATCAGCTGCGTCCCGCGCAGGTCCACGCTCAGGTCGGCGGCCTTCTTGCGGATCGCCTCCACGTCGCCGAGCAGCGTCAGGTCGCACACGTCACGGCGGATCAGGACGTCGGCGGCGCGCAGCACCCGCTCCTCGGTGCCCTCGGGGAGCACCACCCGGCGCCGGTCGGCCCGCGCCTGTTCGAGCAGCTCGTGCTCGAACATCATCGGGGTGACCCGGCCGCTGCGGGCCACCGAGACCCGCTTGAGGAGGTCGGCGGTGTCGACGTGCCGCTCGAACAGGCCGAGCGCGGTCTCCGCCTTGCGCGGGGTGGCCGCGTTCAGCTTGCCTTCGAGGGCGAAGAGTTCGGCCGCCGTCGGGAAGCTGTTGCCGGGCACCGAGATGACCGGGGTGCCGGGCGCGAGCCGGGCCGCCAGGGTCAGGATCTCCTCGCTGGGCCGCTCGTTGAGGGTGAGCAGCACCCCGGCGATCGGCGGGGTGCCCGCCGAGTGCGCGGCGAGCGCGCCGACGACCAGGTCGGCCCGGTCCCCGGGGGTGACGACGAGACAGCCCGGCGTCAGCGCGTTGAGGAAGTTCGGCAGCATCGCGCCGCCGAAGACGAAGTCCAGGGCGTCGCGGGCGAGCCCCGCGTCGTCGCCGAGGACCACGGACGCGCCGAGCGCGTGGGTGATCTGGGCGACGGTCGGCGCGGCGAGCGCCGGCTCGTCCGGCAGGACGTAGCAGGGCACCGGGAGCCGGGCGCCGAGCCGGTCGGCGATGATCTCCCGGTCCTCGGCCGCCACCCGGTTGACGACCATCGCGAGCACGTCGCAGCCGAGTCCGTCGTACGCCCGGAAGGCGTTGCGCGCCTCGGCCCGTACGGACTCCGAGGGCTGGCCCTTGCCGCCGACCACCGGGATGACGGAGGCGCCGAACTCGTTGGCGAGCCGGGCGTTGAGGGCCAGCTCGTCGGGGAGCTGGGTGGCGGCGAAGTCGGTGCCGAGGACGAGGACGACCTCGTAGTCGCGGGCGACCGCGTGGAAGCGGTCGACCAGTTCGGACACCAGCGCGTCGGTGCCTCTCTCGGCCTGGAGGTCCGAGGCCTCGTGATAGTCCATGCCGTAGACCGACGAGGGGTCCTGCGTCAGCCGGTAGCGGGTGCGCAGGAGGTCGAAGAGCCGGTCGGGACCGTCGTGCACCAGGGGGCGGAACACCCCCACCCGGTCCACCTGACGGGTGAGGAGCTCCATGACTCCCAGCTCGACGACCTGGCGGCCGTCACCGCGGTCGATCCCGGTCACGTACACGCTGCGCGTCACGCCGTGGTCTCCTGTCCAGTCCTGCGGAAGGGGCCGAGCGGTGCCTCGCGGCACCTCCGCGGCCCGTGCGTCAATCGACAGTGCTCAGAAAGCCCCGATAGGGCGGCATTACCCCCTTGACAATACCTCCGGCGATGGCCTAGTCGCCCGCCGGGCGAAGGGCCTCGGACCCCGGGACGAAAGGCCTCCGCGGGCTCGCCGGGAGGGACGCGCGGAGCGACGACGAGCACGGCCGTCAGGTCCGCCGTGTGAGAATCGAGGTGGCTCACAACGGACCGCGACCGAGCAGGAGACACAGCACGATGCGCATCGGAGTTCTCACCGCAGGCGGCGACTGCCCCGGCCTGAACGCAGTGATCCGGTCGGTCGTGCACCGGGCGCTGACCGGCCACGACGACGAAGTCATCGGCTTCGAGGACGGGTTCAAGGGCCTCCTCGACGGCCACTACCGCCCCCTCGACCTCAACGCCGTCAGCGGCATCCTGGCCCGCGGCGGCACCATCCTCGGCTCCGCCCGCCTGGAGCGGAACCGGCTCCGCGAGGCCGCCGAATCCGCCCCCGACCTGGCGCGGAAGTACGGCATCGACGTCCTCATCCCCATCGGCGGCGAAGGCACCCTGACCGCCGCCCGGATGCTCTCCGACGCCGGCATGCCCGTCGTCGGCGTGCCGAAGACCATCGACAACGACATCTCCTCCACGGACCGCACCTTCGGCTTCGACACCGCCGTCGGCGTCGCCACCGAGGCGATGGACCGCCTCAAGACCACCGCCGAGTCCCACCAGCGGGTGATGGTCGTCGAGGTGATGGGCCGCCACGCCGGCTGGATCGCCCTGGAGTCCGGCATGGCCGGCGGCGCCCACGGCATCTGCCTCCCCGAGCGCCCCTTCCAGGTCGACGACCTCGTCAAGATGGTCGAGGAGCGCTTCGCCCGCGGCAAGAAGTTCGCCGTCATCTGCGTCGCCGAGGGCGCGCACCCCGCCGAGGGCGCGATGGAGTACAAGAAGGGCGAGATCGACCAGTTCGGTCACGAGCGCTTCCAGGGCATCGGCAACCAGCTCGCCGTCGAGCTGGAGCGGCGCCTCGGCAAGGAGGCCCGCCCCGTCATCCTCGGCCACGTCCAGCGCGGCGGCACCCCGACCGCGTACGACCGGGTGCTCGCCACCCGCTTCGGCTGGCACGCGGTGGAGGCGGCGCACCGCGGCGACTTCGGCCGCATGACCGCCCTGCGCGGCACCAGCATCGAGATGGTGCCCCTCGCCGAGGCCGTCACCCGCCTCAAGACCGTCCCCGAGGACCGCATGCGCGAGGCCGAGTCGGTCTTCTGACCGTCCGTACGACCCCGCCGGCACCGGCTCTACCGCCCCGCCGTGACCGGCCCTGAGGGCCCGGACCTTGGGCCCGGCCTTCCGGGACTTCCGTCCCGACCTGTCCCGGATGTGCTCCGGGACCCGGACATCCGAGAGTGGCCCCGACCGTCCCCCCGTGGACGGTCGGGGCCACTCGTCTGTGCGGGGCCTCACGCGCCCCGGCGGAATTGCCGGGTTCCACTCTTGAGTCCCGGCCTGAGATCAACAAGGCTTGGGGCCTGTCCCGGACATGTCCCAACCCTGTCCGGCGGAAGGGGGAGGCGCGCATGGCACCGGGGGAACGGGCCCCTGACCCGCGGGAAGCACGGCATCCGGCCGACTTCCTCGCGCGGCTCCAGGCCCTCAAGGACTGGTCAGGACTGACCTACCGCGACCTCTCGGCCCGCGCCGAGGCCCACGGCGACGTGCTGCCCCGCTCCACCATGGCCAACATGCTCAGCCGCCCCACCCTGCCCCGCGACGAACTCCTCACCGTCTTCGTCCGCGCCTGCGGCGTCACCCCCGAGGAACTCAGGACCTGGCGGACGGTACGGGGAGAGCTGGCCCGCCGGGGAACCTACGCGGGCGACGGGGCGGCGTCCGACGCGCCCGAGTCCGGTGCGGCTGTGTCCCCGCCCGCCTGGCCCGGGGAAGCCGCGACGGAGGCGGCGGAGGCGGCGGCGGTGGACGGCGCGACCGGGCCGCGGTCGCGGATACCGCGGGTCGTCGTGGCGGCGGTCGCGGTCGCCGGGCTCGTACTGGCCGGCTTCAGCGTGGTCGCCGTCCTGAAGGACGGGCACGGCGGGCATCCGCCTCGGACGGTCACCGCGCCGGCCGCCGGGGACGTGCGCATCCGGGTGGTGGGCACGGACCTGTGCCTCGGGGAGCGGCGCGGCGCGCGGACCGGGCAGATCCACCAGGTGCCGTGCGCGGGCGCGGGCGTGCCGCTGTACTCGCTCAAGGAGATCGCCGCCGGCCGGTGGAGGATCGTTTCGGACCACCCCGACTACGGCCCCGGCTGCTCCGGCATACCCTCCGGCGGCCGGATACCCACGGCCGCCTTCGAGGACTCCGAGTGCGGCGACCCGAGCCGCGTCGAGGCCTTCGCCCTGGAGTCGTACGGCACCCCCGTCGAGGGCTACCGGATCGTCCCCGTGGACTCCGCGACGCCCGGCAGCTGTGTCACCGTCACCGGCGACCGCACCGCCGCCTGGTCCCCGCTCGCCCAGGCGCCCTGCGCCCCGGACGCCGCCGGCCAGCTCTTCGACTTCGACCGGCGGGACTGAGCGGGCGCGACCGACCTTAAGGGGCTTCCACCAGGCGGGCCCTGAGGCGGACGATCACCGCCGGGTCGAGGCCGACGTGGCCGGTGACGTAGCCGTAGACCGAGCCGTGCCGCTCGCGCAGGTCCGCGAGGAAGAGGCGGATGATGTCGGCGGGGGCGCGGCCGTAGCCGGGCCAACGCAGCTCGCGGCCCGGGTGGGCGGCGTGCCAGTCGGCGACGAGGCGCTCGGTGGCCAGCTCGGTGAGGGCGAAGTCGGCGAGGATCTCCTCGTCGGGCACGTCGAGGAGGCCGAGGACGACGGCGGCGAGCAGGCCCGTGCGGTCCTTGCCCGAGGCGCAGTGGAAGACCAGCGGCCCCTCGGCCCCGGCGATCACCTCCAGGGCCGTACGAAGCTCCTCCGCGCCGTCCTCGGCGACCTCGGCGAACCGGTCGGCGAGGTAGCGCCAGGGGTCGAGCTCCGGGTCGATCTCCGCCTGGTCGTACGGGCGGTGCTCGATGGACAGGTTGTGCCAGGCGACGTCCTCGCTCTCCGGCAGGCGGCCCTTGGCCGCGATCTCCCACGGATAGCGCAGGTCGATCACGGTGGCCACGCCCAGCGCGCGGAAGCGCTGAAGATCGGCCGGTTCGGCGTCCGCGAGCTTCGCGAGGGAGTCGGAGCGGTAGAGGGTCTCCCACCGCACGGTCCCGCCGTCGGCGGTCCGATAGCCGCCCATGTCACGGAAGTTGTGGAGTCGCTCGAAGGGTATGTGTCGTTTCACGCCGGCCAATCTACGGCCCGCGCCCCTGATGATCTAGGAATTGTTGCCCTGGAGACCGCCCTGGAGGCCGCCCTAGAGGCCGACGGCGTTCCAGAAGTGGCCGGTGATGCCGTCGAGGTACGCGCGGCCCTCGTCGCCGGTCGCGCCCGAGGCGCCCCAGCTGCTGGTGGCGGCCATGCGGGCGTGGTAGTCGGTGTGGAGCCGCTGGAGCGCGTTCTCCAGGGTCCGCTTGGGCAGCGGCAGCATCTTCACGGCCGGCTTCACGTAGGCCTGCCAGCGGGTGGTGGCCGCGTCGCGCAGCAGCTCGGCGAGGGCCTCGTCGCCGCCGGTCGCGGTGATGAGGGCGCGCGGGCCGAGGCCGAGGACCTCGGCGAGGGCGGCCGTCTGGCGTTCGTTGCCGCGCCAGCGGCCCTCGTCCTCCATCCGCTGGTACACGTGCGCCGCCACGCCCACGCGACGGGCCAGCTCCTCGGGCGCGAGGCCGCGCGCCATCCGGTGCTCGCGCAGGGTGGAGGCGGTGGCGATCAGTTCGGAGGGGGAGCACCACAGGACGCCGGCGAGGGCGGTGAGCTCCTGGTCGGCGGGGATCGCCCGGCCGCGTTCCCACGCGGCGACGGTCTCGGGGGCGACGAACATGCCGTACTGCGCGCGCAGGCCGTAGGCGACGTGGCCGAAGGTCATGCCGAGGCCCTCGCGGAGGCGGCGCGCGGCCTGGGCGTCGAAGGGCGGGGAGGGTTGGTGCACCCGGCCACGGTAGGTGCGGACGGTGACGGCTGGCTACGGTGCGTTCGCCCAACGCGCGAGGTCGTAGGAACGTCGGAACCGATCAGTAACCGCGCAAAGGGGGCCGTCCCCCTCAGCGGCCGTGCTTCCGGCCGTCGAGCCAGCGGTACTGGAGCTCCGGCCGCCCTATCTGCCCGTACTGGGGAGCCCGTACCGCACGGCCCTCGGTCACCAGGTGCTCCAGATAGCGGCGGGCGGTGATCCGGGAGATGCCGACCGCCGTGCCCGCCTCGGCGGCCGTGAGGCCGGCCGGGGTGTCGCGCAGGGTGCGGGTGACGGACTCCAGCGTCGGGGCGCTGAGGCCCTTGGGGAGCGTGGCCGGGTGCGGGGCCCGCAGGGCGGCCAGCGCCCGGTCCACCTCGTCCTGCCCGGACGCCTCCCCGGCCGCCGCGCGGAACTCGGCGTACCGCGCCAGCCGGTCCCGCAGGGTCGCGAAGGCGAACGGCTTGAGCACGTACTGCACGACGCCCAGCGACACGCCCTCCCGGACGATCGCCAGGTCGCGCGCCGAGGTCACGGCGATCACGTCGGCCGCGTGCCCCGCGGCCCGCAGCGCCCGCAGCAGCTGGAGCCCGTGCCCGTCGGGGAGGTAGAGGTCGAGCAGGATCAGGTCGACCGGCGTCCGGTCGAGGATCCGCACCGCCGCCGCCCGCGAGTGCGCCACCCCGACGACGGTGAACCCTTCGACCCGCCCCGCGTACAGCGCGTGCGCGTCCGCCGCGACGGGGTCGTCCTCGACGACGAGGACCCGGAGGGGAGCGGTGCTCACGCCGTCACCTCCGCGCGGCCGGCGTCCGCCGGGCCCGCCGGGCACGGCAGTGGCAGCGGCAGTCGTACGGTGAATTCCGCGCCGCCCGCCGCCGCGTCCGTGAGGGTCAGGGTGCCGGAGGCGCGGGTGACGGCCTGGCCGACGAGGGCGAGGCCGAGGCCGCGTCCGGGGCCGCGGGTGGACCAGCCGCGGCCGAGGACGGCCTCGCGGTCGGCGGGGCGGACGCCGGGGCCGCTGTCGCCGACGCGCAGGAGGAGCTCGCCGTCGCCGGCGGGGGCGGCGACGGTGACCGTCACGCGGGCGTGCGGGGTGCCGCCCGCGGCCTCGACGGCGTTGTCGATGAGGTTGCCGAGGATCGTCACGAGGTCCCGCGAGGGCAGCGCCGCGGGCACCCGGCCGTCGTCGATGCGGCTGTCCTCGGTGAGGACGAGTTCGACGCCCCGCTCGTTGGCCTGGGCGGCCTTGCCGAGGAGCAGGGCCGCGAGGACCGGCTCGCCGACGGCGTCGACGACCCGGTCGGTGAGGGCCTGGGCGAGTTCGAGCTCGGCGGTCGCGAAGTCCACCGCCTCGGCCACCCGCCCGAGTTCGATGAGCGAGACGACCGTGTGCAGCCGGTTCGCGGCCTCGTGGGCCTGCGAGCGGAGTGCCTCGGTGAACCCCCGCTCGGAGTCCAACTCGCCGGAGAGGGCCTGGAGTTCGGTGCGGTCGCGGAGGGTGACGACGGTGCCGCGCCGCTCCCCGCCCACCACCGGGCGGGTGCTGACGACGAGGACCCGGTCGGCCGTCAGGTGGGTCTCGTCGACGCGCGGCTCCGAGGAGAGCAGCGCGCCCGTCAGGGGTGCGGGCAGGCCGAGTTCGGCCGCGGGGCGCCCCACGACGCCGTCGTCGAGGCCGAGCAGCTCGCGCGCCCCGTCGTTGATGAGGGCGATCCGCCGCCGGCCGTCGAGCATCACGAGCCCCTCGCGGACCGCGTGCAGCGCGGCCTCGTGGTAGTCGTGCATCCGGCTCAGCTCCGCCGCGTTCATGCCGTGGGTGTGGCGGCGCAGCCGGGCGTTGACGACGTACGTCCCCGCGCCGCCGAGCGCGAGCGCCGCGCCCGCCATGCCGAGCAGGGCGGTCACCTGCTCCCGTACCTGCTCGCTGATCCGCTCGATGGTGATGCCCGCGCTGACCAGGGCGACGACCCGGCCGTCGGCGTACACGGGCGCGACCGTCCGCACGGAGGGGCCGAGCACGCCGAGGTGGGTCTCGGAGTAGAAGCGGCCCTGCCGCGCCTCCTCGATGTGGCCGAGGTACGTCCGGCCGATCTGCGCCGGGTCCGGGTGGGTCCACCGGGTGCCGTCCGGCGCCATGATCACCACGAAGGCGACGTCGGCGTGGCGGCGCAGGTCCTCGGTGTACGGCTGGAGGACGGCCGTCGGGTTCGCGGAGCGGGCCGCGGCGGCCACGGCGGGGGAGTCGGCGACGGCCGCCGCGGTCGCCGTGGACTGGCGGCGCGCGGTCTCCTCGGCCTGCGCCCGGTCCGTGAGGTACGCGAAGACCGAGCATCCCGCCACGACGACGGCCACGAGCACGACCTGCATCGCGAACAGCTGGCCGGCCAGGCTGCGGGGGCGGGGGAGGGGGAGGCGCATGCGGGTAAGTGTGCACGCCGGAGTTTGCCGCGGGGCAGCGCGTTCCCGAATCGTTCTCTTCCCGCTCGTCCCTTTCCTCCCCCTCGCCGGGCCCTTCCGAAGCTTCGGTCGTGAACGAAACGTACGTAACCGTGACCCGGGTCACAGGCTGGTGGATAGTCGCGGAGTCCACCGGGACGTGGACCATCCATCAGCACGAGGAGGACCCCGTGGCCGCACGGCGGGACCGTACGCACTACCTGTATCTGGCCGTCATCGGCGCCGTACTGCTCGGCATCGCGGTCGGCTTCCTGGCGCCGGGCGTCGCCGTCGAGCTCAAGCCGCTGGGCACCGGCTTCGTCAACCTGATCAAGATGATGATCTCGCCGATCATCTTCTGCACGATCGTGCTCGGCGTCGGTTCGGTCCGGAAGGCCGCCAAGGTCGGCGCCGTCGGCGGCCTCGCCCTCGGCTACTTCCTCGTGATGTCGACCGTCGCCCTCGCGATCGGCCTGCTCGTCGGGAACCTCCTGGAGCCGGGCTCCGGGCTGCACCTCACCAAGGAGATCGCCGAGGCGGGCGCCAAGCAGGCGGCGGGCGGCGGCGAGTCGACCCCGGACTTCCTGCTCGGGATCATCCCGACCACCTTCGTCTCCGCCTTCACCGAGGGCGAGGTCCTCCAGACCCTCCTCGTCGCCCTCCTCGCGGGCTTCGCGCTCCAGGCGATGGGCAGCGCGGGCGAGCCGGTCCTGCGCGGGATCGGCCACATCCAGCGGCTCGTCTTCCGCGTCCTCGGCATGATCATGTGGGCCGCGCCGGTCGGCGCGTTCGGCGCCATCGCCGCCGTGGTCGGCGCGACCGGCGCCGCCGCGCTCAAGTCGCTCGCCGTCATCATGATCGGCTTCTACGTGACCTGCGGGCTCTTCGTCTTCGTCGTCCTCGGCGCGATCCTCCGGCTGGTCGCCGGGATCAACATCTGGTCCCTCCTGAAGTACCTCGGCCGCGAGTTCCTCCTCATCCTCTCGACCTCGTCCTCCGAGTCCGCGCTGCCCCGCCTGATCGCCAAGATGGAGCACCTCGGCGTCAGCAAGCCGGTCGTCGGCATCACCGTGCCGACCGGCTACTCCTTCAACCTCGACGGCACCGCCATCTACCTCACGATGGCCTCCCTCTTCACCGCCGAGGCCATGGGCGACCCCCTCTCGATCGGCGAGCAGATCTCCCTCCTCGTCTTCATGATCATCGCCTCCAAGGGCGCCGCCGGCGTCACCGGCGCCGGCCTCGCCACCCTCGCCGGCGGCCTCCAGTCCCACCGCCCCGAGCTCGTCGACGGCGTCGGCCTCATCGTCGGCATCGACCGTTTCATGAGCGAGGCCCGCGCCCTCACCAACTTCGCCGGCAACGCCGTCGCCACCGTCCTCGTCGGCACCTGGACCAAGGAGATCGACAAGGCCCGCGTCGCCGAAGTCCTCGCCGGCCGCGTCCCCTTCGACGAGCAGACCCTCGTCCACGACGACCACGCCCCCGCCCCGGTCCCCGACCAGCGTGCCGAGGAGGGCGAGGAGAAGGCCCGCGCGGGGGTCTGACACGCCCCGGGTCCCGGGCCTTGAGCCGGATCCGGGCCCCGGGAGAAGGGCGGCCCCGCCGAGGGGCCGCCCTTCTCGTGCGTCCGGGCCGCCGCCCGCGTCTCAGCGTCCGTCGAGTCCGGCCAGTTCCTCCGGCGAGAGCTCCAGGTCCGCCGCCCCCGCCGAATCCCGTACGGACTCCGGCCGGCTGGCCCCGGGGATCGGCAGCACGGTCGCCGAACGGGCGAGCAGCCAGGCGAGCACGACCCGCTGCGGGCTGACCGCGCGCGCCCGCGCGATCCGGTGGAAGGCGCCGAAGTCCGGGTCCTCCTCCTGGGCGGAGCTGCCGTCGAGGGAGCTGCGGGAGACGCCGCCCAGGGGGCTCCACGGCAGGAAGGCCAGGCCGAGTTCCGCGCAGAGCCGGAGCTCGGCCTCGCTGTCCCGGACCGCGGGCGAGTAGCGGTTCTGTACGGAGACCAGCCGGTCGCCCAGGATGTCGCGGGCGAGCCGGATCTGCGCGGAGTCGACGTTCGAGACGCCCGCGAGCCGGACCGTGCCCGCGTCCAGCAACTCCCGTATCGCGCCGAGGGATTCGGCGTACGGGACGGCGGGGTCGGGCTTGTGCAGCTGGTACAGGCCGATCGCCTCGCCGCCGAGCCGCCGCGCCGAGGCCTCCGCCGCGCGCCGCAGGTGGCCGGGCCGGCCGTCGACGGTCCAGCCGCCGTCGGCGGTACGGCCCCGGCCGCCCTTGGTGGCCACCAGGACCTCGTCCGTACCGCCTCCGTACGCGGCGAGGGCCCGCGCGACCAGGAGTTCGCCCTCGCCCGGGGCGCCGCCCGGCGGGTGGTAGGAGTCGGCGGTGTCGAGGAGCGTGACGCCCGCGTCGAGGGCGGCGTGCACGGTGGCGACGGCCCGGGCCTCGTCCGGCCGGCCCTCGATGGACAGCGGCATGGTGCCGAACCCGACGGCCCCGACCCGCAGGTCCCCGAGCGTGCGGTACCGCATCAGCGTCCCTCCCCGAGCGTCTCGGCGACGGCCCGCGCCAGCCACTCGCCGGAGTGGCTGAAGGAGTAACCGAGCTCCACCGCACGGGAGTTGTCCATCCCGTACGAGCGGGCGAAGGAGAACGGGGAGACCTCGCCGACCTCCACCGGCCGCAGGACCGTCCGGCCGCCGGCGTGCTTCTCGATCGCGGCGCAGAGGTCGGCGGTGGTGAGCGGGCCGTGGGAGTGGGCGTTGACCGGGCCGGTGAAGGGCGCGGCCACCGTCCAGGCGAGGAAGGCGGCGATCTCGTCCACGTGGACGTACGTGGCGGGGTGGTTGACCACCGGTACGGCGATGGGCTCGCCCGCGCGGACGCGGTCCGCGTAGTGCTGGAGGCGACCGGTGAAGTCGTCGTCGCCGCCCAGGACGTGGGCGACCCGCACCGACGTCCAGGCGAAGGGCGACCCGGCCGCGAACACCGCCTCGGCCTGGCGCTTCCCCTCCCCGTAGTGGGTCTCGCGGAACTCCGCGTCCTCCCAGGGCAGGCTCGTGTCGACGGCGACCGCCGACAGGTCGAGCGCCGATTCGGGGACCGGTACGGGGGAGTCCTCGTACTCGTACACCTCCACCGTGGAGGTCATCACATAGCGCCCGGTGCGGGTCGCGAAGACGCGGCGGGCGATCTCGGCCTGGCGGGGGGTGTAGCAGACCTGGTCGACGACGACGTCGAAGGAGCGGCCCGTGAGGACGGATTCCAGGGCGGACTCGTCGTCGCGGTCGGCGACCAGCTGCTCGATTCCGGCGGGGGCCGGCGAAGAGCCCCGGTTGAGGATCGTGACGCGGTGTCCGGATTCCCGGAGGAGCGCGATGAGTCGCTTTCCGAAATAACGGTTGCCGCCGATGACCAGAATGTCCATGAATCCCAACTCCCTTGCTTCCGGGGACAAGTGTTACGTTGTGCGCGCGTCGATTGAAGGGGGAAACATGGGAGTGCGGGCCGTTCCGCAGAAGGAACCACGGCATTCACGGGCCGTGGCCGACGAAACCTCGGTGGCCGGGTTCGACCCCATCGACCGGCAGATCCTGGAGCTGCTGCAGACCGAGGGCCGGATCAAGCTCAGCGAGCTCGGTCGCCGGGTCCGGCTCAGCCCCGCGGCCGTCACGGAGCGGGTCCGGCGCCTCGAGGCGACGGGCGCGGTCGCCGGCTACGGGGCGCACGTCTCCCCGGCCCGGCTCGGCTACGGCATCCAGGCGTTCATCAGGGTGAACCCGCACGGGGGCTACACCCTGAAGCACCCCCGCACCCTGGAGCTCATCGCCCGGCCCGAGATCCTGGAGGTCCACCACGTGGTGGGCGAGGACTGCTGGATCCTGAAGGTCGCCGTCACCGACACCCTCCATCTGGAGGACGTCCTGGAGCAGACCTCGGCCCTCGGCCGCACCACGACCTCGATCGTGCTGTCGTCCCCGGTCGGCCGGAAGCCCCTGCTCCCGCCCGCCTGAGGGCCCCCGGGCCGCCTCGCCGCGCATACGGAAATACCCCGACTAGAATTGACAGTCGGGGTATTGCATCGCGTATATTCATGGATTCCGTGTCCGGACACGCGAAGGACACGGAGAAGTTCAATAAAAGCACTGTATCGCGCCGGGAGTCGAATTGTCAACCGCGGAAATTCGGAAAGAGCAGCAATTCATCACCGATCTGTACGCACGACTCGACGACCTCAGGGACCAGGCCGAGGCGGCGGTCGGCCAGGCGCTGCGCACGCCGGGCGTCGGCAGCAACCAGGGCCGGCTGGAGCGGGACGTGCTGGTGGCCGAGCAGTCCGGTGTGCTCGCGGCGCTGAACGCGGGGGAGAGCGGGCTCTGCTTCGGGCGGCTCGTCTTCAAGGACGGCCGTGACCACCACATCGGGAGGCTCGGCATCCGCAGGGACGACGCCGAGCGGACCCCGCTCGTCGTCGACTGGCGCGCGGAGATCGCCCGCCCCTTCTACCTCGCGACCGGGTACGAGCCGATGGGCCTCACCCGCCGCCGGCACCTCACCACCGTCGGCCGGACCGTGACCGCCCTCCACGACGAGGTGCTCGACCTCACCGACGCCACCCGCACCGGGCACGAGAGCCGGAACGCCGACGAGGTGCTGCTCGCCGCGCTCGACGCCGCCCGCACCGGCCGGATGCACGACATCGTGCAGACCATCCAGGCCGAGCAGGACGCCATCATCCGCTCCCCGCACCGCGGTGTCCTCGTCGTCGAGGGCGGCCCCGGCACCGGCAAGACGGCCGTGGCGCTGCACCGGGCCGCGTACCTCCTGTACGCGCACCGCGAGCAGCTGGCCAAGCGGGCCGTCCTCATCGTGGGCCCCAACCCGGCCTTCCTCGGCTACATCGGCAACGTCCTGCCCTCGCTCGGCGAGACCGGCGTCCTCCTCGCCACCCCCGCCGAGCTCTTCCCCGGCGTCCGCGCCACCGGCACCGACACCCCGGAAGCCGCCGCCGTGAAGGGCTCCGCCGCCATGGCCGAGGCGCTCGCCGCGGCCGTACGCGACCGCCAGCAGGTGCCCGAGCGCGGTGAGCCGCTGGTCGTCCCGCACGAGGACGGCGACCTGGTGATCGACTGGGACATGGCCCTCGAGGCCCGCCACAAGGCCCGCGAGACCGCCCTGCCGCACAACCTCGCCCGTCCGTACTTCGTCTTCCGGATCCTCGACGCGCTGGCCGAACAGCTCGCCGACCGGATCGGCGCCGACCCCTACGGCGGCCCCAACTTCCTCGGCCCCGACGACATCGCGCTGCTCGCCAAGGGCATCGCCGCCAACCCCGAGGTGTACGCGGCCGTCGACACCCTCTGGCCGGCCCTCACCCCGCAGGAGTTCCTCGCCGACTACCTCGCCGAGCCCACCCACCTCCCGGAGGGCGAGGCGGCGGAGATCCGGCGCGACGGCGGACCGTGGACCCCCGGGGACGTACCCCTGCTCGACGAGGCCGCCGAACTCCTCGGCGAGGACGACTCCGCGGCCCGCGCCGCCGAGGAGGCCGAGCGGCAGAAGCAGATCCAGTACGCGCAGGGCGTCCTGGACGTCTCCTTCGCCTCCCGCACCTACGAGTTCGAGGACAAGGAGGAGCTCGACAAGGACGCCTCCGAGGTCCTCTCCGCCCACGACATCATCGACGCCGAGCGCTTCGCCGAGCGCCACGAGGAGGCCGACCACCGCACCGCGGCCGAGCGGGCCGCCGCCGACCGCACCTGGGCCTTCGGCCACATCATCGTCGACGAGGCCCAGGAGCTCTCCGCGATGGCCTGGCGCCTCCTCATGCGCCGCAGCCCCACCCGCTCCATGACCCTGGTCGGCGACCCCGCCCAGACCGGCGACCCGGCCGGCGTCGGCGCCTGGGAGCGGATCCTCGCCCCGTACGTGGAGGACCGCTGGGACCACGTCCGGCTCGGCGTCAACTACCGCACGCCCGCCGAGATCATGGCCGTCGCCGCCGAGGTGCGGCGGGCCGACGACCCCTCCTTCGAGCCCCCGAGCTCGGTGCGCTCCACCGGCGTGGAGCCCTGGGACCGCACCGTGGACGACCCGGTCAAGGAGGCCGCCGACGCGGTCGCGGCGGAGCTCCGCGAGGAGGGCCGGATCGCCGTGATCGCCCCGCCGCGGCTGCATCCCGGCCTCCTCGCCGCGCTCCCGGCCGCCTCGTACGGCCCGAAGCCCGACCTCACCCGGCAGGTGGTGCTGCTCGACCCCCGCCAGGCGAAGGGCCTGGAGTTCGACACCGTCCTGGTCGTCGACCCCGACGGCATCCGGGCGGGCGCCACGCACGGGGTCAACGACCTGTACGTGGCGCTCACCCGGGCCACTCAGCGCCTGGGCGTGATCAGGCCGGCCGTCACGCGGGCCGTCACGCCGGCCTGAGCCAGACCGTCGCCAGCGGCGGCAGCGTCATCCGCAGGCTCGACGCGCGGCCGTGCCACGGCACCGACTCGGTCTTCACCGGGTCGGTGCCGACGACGTCCCCGCCGCCGTACCGGGCCGCGTCCGTGTTCAGGACCTCCGCCCAGGCGGCACAGGTGTCCGGCACGCCGAGCCGGTAGTCGTGGCGGACGACCGGCGAGAAGTTGGAGACGGCGAGCAGCGGCGAACCGAAGGCGTCGAAGCGGAGGAACGCGAAGACGTTGTCCTCGGCCGCGTCCCCCACCACCCACTGGAAGCCCTCCGGGACCGTGTCCCGCTCCCAGAGCGACGGGGTCGCCGCGTACACCGTGTTCAGGTCCCGCACCAGGTCCCGTACCCCCCGGTGGTCGGCCTCCGCGCCGTACGTCGGGTCGAGCAGCCACCAGTCGGGACCGTGTTCCGCCGACCACTCCGCGCCCTGGGCGAACTCCTGTCCCATGTAGAGGAGTTGCTTGCCGGGGTGGGCCCACATGAAGCCGAGGTAGGCCCGGTGGTTGGCCCGCTGCTGCCACCAGTCGCCGGGCATCTTCGACACCAGGGACCGCTTGCCGTGCACGACCTCGTCGTGGGAGATCGGCAGGATGTAGTTCTCGCTGTACGCGTACACCATCGAGAAGGTCATCTCGTGGTGGTGGTACTTGCGGTGCACCGGCTCCTTCTCGACGTAGCCGAGGGAGTCGTGCATCCAGCCCATGTTCCACTTCATGCCGAAGCCCAGACCGCCGAAGCCGCCGGGACCCACCTGGTCGGTCGCCCGGGTCACCCCGTCCCAGGCCGTCGACTCCTCGGCGAAGGTCACGATGCCGGGGCAGCGGCGGTACACGGTCGCGTTCATCTCCTGGAGGAAGGCGACCGCGTCCAGGTTCTCCCGGCCGCCGAACTCGTTCGGCAGCCACTCGCCGTGCTCCCGCGAGTAGTCGAGGTAGAGCATCGAGGCCACGGCGTCCACGCGGAGGCCGTCGATGTGGAACTCCTGGCACCAGTACACGGCGTTGGCGACCAGGAAGTTCCGCACCTCCTTGCGGCCGTAGTCGAACTCCAGGGTCCCCCAGTCGGGGTGGTGCGAGCGGCGCGGGTCCTCGTGCTCGTACAGCGGGCGCCCGTCGAACTCCGCGAGCGCCCAGTCGTCCTTCGGGAAGTGCGCCGGGACCCAGTCCATCAGGACCCCGATCCCCGCCGCGTGCAGCGCGTCCACCAGGAACCGGAAGTCGTCCGGGGTGCCGAGGCGGGCCGTCGGCGCGTAGAAACCGGTCACCTGGTAGCCCCACGAGCCGCTGAACGGATGCTCGGCGACGGCCATGAACTCCACGTGCGTGAAGCCGAGGTCCCGGACGTAGGCCGGCAGCTGCTCGGCCAGCTGGCGGTACGTCAGACCCGGCCGCCAGGAGGGCAGGTGCATCTCGTACACCGACAGCGGGGCCTCGTGGTGGGGGCGCGCGCCGCGCCGCTCCATCCACTCGGCGTCGTCCCACTCGTAGTGCGACTCCGTCACGATCGACGCGGTGTTCGGCGGGCACTCGGTGCGGCGGGCCATCGGGTCCGCGCGGACGGTGTGCGAGCCGTCCGGGCGGGTGATGTCGTACTTGTAGACGGCGCCCTCGCCGACCCCCGGCACGAACAGCTCCCACACGCCCGACGAGCCCAGCGACCGCATCGGGAGACCGGTGCCGTCCCAGCAGGTGAAGTCGCCGGTGACCCGCACCCCGCGCGCGTTCGGCGCCCAGACGGCGAAGCGGGTGCCCGCCACGCCCTCGTGCGTCATCGTCCGCGAGCCGAGCGCCGTCCACAGCTCCTCGTGCCGGCCCTCGCCGATGAGGTGCAGATCGAGCTCGCCAAGGGACGGCAGGAAGGCGTACGGGTCGCGTACGGCCAGCTCGTCCGCGCCCTCCTCGTACCGCACCCGCAGCTCGTACGCCGGGACCTTGCGCAGCAGCGGGATCACCGCCGAGAACAGCCCGTCCCCGTCGTCGTGCAGGGCCACCCGCCGGCCCTTGGTGACGACCGCGACCTCCTTCGCCCACGGCCGCAGCACCCGCACCACCACCCCGCCCCGGACCGGATGCGCGCCGAGCACCCCGTGCGGATCGTGGTGCTCGCCCGCGAGCAGCCGCGCCCGGTCCCCTCCGTCCAGCGGCGGCGCCTTCCGCACCGCGGTCCGGTCCGGCGCGGGCGTCTTCTTGGTACGGGACGTCTTGCCTGCGGATCGGGCGGTCACCGGGGGCCTCCTGAAGGGCGAGGGGAACGGGTATACGGATGCGCAACGCCGCCACGGCACGCCTGGACACTCCGCCGAACGGGCCCCACCCCGTTCCCGCAGGCAGACCGCGCCCATCCGGCCGTGACGCTGGTCCGATCGGGGCCCTCGACCACGGCGGTCACGAGGGCTCGGCGAGACGCTGGATGGCGGACATGGGGACGGGGAGCCAGTCGGGGCGGTGGCGGGCCTCGTAGACGACCTCGTAGACCGCCTTGTCGGTCTCGTAGGCGCGCAGGAGCGCCGGGTCGGCGCGCGGGTCGGCGCCGGCGGCCTCGGCGTAGCCGGTGCAGTAGGCGGCCCGGCAGCGGGCGGCCCAGTCGGCGTTCCAGGGGCGGTGGGTGCGGGCGGCGTAGTCGAAGGAGCGGAGCATGCCGGCGACGTCGCGGACGGTGGGCTGGGGGCTGCGCCGCTCGTCGAGCGGCTTGGCGGGCTCGCCCTCGAAGTCGATGACGGCCCAGGCGCCGTCGGAGCCGCGGAGGGTCTGCCCGAGGTGCAGGTCGCCGTGGATGCGCTGGAGCGCCCCGGCGCCGTCGCCGGCCGCGGCGAAGACCGCCCGGAGGCCCGGCACGAACGGCAGCAGCGCCGGCACCGCCTGCGCCGCCGCGTGCAGCCGCCGGTCCATCGCGTCGGCGACCTCCGCCGCCTCGGCCCGCCGCAGCCGCCGGGTGGGCAGGGCCCGCGCGAGGGCGAGGTGGACCTCGGCGGTGGCCCGGCCGAGGGCGCGGGCCTCGGTGGTGAACTCGCGCCCGTCGGCGAGCGCGTCGAGCGCCAGCCGCCAGCCGTCGCGGGAGTCCCGCAGATAGGGCTGGAGCACGCCGAGGGTGGAGGCCCCGGACTCGAACCAGGCGACCGGAGCCGGGACCCGCTCGCAGCCGGCCTGGCTGAGCGCGAGGGGCAGTTCCAGGTCGGGGTTGGCGCCGGGGCTGACCCGTCGGAAGATCTTGAGAATGTACGAATCGCCGTAGACCAGCGACGAGTTGGACTGCTCGGCGTCGAGCACCCGGGGTGCGAGGGCGGGCGGCAGGGCCGTCGTGGCGTGGAAGCGCAGCGGGCCGGTCCGGCCCGGGGTGCGCAGCCGCTCGTAGAGGAGGCCGGCGAGCCGCGGGTCGCGCAGCCCCTCGTACACGGCCCGTCCGGCGAGCGGCCCCTGCCGGATCCGCCCGATCAGGGCGGGGGCGAGGCGGGGCGGCAGCTGGGTCCTTACGCCCAGGAGGAGTTGGTAGCAGTCGGCGGGCGTCCCGGCCGGGCGGCCCGGCTGCTCGACCCGGACGAGGAGGTGGAGGAGGCCGGGGCCCGCGCCGTCCAGGGGCAGCAGCTCGGTGGCCGCGTCCAGCGTGAATCCGGTGACCCGGCGGCCCTTGCCCGCGAACCAGCGCTGCCGTGGCAGCCACTCGTGGAGCAGGGGGGCGAGGGACGGGAGGAGGGCGTCCGGGGCCCGGGTGGTGGATGCGGTCTCCGGCATGGCATCGCGTCCTTTCCCCGGGGTGCGCAATGAGGATTCGTGTGCGTTCAAATGCGCAGAGTGTCCCGGATTGCGGCTATGGCTGTCCGGATGTGCGGGACGTGTCGGAAAGGGAAGATCCGTATGGGTCCGCCAAGTGGGCCCGGATGGACCTGAATCGTGTGTCGTTCACAGTGCCCAGAGCGGGACGGGGGAAACCGCCCCACTCCGGGTGAGCGAGAACTGGCTCTCGCTCAGGCCTTCTTGAGACGGAACCAGTAGAAGCCGTGTCCCGCAAGGGTCAGGAGGTAGGGCAACTGTCCGATGGCCGGGAACTGCACGCCGCCGATCAGCTCCACGGGCCGGACGCCGTCGAAGCGCCGCAGGTCGAGCTCGGTCGGCTGCGCGTGCCGCGAGAAGTTGTTCACGCAGAGGACCAGATCGTCGCCGTCCTCCCTCAGGAAGGCGAGCACCGCCGGGTTGGACGCCGGGAGTTCCGTGTACGTCCCCGTGCCGAAGGCCCGGTTCTGCTTACGGATCTCGATCATCCGCTTCGTCCAGTGGAGCAGCGAGGAGGGGGACGCCATGCCCGCCTCGACGTTGGTCACCTGGTAGCCGTGGACCGGGTCCATGATCGTCGGCAGGTAGAGCCGTCCCGGGTCGCAGGAGGAGAAGCCGGCGTTCCGGTCGGGCGTCCACTGCATCGGGGTCCTGACCCCGTCCCGGTCGCCCAGCCAGATGTTGTCGCCCATGCCGATCTCGTCGCCGTAGTAGAGCACCGGCGAGCCGGGCAGCGAGAAGAGCAGCGCGGTGAACAGCTCCATCTGCTTGCGGTCGTTGTCGAGGAGCGGGGCGAGACGGCGCCGGATGCCGATGTTGGCCCGCATCCGCGGGTCCTTGGCGTACTCGGCGTACATGTAGTCGCGCTCTTCGTCGGTGACCATCTCGAGCGTGAGCTCGTCGTGGTTGCGCAGGAAGATGCCCCACTGGCAGCCGGAGGGGATCTCCGGGGTCTTCGCCAGGATCTCGGAGACCGGGTAGCGGGACTCGCGCCGCACGGCCATGAAGATCCGTGGCATGACCGGGAAGTGGAAGGCCATGTGGCACTCGTCGCCGCCGGAGCGGAAGTCGCCGAAGTAGTCGACGACGTCCTCCGGCCACTGGTTCGCCTCGGCGAGCAGCACCGTGTCCGGGTAGTGGTCGTCGATCTCCTTGCGCACCCGCTTGAGGAAGGCGTGGGTGGCCGGGAGGTTCTCGCAGTTGGTGCCCTCCTGCTGGTACAGGTACGGCACCGCGTCGAGCCGGAAGCCGTCGATGCCCAGGTCCAGCCAGAACTTCAGCGCGGAGAGGATCTCCTCCTGCACGGACGGGTTCTCGTAGTTGAGGTCCGGCTGGTGCGAGAAGAAGCGGTGCCAGTAGTACTGCTTGCGGACCGGGTCGAAGGTCCAGTTGGAGGACTCGGTGTCGACGAAGATGATCCGGGCGTCCGCGTACTGCTTGTCGTCGTCGGCCCAGACGTAGTAGTCGCCGTACGGGCCCTCCGGGTCGCGCCGGGACTCCTGGAACCACGGGTGCTGGTCGCTCGTGTGGTTCATGACGAAGTCGATCACCACCCGCATCCCGCGCTGGTGGGCCGCGTCGACGAACTCGACGAAGTCGGCGAGGTCGCCGAACTCGGGCAGGACCGAGGTGTAGTCGGCGACGTCGTAGCCGCCGTCCCGCAGCGGGGACTTGAAGAACGGCGGCAGCCAGAGGCAGTCCACGCCGAGCCACTGGAGGTAGTCCAGCTTCGACGTGATGCCCTTCAGGTCGCCGACGCCGTCGCCGTTGCTGTCCTGGAAGGAGCGGACGAGGACCTCGTAGAACACGGCCCGCTTGAACCAGTCGGGGTCGCGGTCCTTGGCCGGGGTGTCCTCGAAGGTGTCGGGGACGGGCTCGTTGACGGTCATGATGTGGGTGACCCTCCGGTCTGCGGGGACGGTCGCAGGACGAGGACGTGCGCGGGTGTGACACCCGGTTCCAGGCGCACGTAACTGGCCCTGCCCCAGTGATAGGTATCGCCGGTGAGCTCGTCGCGCACCGGCACGGTCTCGTGCCAGTCGAGGCCGAGTTCCGGCATGTCCAACGAGAGCGTCGCCTCCTGGGTGTGGTGCGGGTCGAGGTTGACGACCACCAGAACGGTGTTCGAACCCGAACGCTTGCTGTAGGCGATCACCTGCGGGTTGTCGGTGTCATGGAAGCTCAGGTTCCGCAGCCTTCGGAGCGCCGGATGACGGCGCCTCGCCCGGTTCAGGGCGGTGATGAGCGGAGTGATCGTCGCGCCCGACCGCTCCGCCGACTCCCAGTCGCGCGGCCTCAGTTCGTACTTCTCCGAGTCGAGGTACTCCTCGCTGCCGTCCCGCAGGGCGGTGTTCTCGCACAGCTCGTACCCGGCGTACATGCCCCACGAGGGCGACAGCGTCGCGGCGAGCACCGCGCGCGCCTCGAAGGCGGGCCGGCCGCCCTCCTGGAGGTAGGCGTGCAGGATGTCGGGGGTGTTCACGAAGAAGTTCGGCCGCATCTGCGCGGCCGTCTCGCCGGACAGCTCGGTGAGGTACTCCGTCAGCTCCTCCTTGGTGTTCCGCCAGGTGAAGTACGTGTACGACTGCTGGAAGCCGATCGCGCCGAGCGTCCGCATCATCGCCGGCCGGGTGAACGCCTCCGCCAGGAAGATGACGTCCGGATCGGCCCGGTTGATCTCGCCGATCACCCGCTCCCAGAACACCACCGGCTTGGTGTGCGGGTTGTCGACCCGGAAGATCCGGATCCCGTGGTCCATCCAGAACCGCAGCACCCGCACGGTCTCCGCGACGATCCCGTCCATGTCCCGGTCGAACGCGATGGGATAGATGTCCTGGTACTTCTTCGGCGGGTTCTCCGCGTAGGCGATCGAGCCGTCCGGGCGGTGGTGGAACCACTCCGGGTGCTTCTCCACCCACGGGTGGTCCGGCGAGCACTGGAGGGCGAAGTCGAGGGCGATCTCCAGGCGCAGCTCACGGGCGCGCGCCACGAACGCGTCGAAGTCCTCGAAGGTGCCCAGGTCCGGGTGGAGCGCGTCGTGCCCGCCCTCGGGCGAGCCGATCGCCCACGGCACGCCGACGTCGTTCGGCGAGGCCGACAGGGAGTTGTTCGGGCCCTTGCGGTGGGTCTCGCCGATCGGGTGCACCGGCGGCAGGTACACCACGTCGAAGCCCATCGCCGCGATCGCCGGCAGGCGTTCGGCCGCCGTGCGGAAGTTCCCCGGCACCGTACGTCCCCTGACCTTCCGTACGCCCTCCGAGCGCGGGAAGAACTCGTACCAGGAGCCGAACAGGGCCCGCTCGCGCTCCACCTGCAGGGGCAACGCGGGGGAGGAGGAGAGCAGTTCGCGCAGCGGGTGGCGATCGAGGGCCTCCACCACCCGGGGCGCGAGGGAGGCCGCGAGGCGGACCGCGGCCGGGCGGGACGGATCGCGCAGCGCGTCCGCGGCCGCGAGCACCGCCTCGCGGGCGCCGCCCTTCTTCGGGACGCCCTTCGCGGCCCGCTCGTGCAGCTCGGCCCCCTCGGCGAGGACCAGTTCGGAGTCGATCCCGGCCGGGATCTTGATCTTCGCCGTGTGGCGCCAGGTGGCCACCGGGTCGCTCCACGCCTCGACGGTGTACGTCCACAGGCCCTCGGCGTCCGGGGTGACCTCGGCGCCCCAGCGGTCGGTGCCGGGGGCCAGTTCGCGCATCGGGGTCCAGGGGCCGGGGCGGCCGGACGGGCCGCGCAGCACGACATTGGCGGCGACCGCGTCGTGGCCCTCGCGGAACACGGTCGCCGTCACCTCGAAGGTCTCTCCGGCCACCGCTTTCGCGGGGCGCCGGCCACAGTCGACCAGCGGGCGTACGTCCAGTACGGGAATGCGTCCCATGAGCGGATTCACAGCATCACCTGACGGGTTACGGGGGTGCGGGTGGTGGTGCGCTCTTTCTAGCTCCGTCGACGGCCGGCGGGTTGCGGGCATGACGGCTCCTGTCCGCGTTCACTCGGATGGCGGGTCCACAGGGAGTACGGGGTCGCGAGGGGCGGTTTCGGGGGTGTACCGCAGGAGCCTTCCCACGGTTCTCGGGTGGGCAATCCGGCGCTTTGTTAACTACTCGGGCGTAGCCGCACCGGCAAGGGTCCCGGCAGACGAAAACGGAGCCCCGCCCCCTCAAGGGGCGGGGCTCCGTTTCCGGCCGTCCGTCAGCTCACCGGGTCCGTCGACCACACCTGCCACGGCTGGCGGGCCACCCACTCCTCCACCGGCGGCGGGTCCAGGGCCAGCACCTCGGTCGAGACGCCGTCGTCGTCGGCGAGCAGGAGCGGATCCGCGCCGCTCGCCATGTAGTGGTAGATCCCGGCCACTCCGGCGGCCGCCGCCGGACCGAGCAGCCGGGCGAGCCCCTCCTCGAAGGCGGCCGGATCCAGCTCCTCGTACCGCACCGCCCGCCCGAGGCCACGGCCGAAGGCCGCCGCGAGGCCGTCGCCCGTCAGCGACCGCTCGCCGCCGATGTCGAAGGTCCTGCCCTCCAGGCCGTCCCGGGTCAGCGCCGCGAACGCCGCCTCCGCCAGGCCCCGGTGGGAGAGCCACGCCGTGCGCGCGAACTCCGGCAGCGGATAGGCCAGCACGCCGTCGTCGACCAGGGCCGGGCCGTTCCACGGCGAGAACAGGTTGTCCAGGTACACCGGCGGCCTGATCACCACCAGCGGCACCCCGCTGTCCCGCAGCACCCGCTCCGCGAGCCGCCGGGTCTCGAAGGCGGCCACGTCCGTCGGGCCCAGCGGCAGCCGGGTGTTGGTGTTGAACACCAGCCGGAGCGTCCCCGCCGCGAGCGCCGCCTCCGCGACGTGCCGCGCGTACGCCTCCACCCGCTCCGGCTCGTACACCAGCGGCATCGTCACGAACGCGTGCGTCGTCCCCTCGAAGAGCCGCCGCACCTCCGCCGGCCGGCCCAGATCACCGGCGACGAAGACGGCACCCGGCAGCGGCGGCCGGTCGGCCGCCGGGCGGCGGGTCAGCGCCCGCACCCGGTGCAGCCGCTCGACGAGGAGACGGGTCACCGCGGCGCCCTGGAACCCCGTCGCGCCCACCACCGCCACCCGCATCGGAATCTCACTGGACATGTGTGTCGAACGCCCTTCGATAGGCTGTCACCGCTGTCGTGCGGGGCGCCTTCCAGGCTCGCCGCGACGGCTTGGGCCGTTCAATTAACAAACCGGGGCGGAAGTTGAAGGATCGTCCATGGAAACCGTGGGAACCGACCGGCACGAGCAGCACGAGGACCTCCTCAGCGAACTCCTGAAACCCCTCCGCCTCACCGGCGTCTTCGACAGCCGCTGGCACGTCCGCGCCCCCTGGGCCATCGAGGGCGACGCCGAACGCAGCTGCGCCGTCCTCCACTACGTCGTCGAGGGCGGCTGCTGGATCACCGCCGACGGCGAGGCCCCCGTCGAACTCCACGCCGGAGACCTCGTCGTCTTCCCCACCGGCACCGCGCACCGCCTCGCCGACCGGCCCGACCGCCAGGGCGTCCCCCTCAAGGCCGTCCTGCCCGAACGGCAGCCCGGCACCTCGGGGGAGATCGTCATCGACGGCACAGGCCCCGAGAGCCGCCTCCTGTGCGCCGGGCTCCACTACGACGCCAGCGCCGCCACCGGCCTCTACACCTCGCTGCCCTGGGCCCTCGTCCTCGACGGCGCCCAGGTCGGCCGGGAACCCCTGCTCCGCGACACCCTCCGGCTGCTCGCCGCGCCCGACCGGCCCGTCGGCCCCGGCGACCGGCTCATCACCCTGCGCGCCTTCGAGATGGCCCTCGTCCTCGCGCTCCGCCCGCTGCTCCGCGAACTCGCCGGCAACCCCGCCTCGCTGCCGCTGCTCCGCCACCCCGGGATCAGCCGCGCGGTGGTCATGATGGCCACCCGGTTCGCCGAACCCTGGACCATCGACTCCGTCGCCCGCGAGGTCGGCATGTCCCGGTCCGCGTTCACCGCCGCCTTCCGCGAGCTCGTCGGCGAGTCGCCCGCCCGGTACCTCGCCGCCCGCCGGATGCAGGAGGCGGGGCGGCTGCTCGCCGAGACCTCGCTGCCGCAGTCGGCCGTCCCCTCCCGGGTCGGCTACCAGAGCGCCGTCGGCTTCCACCTCGCCTTCCGCAAATGGTTCGGGGTGACCCCCGGCGAGTACCGCGCCGGAGAGGTCAGCGCCGCCTGACACCCCGACCTGACATCTTCGGGAGCCCCTGGACGGTTCTTAAGGACCCCTGGACGGAAGCTCATTGTCCGGGCGGTCCGCACCGGTCCAGGCTCGGGTCCGGCAGTGCCGTGACACCCGAGGAGAGGCGAGGCGCCGGTGACGAGGACGGGGCAGGAGTATCTGGAGGGGCTGCGCGACGGGCGCGCGGTCTGGCTCGACGGGGAACGCGTCGAGGACGTCACCGGCCACCCCGCGTTCCGGGCCACCGCCGCCTCCCTCGCCGGGCTCCACGACCTCGCCCACGACCCCGTCCACCACCCCGTCCTCGTCCAGGGCGGGGTCCGCCGCGTCTGTGCCGTGCCCCGCTCCTACGAGGACCTCGTCGCCCGCCGCCGCGCCTTTCGCACCACCGCCGAGGCGAGCTACGGCTTCCTCGGCCGCACCCCCGACTACACGGCCGCCGGCGCGGCCGGATTCGCCGCAGCCCCCGGCGTCTTCACCGGCAAGACCTTCGACGGCGCCGCGAACGCCCTCGCCTTCCACCGCAGGCTCGCCGAGGGCGACCTGCACACCGCCCTCACCCTCACCAACCCGCCCCGGGGACGCGACGGGGACGACCTCGCCCTGCGGGTCGTGGGGGAGCGGGACGGCGGGATCGTCGTCCGCGGCGCCAAGACGACCGGCACCGGCGCGGTCTTCGCCGACGAACTCCTCGTCGGCGCCATCGAACCCCTCGCCGCCGACGACACCGAGCACGCCGTCACCTTCTCCTTACCCCTCGACACCCCCGGCCTCAGCCTGATCTCCCGCACCTCCTACGAGCAGCGGTCCCGCTCCGTCTTCGACCACCCGCTCTCCTCCCGGTACGACGAGAACGACGCCATGCTCGTCTGCGAGGACGTCCTGGTGCCCTGGGAACGGGTCCTCACCTACCGGGACCCCGCCACCACCGCCGCCGTCTGGTGGGAGACCCCGGCCTATGTGAACCTCGTCCACCAGTCCGCCACCCGCTTCTGGACCAAGCTCGCGTTCCTCACCGGCCTCGCCATCCTCGTCGCCCGCTCGAACGGCACCGAGGAACTGCCGCCCGTCACCCAGGCCATCGGCCGGCTCCTCGGCATGGTGGCCCAGGCCAAGGCGTTCGTCCTCGCCGCGGAAGCCTCGTACGAGGAGGTCGACGGGGGCCGCGGCGGCGTCCGCCCCGGCCGGGAGATCTCCTACGCCCAGCGGATCATGGCCGGCGAGCTGTACCCGCGGGCGCTCCAGGACGTCAGACTCCTCGCCGGCGGGGCCCTCGTCCAACTCCCCGCCAGCGGCCGCGACCTCCTCCACCCCGAACTGGGGCCGCTGGTCCACCGCTACTTCGGCACCCGGGCACAGCCCGCCGAGGACCGCGTCAAACTCCTCAAACTCGCCTGGGACGGGCTCGGTTCGGAGTTCGCCGGCCGCCACGAGCAGTACGAGCGCTTCTATCACGGCGCCCCGCACGTCTCCCTGACCATGCAGACCTGGGCCGGTGGGGCCGGGGAGTGCGAGAACCTCGCCCGGGCCTGCCTCGACGGCTACGGCCTCGGGACGACCAGGTGACGCCACCACCCCGGCCACGGCGCGGGGCACTCACCCTGCTCGCGGCCACCCAGCTGCTCCTCGTCGCCGACACCGCGATCGTCAACGTCGCCCTGCCCTCCGTCGGCGAGGAGCTCGGCCCGGGACCCACCGGCCTCTCCTGGGTCGCCAACGCCTACCTGATCGCCTTCGGCGGACTCCTGCTGCTCGGCGGACGCGCCGCCGACCTCCTCGGCCACCGCAGGGTCTTCCTCACCGGACTCGGCCTGCTCGCCGCCGCCTCCGCCCTCGGCGCCCTCGCCCCGGACGCCGGCCTCCTCGTCACCGCCCGCGCCGCCCAGGGCGCCGGCGCCGCCCTCGCCGCGGCCGCCGCCTTCGCCCTGCTCCTCCTGCTCTTCCCCGACGGCCCCGCCCGCCACAAGGCCCTCGGCGCCTTCGCCGCGATGGGTGGCCTCGGCGGAGTCCTCGGGACCGTCCTCGGCGGCGTCCTCACCGGCCTCCTCGGCTGGCGCGCCACCTTCTGGCTGAACGTGCTCCTCGCCGCCCTGCTCGCCGCGCTCGCCCTCGGCGTCCTCGCACCGCGCGGCGGACGGGCCTCCCGCGGCGGCTTCGACCTCGCCGGGGCGCTCACCGCCACCGCCGGGCTCGGCCTCCTCGCCTTCGCGCTCGTCGGCGGCGGCAGCGCCGGATGGCTCTCCGCCCGCACCCTCGGCGCCGGGGGAGCGGGCCTCGCGCTGCTCCTCGCCTTCGCCGCCGCCGAGCGCCGGGCCGCCGCCCCGCTCGTCCCGCCCACGGTCCTCACCCGGCCCGCGCTCCGCCGCGCCAACCTCCTCGCCGCACTCGCCCAGACGACCCTCTTCCCGATGTTCTTCCTGGTCAGCCTCTACCTGCAGAACGTCATCGGGTACGGGCCCCTCGGCGGCGGCCTCGGACTGCTCCCGCTCTCCCTCGTCGTCGTCGCGGTCGCCCCGCAGACCGGCCGGATCATCTTCCGGACCGGCCTGCACCGCACCATGACCCTGGGCTTCGTCCTGCTCTGCGCGGGCACCCTCTGGCTCGGCCTCGCCCTCACCGCCGACGGCACCTTCGCGAACACCGTCCTCGCCCCCAGCCTGCTCCTGGGCGCCGCCCTCCCGCTCGTCCTGGTCACCACCAACGTGGCGGCCACCGCCGACGCCGCACCCGAGGAGACCGGCCTCGCCTCCGGACTCGTCAACACCGGCCAGCAGTTCGGCGCCGTCCTCGGCCTCGCCGTCCTCGTCGCCGTCGCCACCGCCCGCACCGAAGCCCAGGACACCGCCCGCGCCGCCGCCGAGACCGCCGGCTTCCGCGCCGCCCTCCTCACCGGCGCCGCCTTCGCCGCCCTGGCCGCCCTGCTCTCCGTACGGCTCCACCTCCCGGAGCGGTCACCGAAGCCCGACCCCTCGTCCACCACCGGCCACTGAGCCCCGACAGAAGGGAGCCGGGACCTTGCTCGGCGATCCGCGCCACCGCACCGAGGAGATACGCGCCGCCGACCCGCTGGGCGCCGACGCGCTGCTCGCCGCGGTGCCCGGGATGAACGAACGGGCGGACGCGGCCGCGCTCACGGTCGCCCTGCGCGCCCTCGTCCCCGACCAGGACGAGGCGGCCCTGTGGAGCGTCGGCGGCGCGGCGGCCGCCATGCGGGACCTCGGCATCCTGCTCGGCTCGCTCAAACGGCACGGCGTGCAGCCGCTGGCCGCGGTGCCCGAGGCGCTGCCCGTCCTCGAACTCCTGGGCCGCCGCACGGACATGGTGCCCCGGGACACCGTCCACCACTACACCACCTGGAACCCGCCAGGCCCCCGCCGCCGCTCCTACACCGGCGACCCGGCGGAAGCCCGCCTCCAGGAAGCGGTACGGATGGTGTTCCCCGGCCTGGCCGGGGCCCTCGACGACTGCGCCCTCGTCGCCGCCCTCGAACCGTACGACCCCGGCTTCGCCGCCGCCCTCGACCGGATCGGCCTCCGCGTGCGGGCCCTCGTCGACTCCATCGACCTCACCGTCGCCGAGGTGTCACCGGAGTACTTCGCCCTCACCCTGCGCCCCTACTTCGAGGAGGTCGAGATCGGCGGCCGCGACTACCTCGGCCCGGCCGCCGCGCAGGTCCCGCTGTGGCTGGTCGACCTGACGCTGTGGCAGTGCGACCGCAGCGACCCCGCGTACGACGCCTTCCTCGCCGGCTCCCTGCCCTACGCGCTGCCCGCCTGGCGGGACTTCCACGCCCGCCACCGGGGCGGGGTCTCCGCCGTCAGCAAGCTGTCGGCGGCCGTCAGCTGGGAGGGCGCCGACCGGCTCCCGCCACCGCTCACCGCCTCCGCCGAGGCCCTCGGCCGGGTCCTGCGGACCCTCAAGACCTTCCGCGCCCGCCACCTCGGCATCGCCCGCAAGGCCTACCACGACGACGTCCGCCGCTACGAGGAGGGCAGCGGCGGCGCCCCCGTCGCGCTGCTCCGCTCCATCCTCGACCTCACCCGGGAGAACGAGACCCTGGTACGCCGCGCGACCCCGCACCGCCACCCCGCCGGAGCCCCTGCCGGGCACAGTCGCTAGGAGCAGCCCCGATGCCGTCGCCCACCCCGTCCGCCACCCCGTACCCCTTCGGGCAGAGTCCGCACATCGTCATCGCCGGCGGCGGCGTCGCCGGTCTGACCGCGGCGCTCGCCCTGCACGCCGCCGGATTCGAGCGGGTGACGGTCGTCGAGGCGGCGCCCGCGGTACGGCCGCTGGGCGCCGGGCTCAACCTGCTGCCCAACGCGGTCCGCGAACTCGACGCCCTCGGCCTGCTCGGCGCCCTGGAGGCGGGCGCCCTGCCCACCCGCGAACTGCGCTACTACCACCGGTCCGGCGCCCTCATCTCCCGCGAACCGCGCGGCCTGCGCGCCGGCTGCCGCTGGCCGCAGCTCTCCGTCCACCGCGGCCACCTCCAGCAGGTCCTCGCCGGGGCCGTACGGGCCAGGCTCGGGCCCGCCGCACTCGTCACCGGCGTCCGGGTGCGCGGCGTGGAGCCGCTGCCCGGCGGGCGGCCACGCCTGCTCCTGGAACACCGGGAGGGCGCCGTGCGCGGCCGGGCCTCGCTCGACCCCGACGTGCTCGTGGGCGCCGACGGCGTCCGCTCGGCGGTCCGCGCCTCGCTGCACCCGGGCGAGGGCGGCCCGCGATGGAACGGGATGCTCGTGTGGCGCGGAGTGTCCCGGATGCCCGCCCGCGCCGTGGGCGCCTTCATGCTGATCGCGGGCGACGACCGGCAGAAGGCGGTCGTCTACCCCATGGGCCGGCCCACCGGAAGGAACCGGGAGGTCCTGGTGAACTGGGCCCTGGCCCGGCCGGCCGAGCCCCCGCACGCGGCCGCCGCCCGGCGGCTGAAGGGCGACTGGAACCGGCCCGTCCCGGTGGAGACCTTCCTCCCCTTCTACGAGGGCTGGGAGTTCGACGGCGTCAGCGTCCCCGACGTCCTGCGCGCCGCCGACTCCGCCCACGAGTACCCGATGGTCGACCGCGCGCCCCTCGACCGCTGGACCCACGGCCGCACCACCCTCATCGGCGACGCCGCCCACGCCATGCACCCCATCGGCTCCAACGGCGCCACCCAGTCCGTCCTCGACGCCCGGGCCCTCGCCCACGCCCTCGCCCACCACACCGACCCCGCCGAGGGCCTCGCCGCCTACGAGCGCGAACGCCGGCCCGTCACCACCGCCCTCCAGCGGGCCAACCGCGAACTCGGCCCCGAGGTCGTCATCGACCTCGCCCACGCCCGCGCCCCGCACGGCTTCACCGACATCCACGACGTCATCCCCGCCGAGGAACTCGCCGCCGTCGCCGGCCGCTACGCCACCACCGGCGGCTCCGACCCCGCCACCGTCAACCAGGGCTCCCCGTACGAGGTGGCGGTGCCGACGGGGTGACCCGTACGAGCCGGGACGGCGTGCCCGTACCGGCCGCGCGACCCCGTGCGCCGTGGCGCCGACGGCGGGGGGTGGCCTAACGTCGGGGCGGCACGCCGGTCGCACAGCGTGGTGCGACCGCTCCGGTCCGTACTCGCCTGCGAAGGTGGACAGCGTGAAGGCAATCCGTCGATTCACCGTGCGTCCCGTCCTCCCCGACACCCTTCGACCCCTCGCCGACCTCGCGCACAACCTGCGCTGGTCCTGGCACGCGCCCACCCGGGCGCTCTTCGACTCGCTCGCCCCCGACCGGCTCACGGGCGCCGACCCCGTCCGGGTCCTCGGCGCCCTCGAAGCCCCCCGGCTCGCCGCGCTCGCCGCCGACCGGGAGTTCCTCGACCGGCTGCGTGCGGCGGCCGAGGACCTCGACAGCTATCTGCGCGCCCCCCGCTGGTACCAGGGCAGGACCGGCGACGACGCCCCGGCGGCCGTCGCCTACTTCTCGCCCGAGTTCGGCGTCGCCGCCGCCCTGCCCCAGTACTCCGGCGGGCTCGGCATCCTCGCCGGCGACCACCTCAAGGCCGCGAGCGACCTCGGCGTCCCGCTGATCGGCGTCGGCCTGCTCTACCGGCACGGCTACTTCCGGCAGTCCCTCGGCCGCGACGGCTGGCAGCAGGAGCACTACCCGGTCCTCGACCCCGGCGAGCTGCCGGTGCACCTGCTCAGGGAGGCCGACGGCGAACCCGCCCGGATCACCCTGGCACTGCCCGGCGGCCGCAGCCTGCACGCCCACCTCTGGATCGCCCGGGTCGGCCGCGTCCCGCTCCTCATGCTCGACTCGGACGTCGAGGAGAACGCCCCCGGCGAACGGAGCGTCACCGACCGGCTGTACGGCGGCGGCAGCGAGCACCGGCTGCTCCAGGAGATGCTGCTCGGCATCGGCGGCGTCCGCGCCGTCCGCACGTACACCCGGCTCACCGGCCACCCCGTGCCCGAGGTCTTCCACACCAACGAGGGCCACGCCGGCTTCCTCGGCCTCGAACGCATCCGCGAACTCCAGGGCGAGGGGCTCGACTTCGACAGCGCCCTGGAGACGGTCAGGGCCGGGACCGTCTTCACCACCCACACCCCCGTCCCGGCCGGCATCGACCGCTTCGACCGCGGCCTCGTCGCCCGCCACCTCGGCGAGGACGGCGCGCTCGCGGGCGTCGACACCGCGCGCGTCCTCGCCCTCGGCGACGAGACCCCGCTCGGCGGCGACCCCGGCGTCTTCAACATGGCGGCGATGGGCCTGCGGCTCGCCCAGCGCGCCAACGGCGTCTCCACCCTCCACGGGGCCGTGAGCCGCGACATGTTCGCCGGACTCTGGCCGGGCTTCGACGCCGACGAGGTGCCGATCACCTCCATCACCAACGGCGTCCACGCCCCCACCTGGGTCGCCCCCGAGGTCGGCGGCCTCGGCCCCGACCCGTCCGACCGCGAACTCTGGGAGCTGCGCCGCACCCTCCGCGAACGGCTCGTGACCGATGTGCGGGAGCGGCTGCGGGCCTCCTGGCGGCAGCGCGGCGCGGCCGCCGCCGAACTCGGCTGGACCGACTCGGTCCTCGACCCGGACGTCCTCACCATCGGCTTCGCCCGCCGGGTCCCCTCGTACAAGCGGCTCACGCTCATGCTGCGGGACAAGGACCGGCTCCGGGCGCTGCTCCTGCACCCCGAGCGCCCGGTGCAGCTGGTCGTCGCGGGCAAGGCGCACCCCGCCGACGACGGCGGGAAGCGGCTGGTCCAGGAGCTGGTCCGGTTCGCCGACGACCCCCGGGTCCGGCACCGGATCGTCTTCCTGCCCGACTACGGCATGGAGATGGCCCGCGGCCTCTACCCCGGCTGCGACGTCTGGCTCAACAACCCCCTCCGCCCGCTGGAGGCCTGCGGCACGAGCGGCATGAAGGCCGCCCTGAACGGCTGCCTCAACCTGTCCGTCCTCGACGGCTGGTGGGACGAATGGTTCGAGCCCGACTTCGGCTGGGCCATCCCCACCGCCGACGGCGCGGCCGCCGCGGACGAGGACCGCCGCGACGACCTGGAGGCCGCCGCGCTCTACGAGCTGATCGAGCGCCGCGTCGCCACCCGCTTCTACGACCGGGGCCCCGACGGCGTCCCGGCCGGCTGGACGGCCATGGTCCGCCGCACCCTCACCGACCTCGGCCCCAAGGTCCTCGCCGACCGGATGGTCCGCGAGTACGTCGAGCGCCTCTACGTGCCCGCCGCCGGCGCCCGCCGCGCCCTCACCCCGGACCGGGCCCGCGACCTCGCCGCCTGGAAGGCCAGGGTCCGCGAGGCCTGGCCCAAGGTCGCCGTCGAGCACGTCGAGGTCGGCGACGGCCTCTCCGACGACCTCGCCGACGCCGAACTCGGCGCCACCCCGGTCGTCCGGGTCCGCGTCGCCCTCGGCGCCCTCACGCCCGACGACGTCGAAGTCCAGGCCGTCACCGGCCGCGTCGACGCCGACGACACCCTCACCGCCACCCGTACCGCCACCCTCAAGCCCGCCGGCGGCCCCGACCTCGAAGGCCGCCTGCCCTACTCCGGCACCCTCGAACTCGACCGCACCGGCTCCTTCGGCTGCACCGTCCGCGTCCTCCCCGCCCACCCCCTCCTCGCCCACCCCTCCGAACCGGGCCTCGCCGCCCTCCCTGAGGAGACGACGACCGAGGGCGCGGGCGTCCTCCTGAGGTAGCCCACCCCGGCACCTCGGCCTGCCGGCCGAGGTGCCGCTGTCGGGGTCGGCCGTGACCGTGAGGGCGCGAGGGCGCGAGGTCCTTGACCCTTCCGTACGACGACGGCGGTCCCCAAGACCACCATCGGGTCTTGGGGACCGCCGTCTCGCAGGGGGTCCGGTCAGAGCGACTGCACGGGCTCGCCCAGAACCTCCAGTCCGGTCTGTTCCGCGATCCACCGCGCGCGCGCCAGGTCCCTCATGCCCACGCAGACGGAGAGCATGTGCGACTCGCCGCCCGGCGGAGGCGGCGCGAAGTACAGATCCCGCGAGTTGAACGCGATCTGCACCCCGCTGTACTCCGTGTCACGGAAGCCGAAGGGCCCGGCCGGCCAGGCGCCCACGTCCCACCGGAGCCAACCCGGAGCATCGCCCAGCGCCTCCACGAACGCCTCCTCGAAGGTCCCCTCGGCGATGTCCTCGGGTACCTCCAGCGTCAGCGGCGGTTCCTCCGCCAGGTAGTCGGAGCCCTCGGGCACCACGGCCGCGAGCCGCCGCAGTGTGGCCTCGTCGGCGGCACGGGCCTGCCCGTCGACCGTGGTCAGATGCCGGTTCTCCGCGAGCCGCAGCAGGCGCCGGGCCACAGCCAGGGCTTCGGTGGCATCGGAGGTCGCCAGGAGGGGAAACGCGTACGAGCTGCCCATGGTGCTGGTCCTCTCCCTTTCTACTTGAGTTCGACTTCCTTGATGTAGTTCTCCCCGAGGAAGATCACCGTGGTCAGTCTGACCTCACGCGTCCTCGGGTTCTTCACCCAGCCGTTCAACTTGTTCGTGATGTCCCGCTCGCTGATGCCCTCCACGGCAACGTACACCCGGTCGGCACCCTGTCGGTTGGCGGTCGTCAGGTGGTTCTGGAGCGCATCGGGGTTGTCACCCTTGATCCGCTTGAACTCCGACCTGACACCGTCCACCCATCCGTCGAACTGCTTGTCTCCGGCGGCCCCGGGAGCCGGTTCGTTCTCCCGGCGGGCGACGATCGAGTGGACATCGTGCATGTCCATCGCGATCCGCATGGCGACGTGGAAGTCGTCGTCGTCCCAGGCGAACTCGGTGTCCTCGTTGGGATGGCCCACCGACTCGTCGATCTTCTCCAGGGCCGCTTCGAGCCTGTCCTCCATGACGTCCATGTCGAACCTCTTCGCCCGCCGGCAGGCGGCGCGGGTGTCCCAACACAGGCTGGTCGCGGTGTCGAGCAGCTGGACCACGTCGCCGTAGTAGCCGTCCCGCCTGTAGTAGATGTCCTGGAACCGCTTCTTGCGGAGCTCGGCGGCCCGCTTCGAGTTCAACCTGCTCAACAGGTACGAGTCGTCGACCGCCTTGTACTCGGTGGTGTAGTAGTTCGGCTTGCTGCGCTTCTTCGCGCCGGTGTCCTGCTCCGCCTTCTTGCGGTCGTAACGGCCACCGGTACAGCTGTCCGGATTGCCGTTGCAGAACGCGCGCTCGTCCGGGTCGTACTGCCCCGTCGGGTCGCTTCGCGTCACCGGGTTGTTGCTGCTGTACGTGTAGCCGTGCAGCTGCTGCGCGTCGGTGAGGTCACGGATCGGGTCGACGGAGACGAACCGGCCCAGGGCCGGGTCGTACTCACGGGCGCCGATGTGGGTCAGCCCGCTGTCGACGTCCCTGGTCCCGCCGACGAAGCCCTTGTCGCCGGCCCAGCCCGAGGGCTGCGCGCCGCGCTGCTCGCCGAAGATGGACGTCTTGCGGCGCGTGACCACCTGCGCGGCGTCGGCGGAGACCTGCGTCGTGCCGGTGCCGTGGTGGTCGGAGAACAGGAAGGTGAGCTTCCCGCCCGTGCGCATGGCGACGGGCTTGCCCGCCACCGAGTAGTACCGGGTGCCGGTGACCGTGGTGCCGGCCTTGTCGAGCTTGAGCTCGGTCCCGCCCGGCAGGGTCAGGGTGGTGCCCGTCGAGTCCCGGCGGATCAGACGCTGGCCCCCGGTGTCGTACACGTACGAGCTGACATTCGTACCCTGGGTGACCGACTTGAGGTGTCCCTCGTCGTCCCAGGCGAGCGTCTGCGGGGTCGCGCCGCCAATGGTGCGGGTCCTGGTGTTGCCCGCGGCGTCGTAGGTGAAGGACTCCTCGTGCGGGGCGGTCCCGGTCTGGGTGACCTTGGGCAGGTCATGACGTCCGGCGTTCGGGGCCGCGTACGTGCGCAGCGTGTCGGCGGTCGGACCGGAGGCGGTCTTGTGCTTCGTCTCGGTCGTGCGGTTGCCGACCGCGTCGTACGTGTACGAGGTCCAGTACGCGTCCTGGCCGCCGACCACGGAGTCGGCGGGCGCGGAGGCGCACGCCGTACCGGTGTTGGTCCAGGCTTCGGTGATCCGGCGCAGCGCGTCGAGCGTGAAGCACTGGGTGTCCGTGGTGCGCCCGGCGTCCTGACCGTAGGCCGTGGCCAGCGAGGTGATGTTGCCGGCCAGGTCGTAGCCGTACCGGGTGTCCTCGATCCGCTGCGGTGCGACCTCGCGGTCGGTGTACGAGCGGGTCAGGGCGCTGGTGTGCTCGTCGTACTCGCTGCTCACCCAGAGATGCTGGGCGAAGGCGCCGAACTCCTGGCGGATGTTGCGGCCGTAGTGGTCGTAGGTGTTCGCCGAGATGATCGGGTCCGCAGCAGCGCCGACGGTGTTGAGCAGCCCGGCGCCCGCGGTGTAGGTGTTGGCGACCTTCTCCTGCGCCAGCCCGCCCGCGGCGGGGTGTTGCACCCACATCACCTGACCGGTGTTGAGGTTGTAGGAGTTGATCCACTTGTAGGTGCCCGCGAGGAGCCCCTCGGAGGCGGGGATCGTGACCTGCTGCCCCACCGGCTGGTACAGACTGTTGTACGACGTGACGGCCGACTCGTAGGCGTTGGCGCCGACGAATCGCGTGGACTTCGACACCTGGCCCTTGGACACGGTGTCGTACAGCCAGGTGGCCAGTGTGGTGGTGCCCCGCTTCACCGCGGTCCTGCGGCCGAGCTCGTCGTAGTCGTAGTGCAGCGTGATCAGTCGGGCGTCGGTGACGTCCGTGACCCGGTCGGCCTGGTCGTAGGAGGTCTTCGACAGGCCCTTGTCCGGGTCGTCGACCTCGGTCTGCCGGCCGCGGACGTCGTACGCATAGGTCCACTCGGCGTTCGCCGGGTCGACAACCTGGGCAAGACGTCCGTGCTTGTCGAAGGAGTACTTCGTGGACAACGCCGTCGTGCGCGCGGTGTTCGTGAACTGCTTGGTCTCCACGACGCGACCGAGAGCGTCGGTCACCGACGCCGTGGCCGTGCCTCCCGCGGGCGGAATCACCGTCGTGGTGTCGCCGGTGTAGACGTTGGTCGTGCGCCGGGTCTCGTCGCCGAAGCGCTTGGAGATCTTGGCGACGACACGGCCCGCACCGTCGTACTCGGTGTCGACCGAAGCGGGGTACTTCAGCTCCTGTCCCGTCACCAGAAGCGGCTCGGGCTTGCCCTCGGCGTAGAAGTTGCCGGAGGAGCGCCAGACCAGGCCGCGGGTGTCGTAGAAGGTCTCCGTCACCAGTCGGCCCGAGAGGTCGGGCGAGGGCTCCTGGGTCTGGCGCGGCCGCAGCATGCCGTCGGCGATCGCGTAGGCCGTCTTGTACTGGGAATCGTGCGTCAGCGTGCTGGTGGTCGTGATGATCGGGCCGTCGTTGCGGACCAGGTACGCGAAGACGTAGTTCGGCGAGTCCGGATACGTCGTGGCCGAGCGGGTCGCCAGCCAGACCTTGGTCACGCGTCCCAGCGGATCGTAGGCCGTGGTGACGACCTTGCTGTTGGGGTCCGTGACCTGCGTCGGCTGGGCGCGCAGCGGCTCCAGGACCGTGGTGGTGGTGTGTCCGAGCGAGTTGGCCACCGAGGAACTCGTCGGCACCTCGCCGGTCGCCGGCGTGTAGGCGGTGGTGGTCAGGTTGCCGAGCGCGTCGGCCGCGGCCAGCGCCCTGCCGTGGATGTCCACGCACAGCTGCTTGGCGTCCGCGCCGCAGGTGCTGGGGATGGTGGCGGTGGCGTCGTATCCGTCGCCCTTGCCGTTGATGCGCTCGGTCCTGGTGACGATGCCCCGGCCCGGGACAGTGCCCAGGGCGCCGTTGTCGTAGTACGTACGGACGTCGTCCGTGACGTCTGCCGGACGGGTGACGGCACTTCCGCAGGGAACGGCGACCGTCTCGATCCGCGAGGGCTTGTTCAGCGACCAGGTGGTCAGGTTCCGCGCGTAGCTGGTCGTCACGCACTTCTCGTCGCCGGTCCTGCTCGTGTCGCCGGTCGAGGACTCGGCGGTGACCAGGCCGTACGTGTCGAAGTCTCGCGAGACCTCGGTCCTGGCGACACCCGTGCCGGTGGTCGCCCGACTGATCTCCCGCTCCGTGCCGGTCCGGTACGCCTCGAGCGCGGGCATGCCGCTGCGGGTGCGGGTGGCGATCACGGCGGAGCGCCACGGGGTGTACGAGGTGGCGGAGACGAGCTTGCTCGTGTCGTCGCCGTTGTAGGTGGCGGACTCCCGCTTCATGCCGGCGAACTGTTCGCGGTCGGTGACGGAGTCACCCGCGGAGTCCTTGACGCCCTGGCCGTCGATGCCGCGGAAGTAGCGGGTCTCGCTCAGCGTCCGGGGGTCGTCGGCCGCCCCTGTGCGGACCTGGACGCGCTCGTAGCCTCGCGCGACGGAATAGGTGCGGTCCTCGGCCTTGGTGAACTCGTCGGTGCTCTTGGCCCAGGCGGCGCCGCCCAGGTAGGAGTACGAGGTGACCTTGTCAGGGGATTCGACCAGGTTGTCGCCCTCGACCACGGTGTTCACGACATAGCTGTTGAACCAGTCGGTCTGCGCCGTCTCGCCCTCGTACGCCCATTTGACCGAGTAGCAGCGGGTCGTGTTGGTTCCGTCTGCCGCGGGCAGAGTGGACGCGGTGCAATCCGGCTGGGAGTAGGTGACACCGATGGTGCCGCCGGTCTCCGTGGTGATCTGGTAGAGGCGGAGGCGGATGAACGGAGCCAGCCCGTCACCGGTCTTGTCCACGCGGTTGGCCAACTGCTCGCCGGCGAAGGTGACGGGCGGGAGGGTGGCGGTGCCGCCCACCTTGCCGGTGCGCTGGATGGACTTGAGCCACATCGGGGTGGAGATGCCATCACCGGAGGCGGGGAAGTCCTGGGTCAGGGTCCAGGTGTCGACGTCCTTGTACGCACCGCCGGTGAGCAGCTTGGTGGTGATGGAGGTCAGCCGCTTTCGGGTCCAGAACGTGGGGGAGAACTGGTTCTTGCACTCGGTCGACCCGTCCTTGCAGTACTGGTCGTACGGGACGTCCGGCCAGTTCTTGGCGTTGGTCTCGTCGAAGGTGCCGCAGGTGGTCAGACACCGCTCGGCGACGCCGAACTGCACCTTGCCCATGGGCTTGCCGGTGTAGACGGCGTCGGAGCGCAGACCGTAGTCGATCCGGTCCAGCCAGCCGCCGCGGGTGTACGGCGTGACCGTGCCCTTGCCCGTCGTCCGGTCGGCGTTGCGGGCGTAGTTGTTCTTCTCGACGCCCCAGTAATAGGCCATGGCGTCATCACCGGGCGCGACCACGTAGTCGAGCTGCCAGCGCCAGGCCTGCTGGCACCAGGCGCTGCCGAAGCTCGCGTCGTGGCAGGGCTCGCCCGACTGGTTGCCGAAGACGGGCACGGTCCAGGCGGAGTTGGTGACCGGGTCGTCGGCGGCCGTGCCGTGGTCGCTCCAGCCGGGCAGCCGGTTCAGACCGAAGAAGTACTGGGTGCCGTCGATCGTGGTGATCTTCCAGTGCTCACCGTTGTCGTCGCCGTTGGCGGCACCGGTCAACTTCTCGACCTTCTCGCCCGAGTCGGAAGCCGGATGCCAGCCCTTGCCCGACTCGTAGACGAGCTCGGTGTTCTTGCCACCGAGGTTCAGCGTCGCGTTGTCGGTGTACCAGCACAGGTCGCCGACGTCCACGGTGTTGGTGCCGCCGGTCTTGTCATCGTTGCAGCCCTTGTACTTGCGCTCGATGAACCCCGGCTCCCAGTTCCAGCCGTCACCGATCCACGACGCCTGGGTGTTCGCCGCGGCCGTGAGCCCGTCCACCGCCTGAGAGTTGTAGTTCAGCGTGATCTCGGGCTTTCCGCCCCCCGGAGCCTCGGGAACCTCGATCGGCTGCGACCAGGTGAAGGCACCCGTCGAACCTCCGCCGCTCCATGAGCCCGACGCCTGCAGGGACGTCGCCTTGTAGTCGCCGGTGGGCCCTCCGGCATCCGCCGTCGCGGCCAGGACCATGGCGCCCGACATCGGCACGGTGCTGTCCGCGGTAAGCCTGCCCGCGCGGACGTCGTTCTCCGTGGCGAGCGGCTTCTGGACGCGGCACTTCGCGGCCTCGGGTGTGGTCAGCGCGCAGGCCGGGAGTTCGACCAGGCGGAGGCGGGAGGCCCAGTCACCGCCGTAGGCACCCCGGAAGGCCGCGTAGTCCACCGAGACCCGGGCCGGATTCGCCTTGCTGCCCGCCTCGCTGGGGGCGACGGTCAGCATCACGCCGTCGACACCCGCCTTGCGGGCCGCGTTGCGGTCGGCGAGCGCGACCTTCACCCTGGCCTGCGTCGAGGCGCGACCCGCGGAGGGAGCCTGCGCTATGGAGACGGGCAGATTTCCCGCCCGCCCTCCCGCCGACAGAGACACCTCGGCGCTGCCCTGTGCCGGCCAGGTCGCCTTCGGGGGATTCTTCCGCCAGGAATGGGCGGCAGCGGCGTCCGGTCGTCTGACGCCCCCCGTCGCGACTCCGGTCACAGCGACGGCATTTGGCTGCTTCAGATCGGGCAGTCGCGGTCTGTCGTCCGGGCTCGCGGAAGCCGCGGCGCCGGGCAGCATCCCGCCCAATATCGCTGCGGCCATGAGTACATGCAGGCCATGCCTGCGGTCGCGTCTCACTGCTTCCCCCCAAGAAAGGTTCTATGGAATCTGACGCAGGCTAACAGGCCTCCCATCAGGGCTTTTTCCCGTTGCGGACGAATGGGGAGTCAAAGGTTTTCAGGAAGGGAAAACCGCAGAAATGGCACCTTGGCGGAGAAGTCGGTCCGGCCTGTTTCCTACTCGACAGCCCGGGTGACCCGACGGGATCGACCGGCGGCTTTGGCAGCGGGCATGAAAAAGGGCGGGCGCCCGGAGGGAGAGATCCCTTCGGGCGCCCGTCGCTGTGTTTCCCGGGGTTACGGGAAGGTGAGCTTGAAGTTGTTGATGTAGCCGGTGTCGATGGAGGCCTTGTCCTGGACGCGGAGCTTCCAGGCACCGTTGGCGACCTCGGAGGAGGCGTTGACGGTGAAGGTCTGCTGGATGTTGTCGGCGCTGCCGCCGGAGCGGTTGGAGAGGCTGTAGACCGAGCCGTCGGGGGCGATGAGGTCGACGACGAGGTCACCGCGGTAGGTGTGGATGATGTCCACGCCGACGGCGAGGTTGCTCGGGGCGTTGCCGGTGATGCCGGTGACGTTCACGGTCGAGGTGACCGCGGCGCCGGGGGAGTCCGGGATGGTCACGTCCGCGGAGTTCTCGAAGACCTTGCCGGTGGGCGGGTTGCCGCCGCCCGAGCGGGGACCGACGTTGATGGCGGCCCAGGCGTCCTCGACGGCCGCGACCTCGGGGCTGGTGGTGCCGTAGAGGGTCTTGGCGACCTCGACCGTGCCGGCGCGGGCACCGGCGTAGTCGGTGGTGGTGCCCCACTTGGTGGTGAGCGCCTTGAACCAGATCAGCTCGGCCTTGGCGCGGCCGATGCCGGTGACGGGCAGGCCGTCGGAGGTCGGCGAGTCGTAGCTCACGCCGTTGACGACCTTGGCGCCGCTGCCCTCGGAGAGCAGGTAGAAGAAGTGGTTCGCCGGGCCCGAGGAGTAGTGGACGTCGATGCCGCCGATGCCCGAGTACCAGGCGTCCTTGGACGAGCCGTCCTTGCTCGGCTTGTCCATGTAGCGCAGCGGGGTGCCGTTGCCGCGGATGTCGATCTTCTCGCCGACGAGGTAGTCGCCCGGGTCGTTGGCGTTGTTGGCGTAGAACTCGACGGCCGCCGCGAAGATGTCCGAGGTGGCCTCGTTGAGGCCGCCGGACTCGCCGCTGTACTGGAGGCCGGCCGTGTTGGAGGTGACGCCGTGCGTCATCTCGTGGGCGGCGACGTCGATGGACGTCAGCGGCTTGGTGTTGCCCGAGCCGTCGCCGTACGTCATGCAGAAGCAGGAGTCCGACCAGAACGCGTTGACGTACGCGTTGCCGTAGTGGACCCGGGAGTACGCGCCGACGCCGTCACCGCGGATGCCGGTGCGGCCGTGCACGTTCTTGTAGTAGTCCCAGGTGAGCGCGGCACCGTAGTGCGCGTCGGCGCCGGCCGTCTCCTTGTTGGACGGGCTGCCGTTGCCCCACACGTCGGTGGTGTTGCTGAACAGCGTCCCGGTGCCGGACGTACCGCCGTTGAGGTTGTACGTCTTGTGGTTGCCGCGGCCGGTGTCGGTCAGCGTGTACGAGGGCGCGGTGCCGAGGGTGACCTGGCCGCTGTACATCGTGTTGCCGGTGCCGGTCTCGATGGCCTGCCACTCGTACAGCTTCGCGCCCGACTTGGCGTCGGTGACGACGTGCAGCTCGTTCGGGGTGCCGTCGTGCTGGAGGCCGCCGACGACGGTCTCGTACGCGAGGACGGGCGCGCCCTTGGCCATCCAGACGACCTTGCGCGGGGCGCGGTTGGTCTCGGCCTTGTCGGATCCCTCCGCCTTCGCGGCGCCCAGGGCCTGCTTCGAGGCGGCGGCCGGGGTGACGGTGGCGGTGGTGTCGACGTTCTTCAGCTCCGCGCGGGAGGCCTTGGAGACGCTCTGCCGGGCGCCGGCCTTCGACTCCTCGACGACGAGGTCACCGCCGAGCACGGGCAGCCCGGCGTAGGTGCGCTCGTAGCGCGTGTGGGTCGTGCCGTCGCGGTCCTGGACGACGTCACGGACGACCAGCTTCTCCTGGGCGCCGAGGCCGAGGGACTTGGCCGTGGCGGCCTTGTCGGCGTCGGCCGCCTTGATGAGCGCGGTGCGCTCGGCGGGGGTGAGGTCGGCCGGGAGCTTGCCCGGGTTGACCTTGCCGATGGACTGCGCCTGGGGGGCGGCCGCGAAGGTGCCGGCCGATGCGGACCCGGTCTGGACGCCGACGGCGATCATGGCGGCGGCGGCGATCAGGGCGCCGGTCGCGGTGGCACGGCGGCTGGGCGTGGATCTCACGCAGACTCCTTATGCGAGGGGGGTACCGGCGGACTTGGGTGAGCCCGTCCGGGCGGAGCAAGGAGAGCTGTGGAGCACGTACGGGTGAAGCGCTGAACATTGATGCGAAGAACCGGGGAGAGAGTGACAGGAATGACGGGGACCTGTCAGGAGCGCATCGACAAGTTGGCCGGAAATCGTCCGCTGCCCGTACGTCGGTGTTCGTTAACCGGACGTTTCGTCGATCATGGCCGCGATGCCGTCCAACGTTCTGCGGAGCCCGAATTCGAAGAGCGTCTCCAGGTCCAGACCGAAGCCTCCGGCGCTGGTGACCGACGTCAGCTCCGGGTACGAGCCGGCCGCCTGGATCGCGTCGAACCGTGGCTCATTCTGTTCCATCCACTCGCCGTCGGAGATCCCCGTGTCCTGACGCGCCTGCTCCTCCAGATCGTCCGCCATCGACAGCCCCTGGACGAAGGCGAAGATCAGCAGATGGGCGTGGAGCTTGTCCGACGGCGACAGCGGCGTCCCCCGCAGCGACCGCAGCACCCACTCCGTGTACGCCATCGCGTTCGGCGTCGCGACCGGCCGCGTGAACGAGGCCATCGCGTGCGCCATCCACCGGTGACGCGCGTACACCCCGCGCAGCCACCGCGCCGCCCGCTCCAGACCCGTGCGCCACTCCGCCGGCACCGGCCCCAGCGGCACCTCCCCGCACGCCGCGTCCGACATCAGCCGCACCAGCTCCGCCTTGCCCGGCACATGCCGGTACAGCGTCATCGTCGACACCCCGAGCACCGTCGCCACCCGACGCATCGTCAGGGAGTTCAGGCCCTCCGCGTCGGCGAGCGCGAGCGCGGCCGCGACCAGCCGCTCCCGCGACAGCGGCTCCGCGCCCGGATCCGCCGGGGCGAGCACCACCGTGCCCACCCCCGGCTCGGCCCGTACGAGCCCCTCCCGGCGCAGCACCGCGAGCGCCTTCGTCGCCGTGGCCATCGCCACGCCCCACTCGCGCGTGACGGCCCGCGTCGACGGCACCCGGGAGCCCGGCGGCAGCTCGCCCGACCGGATGCGGCGACGGAGCTCGGCGGCGATGGCGAGGTAGGGCGGCGAGGTCGGCACGGCGGTGAGTGTACTAGTGCGCCAGGGACGTCGTACAGGCCGCTGACCTGCGATTTCAGGAGTCTGATCCGAGGTGTACTAGGGCGATGGTGGCGCCGTACGCCCCCGGCTGCTTCCGTCCCCCCATGACACTCACCGAGCACCCCGGAACCACCACAGGACCCGCCCGTGCCGGACGGCGCGAATGGACCGCCCTCGGCGTCCTCATGCTGCCGCTGCTCCTCGTCTCCATGGACGTCTCGGTCCTCTACTTCGCGATCCCCTCCATCGCCGCCGACCTCCGACCCGGCGCGACCCAGCAGCTGTGGATCCTCGACATGTACGGCTTCGTCCTCGCCGGACTCCTCGTCACCATGGGCGCCCTCGGCGACCGCGTCGGCCGCCGCAGGCTCCTCCTCGGCGGCGCCGCCCTCTTCGGCGTCGCCTCGGTCGCCGCCGCCTACGCCCACAGCGCCGGCGCCCTCATCGGCGCCCGCGGCCTCCTCGGCGTCGCCGGCGCCTGCCTCATGCCGTCCACGCTCGCCCTGATCCGCACCCTCTTCCAGGACGCGGCCCAGCGCGCCAAGGCCGTCACCCTGTGGACCACCGTCATGGCGAGCGGCATCTCCCTCGGACCCGTCGTCAGCGGCGCGCTCCTCGAACACTTCTGGTGGGGATCGGTCTTCCTGATCAACCTGCCCGCGATGCTCCTGCTGCTCGTCCTCGCGCCCCTGCTGCTCCCCGAGTCGAAGCCCGCCGCCGGCACCGGACGGTTCGACCTCGTCAGCGCGGGACTCTCGCTCGCCGCCCTGCTGCCCCTCATCCACGGGATCAAGGAACTCGCCAAGGACGGCTGGGCGCCGCTGCCCGCGCTCGGGGTGACCTTCGGGCTGCTCCTCGCGCTCGTCTTCGTCCACCGCCAGCGACGGCTCGCCCACCCCATGATCGACCTGACGCTGCTGCGCACCCCCGCCTACGGCGGCTCCCTGCTCGTCAACCTGCTCGCCATGGCCGCCACCGTCGGCTTCGCCGTCTTCCTGACCCAGTACCTCCAGTCCGTCCTCGGCCAGAGCCCCCTCGAAGCCGCGCTGTGGAGCCTGGTCCCCACCGGTGGCGTCATGGTCGCCGCTCCCGTCGCCGCACTGCTCGCCGGACGGACCGACCGGGCGTACGTGATGGGCGGCGGCTTCCTCGTCTCCGCCGCCGGCTTCGCCTGGCTCGCCACGACCGACCGCGCCACCCCGTTCTGGGTGATCCTCGTCGCCGGTGCCGTGTACGCCGCCGGGCTCGTCTCCGCCATGACCCTCGCCAACGAACTCGCCCTCGGCGCCGCGCCGCCCGAGCGCGCCGGATCCGCCGCGGCCGTCCTCGAAGCGGGCCAGGAACTCGGCGGCGCGCTCGGCATGGCGATCCTCGGCTCGGTGGGCGCGGCCGTCTACACCGCCGCGATGCCCGACTCCGCGCCCGCCGCGGCCCGCGAGACCCTCGGCGGCGCCCTCACCGCTTCCCCCGCCGTCCTCGACACCGCCCGCACCGCCTTCGTCGACGCCATGGCGGGGGCCGCCCTCGGCGCCGCCCTGCTGATGCTCCTCGCGGCGGCCGTGGCGCTCCGGGCACTGCGCGGGCGGGCGTGAGGCGAGCGGGGCCGTAAGACGGGCGGGGCCGTATGCCGGGCGGGGCCGTATGCCGGGCGGGGCCTTAGGACGGCCGGGCCGTATGCCGGGGGGGTCCGTAAGACGGGCGGGGGAGCCCGCCCGTCAGCCCACCAGGCTGTCCCGCCAGGCCTGGTGGAGTCCGGCGTAGTGGCCGTCGCCGGCGACCAGGCTCGCGGGCGGGCCGTCCTCGACGACGCGGCCGGAGTCCATGACCAGGACCCGGTCGGCCACCTCGACGGTGGAGAGCCGGTGGGCGATGACGACGGCGGTGCGGCCGGCGAGGACCGTGTCCATGGCCAGCTGCACCGCACGCTCGCCCGGCACGTCCAGGGAGCTGGTGGCCTCGTCGAGGATGAGGACGGCCGGGTCGGCGAGCAGGGCGCGGGCGAAGGCGACCAACTGGCGCTGGCCCGCCGAGATGCGGCCGCCGCGCTTGCGGACGTCCGTGTCGTAGCCGTCCGGGAGGCTCACGATGAAGTCGTGCGCCCCGATGGCCTTCGCGGCCGTCTCGATCTCGTCGCGGGTCGCGTCCGGGCGGCCGATCGCGATGTTCTCGGCGACCGTCCCCGAGAAGAGGAAGGCCTCCTGGGTGACCATCACGACCCCGCGCCGCAGGTCCGGTGTGGTGAGGTCGCGCAGGTCGACGCCGTCGAGCAGGACCCGGCCCTCGGTGGGGTCGTAGAAGCGGGCAAGGAGCTTGGCGAGGGTCGACTTGCCCGCGCCGGTGGCGCCCACGACGGCCACCGTCTGGCCGGCGGGGATGGTCAGGTCGAAGCGGGGCAGGACCTCGCCGCCCGTCCGGTACGCGAAACGGACGCCCTCGAAGACCACTTCCCGGCCCGGGGTCCCGGCGCGCCGGGGGAGGGGCTCGGGGGCGGTCGTCTCGGGCACGCCCGGTTCCTGGGCGAGGAGGCCGGCGATCTTCGCGAGGGAGGCGGCGGCCGACTCGTAGGAGTTGAGGAACATGCCGAGCCGGTCGATGGGGTCGTACAGGCGCCGCATGTAGAGCACGGCGGCGGCCAGGACGCCCAGTTCGAGCGTGCCGCCCGCGACGCGGTAGGCGCCCCACAGGCACATGCCGGCCACCGCCGTGTTCGCGACCAGGCGGGAGCCGACGACGTAACGGGCCATTTCGAGGAGCGCGTCGCCGTTGCTGCGCTCGTGGCGGTGGTTGAGGACGGCGAACTCGGCGTCGTTGGCCCGCTCGCGGCGGAACGCCCGCACCGGCCGGATGCCGTTCATCGTCTCCGCGAACTTCACGATCACGCCCGCGATGGCCGTGGAGCGATCGGTGTACACCTCGCCGACGCGCCTGCGGTAGCTGCGGATCAGCAGGTACAGCGGCGCGAAGGAGGCGACGGCGACCGCCCCGATGCCCAGGTCGAGCCAGAGCAGCACCAGGGAGATCGAGACGAAGGAGAGGACGACCCCGATGAGTTCCTGGAGGCCCTCGGAGAGCAGCTCGCGCAGGGACTCGACGTCGGTGGTGGCCCGGGAGATCAGCCGCCCCGAGGTGTAGCGCTCGTGGAAGTCGACGCTCAGCACCTGGGCGTGGCGGAAGATGCGGCCCCGCAGGTCGAGCAGCACGTCCTGGTTGACGCGGGCGGCCTCGCGGACGAAGACGTACTGGAGGAGCCCGGAGAGCGCCGCGCACAGCAGATAGCCCAGCGCCACCGCCACGACCGGGCCGTGGTCGCCGGCCCGGAAGGCCGGCACGCCCCGGTCGATGGCGTACGCGACGATCAGCGGGCCCGCCTGCACGGCGGCCTCCCTGACGAGGAGGACGAGCGCGGCGACCGTCACCCGCGCCCGGTGCGCGGCGAGCAGCGAACGCAGCAGCGCGAGCGTCGCCCCGTGCGGGGAGGGCAGGTCGTCCTGGTCGAAGGGGTCGGACGCGGGGGTGCCCGCCGCCGCGGGACCGTTCTCAGGCGTCGTTCCCGGCGTCGTTTCCGGCTTCGTGTCCGTCATCGCTTCTCCCGCGTCTCGCCGGACATCAGCCAGGCGTACTCCTCGCTGCTCCGCAGCAGTTCCTGATGGGTGCCGACCGCCGCGATCCGCCCCCTCGACAGCAGCGCGACCCGGTCGGCGAGCATCACCGTCGACGGGCGGTGCGCGACGACCAGGGCCGTCGTGTCGCGCAGGACCTCCCGCAGGGCGGCCTCCACCCGGGCCTCGGTGTGCACGTCGAGCGCCGACAGCGGGTCGTCGAGGACCAGGAACCGGGGGCGGCCGACGACCGCCCGCGCCAGCGCGAGCCGCTGCCGCTGGCCGCCCGAGAGGCTCAGGCCCTGCTCGCCGACCTGGGTGGCGGCGCCCTCGGGCAGCCGGCCGACGAAACCGTCGGCCTGCGCCACGCCCAGGGCCCGTTCGAGCTCCGGTGCGCCGGCGTTCTCCCCGGCGCCCATCAGGACGTTCTCGCCGACGCTCGCGGAGAAGAGGGTGGGTTCCTCGAAGGCCATCGACACCAGGGACCGCAGCCGCGCCCGGTCCATCAGGGCGATGTCCTCGCCGTCGAGCAGGATGCGCCCCTCGGTGGTCTCGTGCAGGCGGGGGACGAGCGCGGTGAGCGTCGTCTTGCCGCAGCCGGTGCCGCCGACCAGGGCGAGGGTCTCGCCCGGGCGGATGTGGAGGTCGATGCCGTCCAGGACGGGCGGGGTGTCCTCGGGCGCGTCGGGGTACCGGAAGGTCACGCCCTCGAACCGCACGCCGCCCTCGGCCCCGCCGTCCCCGGCGGCGGGCTTCGCCGGCGCCGTGTCCGGCTCCTCCTCCGCGTCCATCACCTCGAAGTACCGCTCGGTGGCGGTCGCCGCCTCCTGGCTCATCGCGAGGAGGAAGCCGATCGACTCCACGGGCCAGCGCAGCGCGAGCGCCGTCGAGAGGAACGCCACGAGCGTGCCCGCCGACAGGTCGCCGTCGGCGACCTGCACGGTGCCGAGGACGAGGGTGGCCCCGATGGCGAGTTCGGGGACGACGGTGATGACCGCCCAGATCATGGCGAGCAGCCGCGCCTTCGCCAGTTCGGTGCCCCGCAGCCCCTCGGAGAGCGTGCGGAAGGCCTCGGCCTGGCTGCGGTGGCGGCCGAAGCCCTTGACGATCCGGATGCCGAGGACGCTCTCCTCGACGACCGTGGTCAGGTCGCCGACCTGGTCCTGTGCCCGGCGGGCCACCACCCCGTACCGCCCTTCGAAGAGGGAGCAGAGGATCACCAGCGGCAGGACGGGGGTCAGGAGCACGAGGCCGAGCGACCAGTCCTGGGCGATGAGGAGCACGTAACCGGCGAGGATCGTCACGCCGTTGACCAGCAGGAAGGTCAGCGGGAAGGCGAGGAACATCCGGACCAGCATCAGGTCGGTCGTGCCGCGCGACAGCAGCTGGCCCGAGGCCCACCGGTCGTGGAAGGCGATCGGGAGCCGCTGGAGCCTGGCGTACAGATCGGCCCGCATCCCGGCCTCCACCGCCGACAGCGGCCGCGCGACCAGCCACCGCCGGAAGCCGAACAGGAGGGCCTCGGCGATCCCGAGGAGCAGCAGGTACAGCGCCCCGCGCCACACGCCGCCCGGGTCGCGGTCCGCGACCGGCCCGTCCACCATCCACTTCAGCACCAGCGGGATCACCAGGGACAGACAGGAGGCGATGATCGCCACGACCGCCGCCGCGAGCCACCTCCCCCGCACCGGCCGCACGTACGGCCACAGCCGCAGCAGCACGCGCACCGCCGACCGGTCGCGCGCCTTCGGGGGTTTCGCTGGGTTCACAGATTTCTCGGGCATCAGGCCCGACCTTACGGTTCGCCCCTGACACCTCTCATCCGGTTTTCCGTGCGCGCAGAGCCAACGAACCGTGCGCCGTGGGCCAAAGACAGGGCGAGGGGGCCGCCCCGACACTGGGCGGACGCGCGGGCCGTCGCACGGGGGCCCAGGACGGCCCGCGACGGGCGCCTCCGCGGGCTGCGGCCCGCGGGGACGGGCGCCCTCGCTCGGCCCGGCCACCGCCGTCGCGCCGTGGTGGCCGGGCCGGGAGTGGCGCTCACTCCCTGACCCGCAGCAGGACCGTGGACCGGGCGCCGACCGTGATCGTCCCGCCGCCCTGGTGGCGGGTGCCGGGGGCGCGGGACTGGTCCGCGCGGGCGGTGTCCACGACGAGTTCGTACGCCGCCGCCCAGGGCGGTCCGGGGAGGCGGAACTCCAGCGGGCGCGGGCCCGCGTGCAGCACGGCGAGGAAGCTGTCGTCGGTGACCCGCTCGCCCCGCTCGTCCCGGCCCGGGATGTCACGGCCCGACAGATAGAGACCGAGCGTGGCGGTGGGCGCGTACCAGTCGGGTTCGGTCATCTCGGCGCCCTCGGCGGTGAACCAGGCCAGGTCCCGCAGCCCGTCCGCGCGCTGGGGGCGGCCGGAGAAGAAGGCCCGGCGGCGCAGCACCGGGTGGCGGTGGCGCAGGGCGAGGAGCCGGCGGGTCAGGGCGAGGAGCTGGGCCCGGTCCGGGTCGTCGGGCAGCGACCAGTCGAGCCAGCCGATCTCGTTGTCCTGGCAGTAGGCGTTGTTGTTGCCGCCCTGGGTGCGGCCGGTCTCGTCGCCGGCGACGAGCATCGGCACGCCGGTGGACAGCAGCAGGGTGGTGAGCAGGTTGCGCTGCTGGCGCAGCCGCAGGGCGTTGACCTCCGGGTCGTCGGTCTCGCCCTCCGTCCCGCAGTTCCAGGAGCGGTTGTCGTGGGTGCCGTCCCGGTTGCCCTCGCCGTTGGCCTCGTTGTGCTTGCGCTCGTACGTGACGAGGTCGCGGAGGGTGAAGCCGTCGTGCGCGGTGACGAAGTTGACCGAGGCGTAGGGCCGCCGGCCGCCCCAGGCGTACAGGTCGCTGGAGCCGGAGAGCCGGTAGCCGAGGTCCCGCACGTCGGGCAGCGCGCCCCGCCAGAAGTCCCGTACGGCGTCGCGGTAGCGGTCGTTCCACTCGGTCCACAGCGGCGGGAAGGCGCCGACCTGGTAGCCGCCGTTGCCGACGTCCCAGGGCTCGGCGATCAGTTTGACCCGGCGGAGCACCGGGTCCTGGGCGATCACCGCGAGGAACGGCGACAGCATGTCGACGTCGTGCATCGAGCGGGCGAGCGCCGCCGCGAGGTCGAAGCGGAAGCCGTCGACGCCCATCTCGGTCACCCAGTACCGCAGCGAGTCGGTGATGAGCCGCAGCACCTGCGGCTGCACGACGTGCAGGGTGTTGCCGCAGCCGGTGTAGTCGGCGTACCGGCGGGCGTCGGACTGGAGCCGGTAGTAGCCCCGGTTGTCGATGCCCTTCAGGGAGAGGGTGGGGCCGAGCTCGCCGGCCTCCGCCGTGTGGTTGTAGACGACGTCGAGGATGACCTCGATCCCGGCCGCGTGCAGCGCCCGCACCATCCGCTTGAACTCGCCGACCTGCTGTCCCGCCGTCCCCGACGAGGAGTAGGCGGCGTGCGGGGCGAAGTAGCCGAGCGAGTTGTAGCCCCAGTAGTTGCGCAGTCCGCGCCGCAGGAGGTGGTCCTCGTGCGCGAACTGGTGGACCGGGAGCAGCTCGACGGCCGTCACCCCGAGCCCGCTGAGGTACTCGATCGCCGCCGGGTGCGCGAGCCCCGCGTAGGTGCCCCGCAGGTGCTCGGGGATGCCGGGGTGGAGCTTGGTGAAGCCCTTGACGTGCACCTCGTAGATGACGGAGTCCTGCCAGGGCGTCTTGGGCCTGCGGTCGTCCGACCAGTCGTCGTCGTCGTGCACGACGACCCCCTTCGGCACGTGCGGCGCGGAGTCCCGCTCGTCCCGGACGGTGTCGGCCACGTGCTGCTGCGGCCAGTCCCTGACGTGCCCGTACGCTTCCGGGGGCAGCGCGGCGAAGTCGCCGTCGACGGCCCGCGCGTACGGGTCGAGGAGCAGCTTCGCCGGGTTCCAGCGCGCCCCCGTCCACGGGTCCCAGCGGCCGTGCACCCGGTAGCCGTACCGCTGTCCGGGGCCGACGCCCGGCACGAAGCCGTGCCAGATCTCATGGGTGAGTTCCGTCAGCGGCAGCCGTGTCTCCGTCCCGTCCGCGTCGAACAGGCACAGTTCCACCGCCTCCGCGCCGCCCGCCCACAGGGCGAAGTTGGTGCCCGTCACCCCGCCGGGCCCGACCCGGCAGCGCGCGCCGAGCGGCGTCGGCGCACCCGGCCACACGGGTGGTCCGGTCCGTTCCAGGGCATGCTCGGATACCGCCTCCTGCTCGGCTGCGCTCGCCACCGTCCCGGCCTCCCGCGGCTCGTCGGGCCCGCACCCGCGGGAGCGGCGGCGTCCCGGCCGCCGCTCCCGCGCGTGGTTCTCCCCCTTATCTGCCCGGACGGCCGTGCTCCCAACATGACCCGCACGCACGTTTCCCCTGGAGGGTGCCTGTCGTTGGGCCGAGCGTGAATCGAGTATGGAAGCGGACGAGGTACGCCCTGGCGGTGGCGGGACTGATCGCGGGCCTCGCGGGCTGCACAGGCGCGGACGGCGGGGGAGGCGTCGGCGTCTCCCTGCCGGGCAAGGCGCGGGCCCCGGGTGACGTGATCCGGGTGAGCCCGGAGGACGGCAGCAAGGGGGTGCCGGCGGACGGCCCCGTCGAGGTGCGGATCGACAGCGGACGGCTCGAACGGGTGACCGTCGTGCAGGTCGAGGACGCCCAGCGGACCCGGGTCGCCGGGGAGATCTCCGCCGACGGGCTGCGGTGGCGGCCCCGGGCGGACACCCGGCTCGCGCTGTCCGCGAAGTACAGCGTGGACGCGGTCGCGCTCGACGCCCACGGGCGCCGCTCGGCCCGCCACACGACCTTCACCACGGTGGTGCCGGAGAGCCGTTTCATCGGCTACTTCAAGCCGGAGAACCGCTCCACGGTCGGTACCGGCATGATCGTTTCCTTCGCCTTCAACCGGCCCGTCGAGAACCGCGCCGAGGTCGAGAAGGCCATCCGGATCACGTCCGTGCCGCCGGTGGAGGTGGTCGGCCACTGGTTCGGCAAGGAGCGCCTCGACTTCCGCCCGGCCGCGTACTGGCAGCCCGGCACCAAGGTCACCGTCGACCTCGCCCTCCGGGACGTCGAGGGCGCGCCCGGCGTGTACGGCATCCAGCGCAAGACGGTCGGCTTCACCATCGGCCGCTCCCAGGTCTCCCTGGTCGACGCCGCCGAACACACCATGGAGGTCCACCGGGACGGCGAGCTCCTCGCCACCGTGCCGATCACCGCGGGGGCGCCGAAGACGACCACGTACAACGGGAAGATGGTCGTCACCGAGCTGTACGACGTGACGCGGATGGACGGACGGACCGTCGGCTTCGGCGGCGAGTACGACATCAAGGACGTGCCGCACGCGATGCGGCTCACCGACTCGGGCACCTTCCTGCACGGCAACTACTGGGCCTCGGCCTCCACCTTCGGCTCCGCCAACGTCAGTCACGGCTGCGTCGGGCTCCGCGACGACAAGGGCGGCAGCTCCGACTCCCCGGCGGGCTGGTTCTTCGACCGGACCCTCATCGGCGACATCGTGGAGGTGGTCAACTCCCGTGACCGGAAGGTCGCTCCGGACAACGGCCTCGGCGGCTGGAACCTGGACTGGCAGCAGTGGCGGGCGGGCTCGGCCCTCGGCTGACCTCTGGCCCCCCTGGCCCCGCCGCCCCCTAGCACGCCGACTGGGACTGAACGGTGACATTCACGAGGAACTTTCGTGTCCTGCGGTGTGATTATCTAGCGCTGTGTGCGCGGATGGATGCGCACGGGGGCGGGGCCGTGGCGGTGCCAGGCCGTGCGAGGGGAGAACACCACAGTGAACGGGCAGCCGATATCGGGGGCATCGGTAGGGGCGACGGCGCGTCGCGGCCGGCGGCGCGGGGGCGTCCGCCTCCAGGCCGTGGCGGCGGGAGCGCTGCTCCTCGTGCTCACCGCCTGCGGCGGCGGCGAGACCGCCGGCGGGGGCAGCGGCGCGGGCGGCACGGGGCCGGCGGCGCAGGGCGGCGGCAAGCAGGACAACTCGGCCTCCCAGGCGGTCGTGACGATCCTTCCGAAGGACGGCGCCGACGCGGTCGCCACCAGCGGCGCGCTCAAGATCACCGCGGAGCAGGGCAAGCTGACCACGGTCACGGTCGCCGACTCCAAGGGCACCGAGGTCGACGGCAAGATCGCGGCGGACGGCGCCAGCTGGTCGCCCACCGCCCACCTGGCCGCGGCCACCCAGTACAAGGTCCACGCGATCGCGAAGGACTCCGAGGGCCGCGAGTCGGCGAAGGACACCACCTTCACCACGCTGGTCCCGAAGAACACCTTCATCGGCCACTACACGCCGGAGGACGGTTCGACCGTCGGCGTCGGCATGCCGGTCTCCATCAACTTCACCCGGGGCATCACCGACCCCGAGGCCGTCGAGAAGGCCATCAAGGTCACGGCCGAGCCGGCCGTCCGCGTCGAGGGCCACTGGTTCGGCAACGACCGCCTGGACTTCCGCCCCGAGGAGTACTGGGCCGCCGGCACCAAGGTGACCGTGCAGCTCAACCTGGACGGCGTCGAGGGCCGCCCGGGCGTCTACGGCAAGCAGAAGAAGACCATCACCTTCACCATCGGCCGCCGTCAGGTCTCCACCGTCGACGCGAGCGCCAAGACGATGAAGGTCGAGCGCGACGGCGCCATCATCAAGACGCTGCCGATCACCGCCGGCGCCCCGTCCACGACCACGTACAACGGTCAGATGGTCATCAGCGAGAAGTACAAGGTGACGCGCATGAACGGCGCCACCGTCGGCTTCGGCGGCGAGTACGACATCAAGGACGTGCCGCACGCGATGCGCCTGTCGAACTCGGGCACCTTCGTGCACGGCAACTACTGGGCCCCGAAGAGCACCTTCGGCTCGCAGAACGTCAGCCACGGCTGCGTCGGCCTCTCCGACGTGCGCGGTGCGGGCGACCCGTCGACCCCGTCGGCCTGGTTCTTCGACCGCTCGCTCATCGGCGACGTCGTCATCGTGAAGAACTCCAAGGACAAGCAGATCAAGCCGGAGAACGGCCTGAACGGCTGGAACATGGACTGGTCGGAGTGGATCGCCTAGATCCCCGCTGACGCCGTCCGACGGTGGGACCCGGTGCTGTGAGCAACAGCACCGGGTCCCTTCGCGTTAACGCCCACTAACCTTCCCTTCATGACTGTGAACCTCGAAGTCGCCGAAGGCGTCGGCACGATCCGCCTCGACCGTCCCCCGATGAACGCGCTGGACATCGCCGTCCAGGACCGGCTGCGCGAGCTGGCCCAGGAGGCGACCGACCGCGACGACGTGCGGGCCGTGATCCTCTACGGCGGGGAGAAGGTGTTCGCGGCCGGCGCGGACATCAAGGAGATGCAGGTCATGGACCACGTGGCCATGGTCAAGCGGTCGCGCGCCCTCCAGGACTCCTTCACCGCGATCGCCCGCATCCCCAAGCCCGTGGTGGCCGCCGTCACCGGGTACGCGCTCGGCGGCGGCTGCGAGCTCGCGCTCTGCGCCGACTACCGGATCGCCGCCGACAACGCGAAGCTGGGCCAGCCGGAGATCCTGCTCGGCCTGATCCCGGGCGCGGGCGGCACCCAGCGCCTGTCCCGCCTGATCGGCCCCTCCCGGGCCAAGGACCTCATCTTCACCGGCCGGATGGTGAAGGCGGACGAGGCCCTGTCGCTCGGCCTGGTCGACCGGGTCGTCCCGGCCGCCGAGGTGTACGAGCAGGCGCACGCCTGGGCCGCCAAGCTGGCGCAGGGCCCGGCGGTCGCCCTGCGGGCCGCGAAGGAGGCCGTCGACCAGGGTCTGGAGGCCGACATCGACACCGGTCTGGCCATCGAGCGCACCTGGTTCGCGGGCCTGTTCGCGACCGAGGACCGCGAGCGCGGGATGCGCAGCTTCGTCGAAGAGGGCCCGGGCAAGGCGAAGTTCGCCTGACAGCCCGTCACCGAGGGGGCCGATTCCGGCGGAACGGCCCCCGCGGAGGGCTCCGTGCGGCCATGATGGGGGGCATGGCGGGCCTGGAGGGTAGGGAACAACCTTGGCAGCGCGGCAGCGCCGCCGCCGCGCGCTGGTCTCCGGCCGCGGACGACGAACAGGCCGCCGGCGCAGTCGAGTTGTACGGCAACCCGGCCGAGGAGGACGTGCGGCTGCCGTCCCGTCCCGAGTCGGCGTGGGTGGCCCGCAGGCTCACCAAGGACGTGATCCTGCGCCAGTGGGGGCTCGGCCCGCAGATCGCCGAGCACGCGGTGCTCCTCGTCTCGGAGCTCGTCGGGAACGCGGTCCGGCACACCGGTGCCCGGGTCTTCGCGCTGCGGCTCCAGCGCCGCCGCGGCTGGATCCGGGTCGAGGTGCGCGACCCCTCGCGCGGGCTGCCCTGTCTGATGCCGGTGCACGAGCTCGACACCAGCGGCCGCGGTCTCTTCCTGGTCGACAAGCTCTCGGACCGCTGGGGCGTGGACCTGGCGCCGCGCGGCAAGACGACCTGGTTCGAGATGCGGGTCGCCGACCGCCCCTGAGACTCCTCCGCACGCACGGAAGCCCCCGTGTGCCGTGGTGGGGCGCCTGGGGGCTTCCGTGTGATGCGCCGTGGACGGGGGGGTGTATCCACGGCCGCTATGTCGACCTGGCCCGGGTCAAAGGGGGTCGGTGACTCCGACTATGGCAGACAGGCGGCCGTGCCGCCAAAAGTCCCTACTGGGGCAAGTTAGGTCAAATGCGGACAGTTCAACAATGAATCGTTGGTGACATGCAGCACCCACCTTCTAAATGGTGAATGACTATGCGGTTCATCGATTGTTTGCCGGGATCGTCCGCATGTTGGACACCCCGGCTTCGGCTGCAAACGTCCTGAATTGGCCTAATCGTAATAAAACGGGCAAGGCGGGCATTCAATGGTCGGGTGAAGCCGACCGACCGCCGAGGAGCCCTCCGGGCGGGCGCGGCCGCCGCCGTCGCCGGAGCCCTCGCCACCGCCTGCGGTACCGAGCCCCGCCCCGCGCCCACCCCCGCCGCCGCGCGCCGCCCCGCCCCCGCGCCCGCCGTCGCCCCCGCACCCCGCCGCTTCCCCGGCCGGCCCGACGAGATCGCGCACGGCCCCCGCGACCGGCCCAGGGTCGCCCTCACCTTCCACGGCCAGGGCGACCCCGCCCTCGCCCGCACCCTCCTCGGCCAGGCCGAGAAGGCCGGCGCCCGCGTCACCGTCCTCGCCGTCGGCAGCTGGCTCGACGACCACCCCGACCTCGCCCGCCGCGTCCTCGACGGCGGCCACGACCTCGGCAACCACACCCAGCACCACATCGACGTCAACGCCATGACCGAGGCCGAGGCCCACGCCGAGATCGAGGCCTGCGCCACCCGGCTGCGCCGGCTCACCGGCTCCATCGGCAGCTGGTTCCGGCCCTCCCGCACCCAGCACGCCGCCCCCGCCGTCCTGCGCGCCGCCCGCCGCGCCGGATACCCGCACGTCCTCTCGTACGACGTCGACTCGCTCGACTTCACCTCGCCCGGACCGGCCGCCGTCGTCCGCAACGTCACCGGGGCCGTCCGGGCCGGCTCGGTGGTCAGCCTGCACTTCGGCTACCCGGACACCGCCGCCGCGCTGCCCCTCCTCCTCGCCGACCTCGACCGCCGCGGACTGCGCGCGGTCACCACCACGGAGCTGCTGACCTGATGGACCGCCACCCGCCCGGACGCCTCGCACCCCGCACCAGGACCCTGCTCGCCGCCGCGCTGCTCGCCGCCCTCGCGGGCTGCGGCACCACCGACCACGGCGGCGCGTCGGCCGTGAAGAAGGCGGCCGCACCCGCCGTCCCCAAACCGGCCGCCGCACCCGCCGGGCTCCCCGGCATGCCGCCGCTGCTCGACCCGAACGACGTCTACGCCGCCGACCGGCCCAATCGACTCGCCCCGGCGGTACGGGACTTCCCCTCCCGGGTCTACGTCCCCAACACCAACTCCAACACCGTCTCGGTCATCGACCCCGCCACCTACAAGGTCATCGAGACCATCCCGGTCGGCGTCCAGCCCCAGCACGTCGTCCCGTCCTGGGACATGAAGACCCTCTGGGTCAACAACAACCGGGGCCACACCCTCACCCCCATCGACCCCGCCACGGGAGTCGCCGGCAAGCCGGTCGAGGTCCACGACCCGTACAACCTCTACTTCACGCCGAACGGCAAGTACGCCGTGGTGATGGCCTCGCTCGACCGCGAACTCGTCTTCCGCGACCCGCACACCATGGAACGGCGCAAGACCGTCCCGGTCAGCTGTTACGGCGTCAACCACGCCGACTTCTCCGCCGACGGCCGCTACTTCGTCGTCTCCTGCGAGTTCTCCGGCGAACTCCTCAAGGTCGACACCGAGAAGATGGAGGTCGTCGGGCAGCTCAAGCTGCCCTTCGAGGGCGCCATGCCGCAGGACGTGAAGATCTCCCCGGACGGGAAGACCTTCTACATCGCCGACATGATGGCCCACGGCATGTGGGTGCTCGACGGCGAGAACTTCACCACCCCCACCCTGCTCCCCACCGGCAAGGGCTGCCACGGCCTCTACATCAGCCGGGACTCGCGCGAGATGTACGTCCCCAACCGCGGCGAGGGCTCCGTCTCCGTCTTCGACTTCGGCAAGAACAAGCTCACCAAGAAGTGGTGGCTGCCCAACGGCGGCTCCCCCGACATGGGCGGCGTCTCCGCCGACGGCAAGGTCCTCTGGCTCTCCGGCCGGTACGACTCCGAGGTGTACGCGATCGACACCACGACCGGCGCGCAGCTGGCCCGCATCCCGGTCGGCGGCGGCCCGCACGGCCTCGCCGTCTACCCGCAGCCCGGCCGCTACTCGCTCGGGCACACCGGCATCTTCAGATGAGCCTCAGCCGGCGACCAGCAGCGCCTCCGACGCCACCGGGCGGTAGCCCGCCGCCTGGAAGGTCCGGACGCTCCGGGCGTTGCCCGGGGACTGCTGGGCCCACACCACCTCGCCGGGCGTGAGGTGGCGCGCCGCCGTCGCCAGGGCCCGGCCCAGGCCCCGGTGGCGCACCTCCTCGTCCACCTCGATCGCCGCCTCCCAGCGGCCCGCGACGCCCCGGCCGAGGATCAGGACGCCGCCGTCGGCCGCCCAGACCTGGACGTCGTCGCGGAACTTCAGGGCCCGCGCCACCCGGGGGTGCGCCGGGTCCTCGATCTCCCGCAGCTCCAGCGGGGGAGCGCCGGGCAGGCGGTCGGCGACGGTGAGCAGGTCGATGGTGTTCATGTGCAGGCCGGTGCGGGCCATCAGGGCGACCAGGAAGCCGGGGTTCATGCTGGCCGCGAGCGGGTCGCTCGACGTGGCCGCGAGCTCGGCCCGTACCCATGCCGGGTCGGCGTCCGTGAAGATCACCGAATGGGCGGTGAAGGCCAGCACTCCGGCGTCCCGCGGGCTGGGCTGCGGCACCACCGTCGTCGAGCCGTCCGGGGGCGGGAAGGTCCCGCGCGCCGCGTCCGCCAGGATCCGTGCCAGTTCGTTCATACCCCCATCATCCGGCAGGGGCGGGCCAGCTAATCTGACCCCCGTCAGATAAGCACCGAGAAGGGGCGGAAGCAGTGGCGGACATCGAGTCGGCACGTACGGCATTCAACCAGTTCGACGCGGACGGCGACGGCTTCATCACCGCCGCGGAGTACAAGAGCCTCATGGCGAAGCACGGCGACTTCAACGTCACGGAGACGGTCGCCGAGGTGCTCATCAAGCAGCGCGACGACAACGGCGACGGCGTCCTTTCCTGGGACGAGTTCTGGGCGCACTACAGCAAGGCCTGACCCGCCCGCCCGGGCGGGCGAGGCAACGCTGAGTTGCCGCCCGCCCGGGGCTCGGTGACGATCGACCGGTGACGCTTCCCGGACCTTTCGGTACCCCGAGCCGTCTGACGGTGGCGGTCGTCGCCGCGAGCGCCGTCCTCGCCGTCGCCCTGCTCGGCGCCGGACTCGCCCAGACGGGCACCGGCGAACTGCGGATACCCGCGGCCGGCACCACCTCGCTGCTGCGGCTCCTCGTCCTCACCGGCCTCGCCGTGCACCTGGGCGAACTGGCCGGAGGCCGGATAGCCCGCGACGGCCCGCTGCCCCGGAGCCGCTCCGTGCCCGCCGCGCTGCTCGCCGCGGCCGCCTCCGCCGGGCTCCTGCTCCTCTTCACGGCCGTCAGCGGCCTCAGTCCCGCCGTCGTCTACGGACTGCGCGAGGGCCGCCTGCTGCTCGTCACGGCCAACGCCTTCGTCCTCGCCGCCCTCTGCGCCGCCTCCCGGCGCCCCGGCCTCGCCGTCCTGCCGCTCGCCGTCGCCATCGGCGCCGAGGCGATGCGCGCCCACCCGGAGGCGCACCAGCAGGCCCTGGGGACCGGTCTGACCGTCGTCCACCTCACCGCTGCCTCGCTCTGGGTCGGCACCCTCCTGTACGTGCTCCGCACCATGCGGCTGCGCGGCGGCGGCCGGGACGTCCTGCTCCGATACGCCCGGATGGCCGCCTGGGTGTACGCCGCGCTCGTCGTCACCGGCACCGCCTCCACGCTCCGCAGGCTGCCGCTCGACGCCGTCCTCACCACCGCCTACGGCCGGCTCCTCCTGGTGAAGCTGGCGCTCTTCGGCGGCGCGAGCCTGCTCGCGCTGGCGGCCCGCGGCCGCCTGCTCTCCGGCGGGAACGCCCAGGCGCCGGCCCGGGTCGAGGTCTCCGTCCTGGTGGCGATCGTGGTCGTGTCGGCGCTGCTCACCGTGGTGCCCGATCCGCACGGCCTGACGCACTGAGCGAACGGTCCGACGAGCGGTCGGGCGAACCGACCTGACGCATTGGCCTAGACCTATTGTGCGGCCATGTCCGTGACGGTACGTTCGTCCCCGGCTGCGCAGCCGGCACGTAACGCACCACATCGCATCGTCACGTACTCCGCCGGGGCATCCCGGCGTTTTCAGGAGGCAATGCCATGTACCGCCGCACAGCAGCCGCACTCGCCACCGCCGTCACCGCCGGAGCCCTCGCGCTCGGCGCCGCCGGCTCCGCCTCGGCCAACCCGGGCGCGGGCTGGTACCCGCGCAGCCACCACGCCTCGTACGCCGAGTGCCAGGCCGCGGGCAAGGCCGGATACCAGATCTGGGGCCCGATCTTCTTCTGCGAGCCCCTCAGCTCCACCCGCCCGGACGTGATCGTCCTCTGGGTCCGCGCCTGACACACGAACGGCCGGCCCCGGGAATCCCGGGGCCGGCCGGCCGTGCGCGTGAACGGTTCAGCACTCGATGATGTTCACCGCGAGACCGCCGCGCGCGGTCTCCTTGTACTTCACGCTCATGTCCGCGCCGGTCTCCTTCATGGTCTTGATGACCTTGTCGAGGGAGACCAGGTGGCTGCCGTCGCCGCGCATCGACATCTTCGCCGCCGTGACGGCCTTGACCGCCGCCATGCCGTTCCGCTCGATGCACGGGATCTGGACCAGGCCGCCGACCGGGTCGCAGGTCAGGCCCAGGTTGTGCTCCATGCCGATCTCGGCCGCGTTCTCCACCTGCTCCGGGGTGCCGCCGAGGACCTCGGCGAGCGCGCCGGCCGCCATCGAGCAGGCCGAGCCGACCTCGCCCTGGCAGCCGACCTCGGCGCCGGAGATCGAGGCGTTCTCCTTGAACAGCATGCCGACCGCGCCGGCCGCGAGCAGGAAGCGGACGATGCCGTCCTCGTCGGCGCCCGGCACGAAGTTCATGTAGTAGTGAAGGACCGCCGGGATGATGCCGGCCGCGCCGTTGGTCGGGGCGGTGACCACCCGGCCGCCCGCCGCGTTCTCCTCGTTCACGGCCATCGCGTAGAGGGTGATCCACTCCATCGCGTGCGCCGCCGGGTCGCCCTCGGAGCGCAGCTTGCGGGCCGAGGTCGCCGCGCGGCGGCGGACCTTCAGACCGCCCGGCAGGATGCCCTCGCGGGACATGCCGCGCGAGACGCAGGCCTGCATGACCCGCCAGATCTCCAGGAGACCGGCGCGGATCTCCTCCTCGGTGCGCCAGGCCTTCTCGTTCTCCAGCATCATCGAGGAGATCGACAGACCGGTCTCCTTCGCCAGCCGCAGCAGCTCGTCACCGGTGCGGAAGGGGTACTTCAGGACCGTGTCGTCCGGCACGATCGGGTTCTCGCCGGCCACGGCGTCCTCGTCCACGACGAAGCCGCCGCCGACCGAGTAGTACGTCTTCTCCAGGACGAGCGCGCCCTCCGCGTCGTACGCGAAGACCGTCATGCCGTTGGCGTGGTACGGGAGCGCCTTGCGCCGGTGCAGGATCAGGTCGTCGTCGAAGGAGAACGGGATCTCGTGCGCGCCGAGCAAGTTGATCTTCCCGCTCGCCTTGATCCGCTCGAACTCCTCGTCGGCGCTCTCCACGTCCACGGTGCGCGGCGAGTTGCCCTCCAGGCCCAGGAGCACCGCCTTCGGGGTGCCGTGGCCGTGGCCGGTCGCGCCGAGCGAGCCGTACAGCTCCGCTCGTATCGCCGCCGTGTGGGCCAGCAGGCCCTCGTTCTTCAGCCGGCGGGCGAACATCCGGGCCGCGCGCATGGGGCCCACCGTGTGGGAGCTCGACGGACCGATGCCGATCGAGAACAGGTCGAAGACCGAGATGGCCACGGAAGGACTCCTTGTGGGGGCTAGACGCCGTTGTCTGCCGGGGTGGAGCAGAAAAGCGTGGGGAGGGGGCTGAGCATGAGCAGGGGCACCGCGCTCACTGTCCAGTGTGCGCGGTGCCCCGGAGCTTTCGTACGAACAAAAGGGTACGAAATTACTTCAGGCCGGGGTACAGCGGGTGCTTGTCCGCCAGCGCGGTCACGCGGGCCTTGAGCGCCTCGGCCTTCTCGGCGTCGAAGCCCGGCTTCAGGGTCTCCGCGATCACGTCGGCGACCTCGGCGAAGTCCTCCGCCTGGAAACCGCGGGTGGCGAGCGCCGGCGTACCGATGCGCAGACCCGAGGTGACCATCGGCGGGCGCGGGTCGTTCGGAACGGCGTTCCGGTTGACCGTGATGCCGACCTCGTGGAGACGGTCCTCGGCCTGCTGGCCGTCCAGCTCGGAGTTCCGCAGGTCCACCAGGACCAGGTGCACGTCCGTGCCGCCGGACAGGACCGAGACGCCGTGGGCGGTGACGTCGTCCTGGACCAGGCGCTCGGCCAGCGCGCGGGCGCCGTCCAGGGTGCGCTGCTGGCGCTCCTTGAACTCCTCCGAGGCCGCGACCTTGAAGGAGACGGCCTTGGCCGCGATCACGTGCTCCAGCGGGCCGCCCTGGAAGCCGGGGAAGACCGAGGAGTTCAGCTTCTTCGCGAATTCCTTCTTCGCGAGGATGATGCCGCCGCGCGGGCCGCCGAGCGTCTTGTGCGTGGTGGAGGTCACCACGTCCGCGTACTCGACCGGGTTCGGGTGCAGACCCGCCGCGACCAGGCCGGCGAAGTGGGCCATGTCGACCCACAGGTACGCCTCGACCTCGTCGGCGATCCGGCGGAACTCCGCGAAGTCCAGCTGGCGCGGGTAGGCGGACCAGCCCGCGATGATGACCTTCGGGCGGTGCTCCTTGGCGAGGCGCTCGACCTCGGCCATGTCGACCAGGCCGGCCTCGTCCACGTGGTACGCGACCACGTTGAACTGCTTGCCCGAGAAGTTCAGGCGCATGCCGTGGGTCAGGTGACCGCCGTGCGCCAGGTCCAGGCCCAGGATCGTGTCGCCCGGCTGGGCGATCGCGAAGAGGGCGGCCTGGTTCGCGGAGGCGCCGGAGTGCGGCTGGACGTTGGCGTACTCGGCGCCGAACAGGTCCTTGATCCGGTCGATCGCGATCTGCTCGGCCACGTCGACGTGCTCGCAGCCGCCGTAGTAGCGGCGGCCCGGGTAGCCCTCGGCGTACTTGTTGGTGAGGACGGAGCCCTGGGCCTCCATGACCGCGACCGGAGCGAAGTTCTCCGAGGCGATCATCTCGAGGGTGGACTGCTGGCGCAGGAGCTCGGCGTCGACGGCGGCGGCGACGTCGGGGTCGAGCTCGTGGAGGGGAGTGTTCAGAAGCGACATGAATCGATCCCTAGGGGGTCTCGGTTAGCCGGCGGTGAAGGCGGTGTACTCGTCGGCGGAGAGCAGGTCCTTCGGCTCGTCCGCGAGGCGCACCTTGAACAGCCAGCCGCCCTCGAACGGGGCGGTGTTCACCAGCGCCGGGTCGTCGACGACGTCCTGGTTCGTCTCGACGACCTCGCCGGTCACCGGGGAGTACAGCTCGCTGACGGACTTGGTCGACTCCAGCTCGCCACAGTCCTCGCCCGCGGTCACGGTGGCGCCGACCTCGGGAAGCTGGACGTACACGATGTCGCCGAGCGCGTTCGCCGCGTGCTCGGTGATGCCGACGGTGGCGACGCCGTCAACGGCGTCCGTCAGCCACTCGTGCTCCTTGCTGTAGCGAAGCTGCTGGGGGTTGCTCATGGCCTGATTCTCCTGGATCGGGGGAGTACTGGTGTACGTGGGTCTTGCGGGGTGAGACGCCGGGTGAGACGAATGCGTCACTTCTGGCGCTTGTAGAACGGCAGTGCCACGACCTCGTAGGGCTCGTGGGTGCCGCGGATGTCCACACCTACACCCGGCGTGCCGGGAGCCGCGTGCGCCGCGTCGACGTACGCGATGGCGATCGGCTTGCCGAGCGTCGGGGACGGCGCGCCCGAGGTGATCTCGCCCACGACCTCGCCGCCGGCGACGACCTGGAAGCCCGCGCGCGGGACACGGCGGCCCTCGGCGATCAGGCCGACCAGCTTGCGCGGCGGAGAGGTCTCGGCACGCTCGGCGGCGGCCTCCAGGGCCTTGCGGCCGACGAAGTCGCCGGGCTTCTCGAACTTCACGACCCGGCCGAGGCCCGCGTCGAACGGGGTGAGGGCGGTGGTCAGCTCGTGGCCGTACAGCGGCATGCCCGCCTCCAGGCGGAGCGTGTCACGGCAGGACAGGCCGCAGGGGATCAGGCCGACGCCCGCGCCCGCCTCGGTCAGCGCCTTCCAGACGCCCTCCGCGTGCTCGGGCTTCAGGAACAGCTCGAAACCGTCCTCGCCGGTGTAGCCGGTACGGGCGATCAGCGCGGGCACGCCCGCGACCGTGCCCGGCAGACCGGCGTAGTACTTCAGGCCGTCCAGGTCGGCGTCGGTGATCGACTTCAGGATGCCGGGGGACTCCGGGCCCTGGACGGCGATCAGCGCGTACGCGTCGCGGTCGTCGCGCACCTCGGCGTCGAAGCCCTCGGAGCGGGCGACGAGGGCGTCCAGGACGATCTGGGCGTTGGAGGCGTTGGCGACGACCATGTACTCGGTCTCGCCCAGGCGGTAGACGATCAGGTCGTCGAGGATGCCGCCGTCCTCCTGGCAGATCATCGTGTAGCGGGCGCGGCCGTTGCCCACGGTGGAGATGTTGCCGACCAGGGCGTAGTCCAGGAGGTCCACGGCCTGCGGGCCGGTGACCGTGATCTCGCCCATGTGGGAGAGGTCGAAGAGGCCGGCCTTCGTGCGGACGGCGTTGTGCTCGTCGCGCTCGCTCGTGTACCGCAGCGGCATGTCCCAGCCCGCGAAGTCGGTCATGGTCGCGCCCAGCGAACGATGCAGGGCATCGAGGGCGGTCAGACGGGGGGCAGTGCTCATGGGGTGGCTCCCGGGTCCCAAGGGCGTGATCGGTGACGAAAACACATGACGGGCGAGGACGTCCTCCCCATCTGTCATGGAACCTGAGAGGTTCACCGAGAGCATCTCGTCACCGAGGGATCGGCGACGTGAGTTCGGCTTGCACCTTGGGTGGGGACACGGCAGGTGTCCCGCTTTTCAGATCTGCCTCATCCGCGCGGTACGGGGCCTGAGAGATTCAAGGGAGGGTCTTGCTCCTTCGGCGTCCGGGCGCCGAAGGCGGTCCGGAACTCTCCCGCGCGGATTCGAGCGGCCGGTATGCGATTGTGTGGCGACTGTGCGCGCCTGGCGCGCACATCATTGCATGCGGTGTCGGCGGGGCAAATCGCTTGTGTCTCATTACCGTTTCTTTACACTTCGTGGGCAAGGGTCTCCTCAGGTCTCCTGAGACCCGACAGGGGGAGCGCGATGAGGATCGAGCACACCGGCGCGTACGCCACCGGCACCGGGATACCGGCCCAGCGGGCCCGCGCCAGGACCCGCCGTCGCGGCCGGCTCCTGCGCGACCTCCGCGAGCGCGGCGGCCACGGCCCGCGCGCCCTCCTCTTCGCCGCGGGCGACCTCGTCGTCGTCTCCGGACTCCCCGGCAGCGGCAAGTCCACCCTCATGAGGCGCGCCGCCGAAGGCCGCGGTATCGACTCCCAGGACGCCCGCGAGCGCTGGGAGGCCCGCATGCCCCGCCTCCTGCCGTACGCCGTCTACCGCCCCCTCGTCCGCCTCGCGCACTACGCCGGGCTCCGCCGCGCCCTGCGCTCCGGCATCAGCGTGATCGTCCACGACTGCGGCACCCAGTCCTGGGTGCGCGGCTGGCTCGCCCGCGAGGCCCGCCGCCGTGGCGGCGCCCTGCACCTGGTCCTCCTCGACGTCACCCCCGACACCGCGAGGGCGGGCCAGGACGCCCGCGGCCGGGGCGTCTCCGCCTACGCCTTCGCGCGGCACCGCAGAGCCGTCGGCCGGCTCCTCAAGGCCGCCGAGGGAGGCAGCCTCCCGCCCGGCTGCTCCTCCGTCACCCTCCTCGACCGCGCCGCCGCCGACACCCTCCGCCGCATCGCCTTCCGCGAGGCCGCGTAGCGCCGCTCCGGCCCGTCCCGCCGCCCCGGGGGACCCCGTACCCTTCCCTTTTGGCCACGGCGGCCCCGGGGCGGCGTTAGGGTGCTGCCCGGCGGCCGGTGCGGCAGGCCGTGCGAGAAGGGGAAACGCGACCGTGGACGTGACGTGGCCGGGCAATGAGCTCGAAGAGGTCCTAGCCGCCTCACTCGGCAACCCCGCGGCGGGCGGCCGGCTCGTCGAGGTGCTGGGCCGCAGCCAGGTCTGGGTGCCCCTGCCGAACGGCGGCGGCCCCGACAGCCCCGGCCTCGACCTCGCCACCATGGAGATCGAGGGCGCCGCCTACGTCCCCGTCTTCAGCTCCGAGCAGCAGTTCCTCGCCTGCGTCGGCGAGCACATGTCCTTCGCCGTCGCCCCCGCCCGCGACTTCGCCCGCGGCCTGCCCCCGCAGCTCGGCATCGCCGTGAACCCCGGGGGCACCGCCGGAGTCCCGCTGCCCCCGCCCGCCGTCGCCGAACTCTGCCGCAGCGGCCGCACCCCGCTCGACGGCCCCGCCACCGGCGGCCGCGTCCGGCTCTTCGAGCCGGACTGGCAGGACGACCCCGTCGACTTCCTCGCCGCCGCCTCCGCCGAATTCGAGGCCACCGGCGTCGTCACCAGCGCCCGGCGGGCGCTCGCCAGCGTCGAGGGCACCGAACCGGCCCTCTTCATCGGCGTCCAGCTCGCCCACTGGGAGGGCGCCGACCGCAACGCGCCCCTGGACGCCCTCGGCCGCGCCCTCGGCCGGGTCGAGGTCGCCTGGCCGGTCAACCTCATCCTGCTCGACATGGCGCAGGACCCGGTCGGCGACTGGCTGCTGGAGCGGGTGCGCCCGTTCTACCAGCGCGCCGCCGTGTGAGCGACCTCCTGTTTAAGCTGAACTGACCGGTGAGCCGAACCGACTCGGCAGCGGCACGCGAGCCGCGCGGAACATGGTGGACGGAAGAGGGGCGGGGACCCATGGTGAGCGTGAGCGCGTCAGGCACCGCTGCGGCCGGACCAGTCGAGCGCATGCTGCGCGAGGTGGCACCCGGACGCTACGACGCGTACGAGCAGCTGCTGCACGCCCTCGCCGACGGCGAACTCTGGATGCTGCTCTGGCACGGCGCGCCCGGCTCCCCCGAGGCCCAGTACGGGAACATGGAGGTCGACGGCTTCGGCTACGCCCCCTGCGTCACCTCCCCCCAGGAGCTCGCCGCCTCCGGCTGGAACCGCGCCCACGAGCTCGTCACCGGCCGCGAGATCGCCCGGGCCCTCTACCCCGACCGCTGGGGCGTCTGGCTGAACCCGCACGCCCCCGGCGGCGGCGTCGGCATCCCCTGGGCCGACCTGCGCCGGATCGCCACCGGTCTCGACCGGATGCCCGCGGGACCGCTCCGCGTCTCCGAGCCCGCCGTGGAGATCCCGCAGTTCTACGCCCTGCTCACGCAGAACGCCCACCGCACCCCGGCCGTCCGCGCGCTGCGCCGCGGCTGGGTGCAGCCCGCGCTCGGCTCCCCGTACCTCGCCATCGGTCTCGACCTGTACGACACCTCCCCGGCGGCCGTCGACACGGTCCGCGCGATGATGCGCCAGTCCATCGGCTCCGTACCCGACGGGCTGCCCGTCTCCACGGTCGCCCTCTCCGACTCCTACGACCCGGTGGCGCTCTGGCTGCGGGCGAACGCGCGCCCCTTCTACGACCGCGAGGCGCACGTCGGCCGCGGTTCCGCGCCCGCTCCGGGGTACGGCTACCCGCCGCCGGCGCCGTCCGGATACTGAGACGTCGCCTTCCTCCCCGTCCGTACCGACAGCCCCGCGGGGCCTCTCCGGAGGCCTTCGTTCGCCCCAATTGAGGAGCTCAAACGCCCTGTTGGGCGACATGCCCGATTGTGGGGAAGAGGACCCGAGTTGGTCCGCTCAGGTGATCACGACGTCCGGATAACGGAAGTCGCAGCACCGCATCACGTTTGAGCAAACATTCCTCGTCAGGGCTGGCGGGTGATCACGAACGCATTGAAGACTCCCCGGAACACCGGGCGTTCGGCTCCTTTTCGAGCCCTATGCCCAGCAGGTTGTTCCACCGAGCCGCTACCCGCGGCGGGCAAGGGCCGGCTACCGGCGGCCGAGAGGGGTCCTCACCACGATGACGGCACCACTGCACGAGACGAGTGCGGGCGAGGCGACCGCCACCGTCGACGGTGCGCCCGACGCTTCCGGCACCCCGGACGGCCCCGGCACGGCCGCCAAGGCGATCGAGGGCCGCTCGCCCTGGAAGATCGCCTGGACGCGCCTCAAGCGCGACAAGCTCGCCCTCGCCGGCGCGTTCGTCGTCCTCTTCCTCGTCCTGGTCGCGATCTTCGCGCCGGTCATCGTCGGCCTCCTCGGCCACCCGCCGGACGAGTTCCACGAGGACCAGATCGACCCGCTGTTCGGCACCCCGATCGGCTCCTGGGGCGGGGTGAGCTCCGACTTCCTCTTCGGCGTCGAGCCCGTCAACGGCCGCGACGTCTTCAGCCGGATCGTCTACGGAGCCCGGATCTCGCTGCTCGTCGCCTTCCTCGCGGCGGTCTTCGCGGTCGCCCTCGGCACCGTCCTCGGCATCATCGCCGGCTACTTCGGCGGCTGGATCGACGCGGCCCTCAGCCGGGTCATGGACGTCATGCTCGCCTTCCCGCAGCTGCTCTTCACGATCGCCCTGGTCTCCGTCCTCCCGAACAAGCTCCTCGGACTCGACGGCTCGGGCGTCCGCATCGCCGCCCTGGTGCTCGTCATCGGCTTCTTCGGCTGGCCGTACGTGGGACGCATCGTCCGCGGCCAGACCCTCTCGCTGCGCAACCGCGAGTACGTCGAGGCCGCCCAGAGCCTGGGCGCCGGCCGCCTCTACATCCTGCGCCGTGAGCTGCTGCCCAACCTGATCGCCCCGATCACGGTCTACGCGACGCTCATGATCCCGACCAACATCCTCACCGAAGCGGCGCTCAGCTTCCTCGGCGCGGGTGTCAAGCCTCCCACCGCTTCCTGGGGGCAGATGCTGTCGACGGCCATCACCACGTACGAAGCGGACCCGCTCTTCATGGTGATCCCCGGCCTCGCGATCTTCATCACCGTCCTGGCGTTCAACCTCTTCGGCGACGGCGTGCGCGACGCGCTCGACCCGAAGGGCTCCCGCTGACCGTTCGCCGACGACACGCAAGACCCGCCCCTGCCGCTGGCGACAGGAGGCTGATCCCCAATCGGCGGACCGCCGTAACGGCCGCCACTATCCCGGAGGTTGTTGGACCCATGCTGAAGAGCTCCCAGCGCAGAATCGCCGCGGGCGCGCTGCTTGCCGCGGCCACGATGGTCGCCGCCACGGCTTGTGGTGGCGGTGCCAAGTCCGGTGACGGCGGCAACGGCAAGGCGGGCGCGGCCGGCTTCAACGCCGCCGTGAACAAGGTCGCCAGCCCCTCCACCAAGAAGGGCGGCGAGCTGAAGTTCATCGGCTCGCAGGAGGCCGACTCGTGGGACCCGCAGCGCGGCTACTACGGCTTCGTGTGGGACTTCCAGCGCTACTACACGCGCCAGCTCGTCACCTTCAAGGCCGAGCCGGGCTCCGCCTCCACCGAGCTCGTCCCGGACCTCGCCACCGACGCCGGCAAGATCTCCGAGGACGGCCTCACCTACACCTTCACGCTGAAGGACGGGGTGACCTGGGAGGACGGCAAGCCGATCACCTCCAAGGACATCAAGTACGGCATCGAGCGCGTCTGGGCCCAGGACGTCATCTCCGGCGGCCCGATCTACCTCCAGCAGGTCCTCGACCCCAAGGGCGAGTACAAGGGTCCCTACAAGGACACCTCCGCGGACAAGCTCGGCCTGAAGGCCATCGAGACCCCGGACGACAAGACCATCATCTTCAAGCTGCCGGTCGCCAACGGTGACTTCCTGCAGCTGCTGGCCATGCCCGCCGCCTCCCCGGTCCGCCAGGACAAGGACACCAAGGCCAAGTACGGCCTGAACGTCTTCTCCTCCGGCCCGTACAAGTGGCAGTCGTACACGCCGAACAAGTCCATGAAGCTGGTCCGCAACGACAAGTGGGACCAGAAGACGGACAACGTCCGCAAGGCGCTCCCGGACTCCATCAGCGTCACGTTCACCACGAACGCCGACGACATGGACAACCGTCTGATCGAGGGCGAGTACGACCTCGACATCAACGCCACCGGTGTCGGCGCCTCCGCCCGCCAGAAGGTGCTCCAGCAGCACAAGGAGAACGCGGACAACCCGCAGACGGGCTTCATCCGCTACGCGGTCTTCCCGCAGACGGTCATCCCCAACATCGAGTGCCGCAAGGCGATCATCTACGCCGCAGACTCGAAGTCCCTCCAGACCGCCCGTGGTGGCCCGCAGGCCGGTGGCGACATCGCCACCAACATGCTTCCGCCGGGGCTGAAGGGTGCCGACCCGAAGGCCGACCCGTACGGCAAGCTCGGTGGCGCCCCGGACCTGGCCAAGGCCAAGGAGGCGCTCAAGAAGTGCGGTAAGCCGAACGGCTTCAAGACCACGATCGCGGTCCGCAACAACAAGAAGATCGAGATCGCGACCGCCGAGTCCCTCCAGCAGTCGCTGAAGGCCGTCGGCATCGAGGCCGAGATCGACCAGTTCGACGGCGCCCAGACGTCCGGCATCATCGGTTCGCCGAAGGTCGTCAAGGACAAGGGCTACGGCATCATCATCATGGGCTGGGGCGCCGACTTCCCGACCGGTCAGGGCTTCCTCCAGCCGCTGGTCGACGGCCGCTTCATCCTGCAGAGCGGTAACAACAACTTCTCCGAGCTGAACGACAAGGCCGTCAACGGCCTGTTCGACCAGGCGCTGAAGGAGACCGACCCCGACAAGGCCGGCGAGCTCTACAAGCAGATCAACACGAAGGTGTCGGAGGCCGCGGTCTACCTGCCCTTCACCCACGAGAAGAACATCATCTGGCGCAGCTCCCGGCTGACCAACGTCTACACGGCGGACGCCTACAACGGCCGCTACGACTACGCGTCGCTCGGCGTCGTCAAGTAATCCGACCCGCTTCACCGGCGCACCACCCGCCGCCAGGTCCGAAGGGCAGGTGATGGCCGTGGGCGGGGGGGGGGGGGGGGGGGGGGGGGCGCACGCCATCTAAAAGGCGAACACACGCCTTGCCTCCCCGGCCCCGAAGCTCTCTCCAGTCCCTGGCGTTTTTTCTTCGTTAACCTCTTTGCCCCCC